>JAJXRJ010000003.1 GCA_021629085.1 Oscillospiraceae bacterium | reverse complement strand
ATTATACCATAAGGAGTTCAAGGTCTCAACTTTCATTTAACTTAACAAAACGAAAATCATAGTTGGGAGGTGAAGCAGATGGATATAGTGGAACAGCTCAATAAGGCCATTTCATATATTGAATCCGCTTTGTGTGATGAAATCCATTTAGATACGGTTGCTCAGATCGCCTGTGTTACTAAAGACAGTTTTCTCCGCTTTTTTAGCTATATGACCGGGATGACACTGAACGAGTACGTTCGTAGGAGGCGGCTAACACTGGCGGCGCATGAACTGCAAGGCAGTCGTTGCAAAGTGATAGACGTTGCGGTCAAATATGGATGGGACAGTGCAGATGCTTTTACCAAGGCGTTTATACGACAGCATGGCATTACTCCAACACAGGCACGAAATCCGTACCAGCCGTTAAAAATATATCCTCCTGCTTCCTTCTACATTATGGTAAAAGGAGCAAAGAAGATGGATTTTCGAATTGTCGAAACAAGGGAGAAGAGAGTTTTGGGCATCTCTAGGAAGATTGGAGGGACGGCATCGGAACGCTTTAATGCCGAACACATCATGTGGGCAGATGACTGTGACCATATTCCTGCAAAAATATGCGATGGCTATGATGGTGTTTGGTATGGTATTTGGAACAAGGGAAGCTACGTTATCGCCCGCGATGAGGAAAATGTTACAGGATCAAAACTTGAGGAGCATTTTATTCCGGGAGGAAAGTATGCTGTCTTCACCACACAGCGGGGAGGGTACGCAGGAGATGAGTTACCTGAGCTGCACAATTTGATTCATAATTCATGGCTGCCAAACTCGGGATACCGTCAGGTCAATGATCTCGAAGTGGAAGTATATCATCTTTGGACTGACAGGGCCGAGCGCCGTGAAAAAAGATATTATGAAATTTGGATTCCAGTTGAAAAGGCAGACAATTTATAAAGCAGTTGCGTTATGAACATTCATACCACGTCGGAGCAAGCTTTATATCGCTTGCTCTGATTTTTTTGCAAAAATCAGAGTTCGCTCATGCCGCTGCTCCTCCTCTTTCGTGAAAAGTCACGCTCAGTTCGTCTGCTCGGTTGTAAACGCCCTCGCGACGACTCACAATCGCTGCCAACTTTTCACGATATAGCGCCTTCGGCGCAGCCAAAATCCCCTTTGTGAGCAAGTCCTGCAAGAACACTCGTACCACATACGGCGAGCCTTTTGGTTCGCCGTATTTTTTATCTAAAACAGCCCGTTTACCAATGCGCCGATTCCTAATGAAAATAGAATCACATAAACAATATACAATACGAAGTGTTTCACTCCCAACACCGTTTTTAATGCACCTAAATTGGTAATTTTGGTGGACGGACCAGTGATCATAAAAGATGACGCTGCTCCCATACTCATACCGGATGCCAACCATTGCTGCAACAGAGGGATTGTGCCACCACCGCACATATACAGCGGCACGCCTATGGTGGCCGCCATTAAAATTCCGTATCCTCGGTTATTAAACAGTCCTGCAAAGCGCTCAGCCGGAACATACCGCTGAAACACCGCTGATAATACTATGCCGAGCAGGAACCACGGCGCCGTTGCCTTGATATTTCTTCCAATATTTTTTAAAAGCCGCTTGGCGATATTGGGATCCGTATCGCGTCCCGCGCGCGCTTCAAAGGGAACAAAATTAAAAAACTTCTTACGCTGATAAAACACTCGAACAAGAATCCCTGCACTGACACCGCATAAGAAGCAGGAAACAAAGCGAATGATAAGTGCGACAGGCCCCAACGCTGCACTATAGATTAATAGCTGGGGATTGAGCAGTACAGAACTCATCATAAATGCGGCAAGATAGTCATCCCGCAGGCCCTTTTGGGAAAATGCCGCAGCAATGGGAATGGTTCCGTACATACAAAGCGGAGAAGCAATTCCCAAAAGGCTCGCCGGGATGATTCCAATGATCCCTAAATGCTTATCCTGTATGGCTGTTAGCAGCCTATGTATTTTTTCCTTTCCAAATACCGAAACTACAGAACCAATTACAATTCCCAAGGCCCAATAAGGCAGTATTTGCCAAAGCTGGAGGTCAAAATAATACCAAAGATATACTGCTTCCCGCGATACAAGGTCAAAAAATGAATCCATGATACCTTCGCCTCATTTCTTCTAAAACTTTGTTCATATTCCCTATTTATAGATCACCTCTGCTGCGCCTTTCGCACTTGCCTGGGATGGGGCTGGCTGTTTTTTGCATGAAAGAAATTATCGTGTTTTGCCCGCAGGATTGGGACGTTATTCATCTATATTGACTAAGGTGTATGTCCGGTTCCCTAAACCGATTTTAGCAGCATGCTCAAGCGTATGAATGCCATTTCTTGATTCGATCCGTTCTCTCAACGCCCCGCTTTCCGCAATATCTGTGTTATATACAATGTCAACACAAGCTTGGTCCAGCGCAACTGGGTCATAGGATGCTAAAATTCCCACATCGTGCATTTCCGGGGCTGCCGGATTTGCATCACAATCGCAGTCAACAGAAAGATGGTTCATAACACTGATGTATATAATACCGCCATCGTCCTGTTTGTTATTATGAACCGCCTGCGCTGCCTCTGCCATTGCCTCAAGAAATTGATCTTGCGTGCCGCCGCTAAAGCTGGATTCACTGTGTCCCCCGGAATGAATATATGTCTTCCCATTTTGAGAAGCGATTCCAATGGAGATGTTTTTGATTGCCCCGCCAAAGCCGCCCATAGCATGGCCTTTAAAATGGGATAGCACAATCATAGAATCGTAATTTTCGTAATTTTTCCCAACAATATCATATTGCAGATTTTCCGCTTTGTCTGATACCGGAAGCTGCATGGTGCCCTCAGCGTCCATAATATCAACATCGGCAATCGCCGTAAACCCGTGATCCTCGGCTGTCTGCATGTGCACAGCTGTACTTGCACGGCTTCCCCCGTATGCAGTGTTGCATTCCACAATGGTTCCATCAACAGACTGTACCAAATCTTTAATTAAATCAGGGGCTAAATAATGGGGATTGCCCGCCTCGCCGGTAGAGAGCTTAACTGCTACATTCCCTTGCGGGGTGAACCCGAGTTGATGATAGATTTCCATCAGTGCCCCGGAAGAAATTTCCGACGTCATATACACCGTTGACGCAGTCTCCGATTCTGGCACTGCCGATGTTGTGCCCGAAGCGGATGCAACATCGGCAGGGACTGTAATAGAAACCGTTTCTGTTTCCTGCGTCCATCCTACCTCAAAATGGAAGCCTTCCGCTATAAACCGAATGGGCAGCATTGTCCTGTCATTGATGATACAAGGCGCAACATCAAGCGTTTGCGCTTGGTCATTGAGATATGCTGTAGTGCTGTCAATTGTCAAACGGATGACATCCTCTTTATATTGCAGTGCCGTTTCCTGCGTTTCCGGGTTCCATTCAACCCTTCCTCCCACAGCTTCTATGAATGCCCTTACCGGAACAAGCGTCCTGTTATTGACCGTCACAGGGACTGTGCCTTCGTTATCGATCGGCCGTTCAGTACCATCCACTGTCATTTGCGGATTGCCAATCTGCAAGGTGATAATGGTTTCCTCGTTTACAGCCAGCACAGCTTTATTATGTGCATTCCAGATGGCTGCACCCGCGAACAAAGCACAGATTATGATGATTGCAACTGTAAATACAATCGTTTTCTTTAAATTGGATATTTGTGTCATTTCAAAGCCCCCTTGCTCATTCCCAAACCACTTAGACTCGCATTGGTACGTTCCTCTATAAAAACTGAAGCAAATGAAACGGATGGTAACGGTCTTTTAACACAAAAGGGTCGCGCAAACTGGTATTCCCTGATAGGTTTTTATTTTCTGCCAAATCGTGTTTTTGCCCCGCAACGGCGGACCGCGGCTGTGGGCTGTGAATGATCATCATACCAATACAGGCAAGCCACGTCTTTTCAAGTGTATGAGCCATTTATGCCAGATTGCAGTATTGTTCATCATCCACCGGTTCCAGCCACTCATTTGAAGTGTTTTCTCCAGGGCACTCAACCGCCAAATGGCTAAACCATGAATTTGCTTTTGCTCCGTGCCAATGTTTCACTTCTGCGGGAATCGTTACAACATCTCCTGCTTTTAAGCTTTGTGCCGGTTTTCCCTCTTCTTGATACCAGCCTTCTCCGTCGACGCATAGCAGCAGCTGCCCGCCCCCCTTTGCCGCATGATGAATATGCCAATGGTTGCGGCAGCCTGGTTCAAACGTCACATTTGCAATAAACACCGTCTCCTTTGGGTCGGTCAAAGGCTTTAGGTAGCTGTTGCCGATAAAATACTGCGCGAAAGCGCTGTTTGGTTCTCCCAGGCCGAACATCCCGCCATGTTGTCCTTCAGTAGATTCTCCCTCTGTATAGACCTCCTTTGCAACGCGAAAAGCAGCCCACGCATTGGGCCATCCTGCATAAAAGGCAAGATGCGTCAAAATTTCCGCTATTTCAGCTTTGGTGACGCCGTTCTTTTTCGCCGTTATCAAATGATATTGAAAGGAACTGTCAATCAGCCCTTTGCTGACAAGTGCACTGATGGTAAGGATTGACCGCATTTTTAAGGGCAGCTTCTCCTCTCTGGCCCAAACCTCACCAAACAGGACATCATCGTTTAGCTCTGCAAATTTTGGCGCAAAATCTCCCAACCCATCTCTGCCTGCTGTCTGTTTCAACATTTTTATTCCTCCTTTTTGTATCATTGCTTTTTTAGAATTTACGCTTCTATTGACAATGTAATGGTAACATTGCCGCTGCCAAGAATTTCTTTTAATTCGTCTTGTGAGACGTCGTTGATTTTCCCAAGCCGTGTGAAGTTCCAAGAATTGGTATCGTAGTAAATTACAAAGGAGTTCCCCTGGTATAAAATCAAGTCCCCCGGCTCAGTGGTAATTTGCTCGTCATTTCTCGGCAGGGATGTACCGAGGCTTCCTACCTTTTCAAAATTGCCATAGTCACTCATATCTATTGTAAGCGGCCCTTCTGCAAGCAGCTCCTTTAATGCCGCTGTAGAAGAATTCTCAACCAAAGCAGCTGTTAAAGTGGTCTCTCCAACCTGTATATACAGCGTATTACGTTCCGCCGGTTGGGTTGTATCCGCCGCCTGTGCCGGGACAAATCCATTTTCAGAAAACCATTCGTTAATTTGTTCTTCCGTGGTGGCGCCTGTCCCGCGGAATCCTTCTGTCACAGTGCTATTGGGGCTTAATTCCCGAATCTTTTGCAAACTGCCGCTGATTCCACTGGAACCGCTGGTACAAAACGGCATAATTGTTTTTCCAGATAAATCATAGCTATCAAGGATCGTGCGTACGGGAGGCGGGCATTGTCCCCACCAAATCGGATAGCCTAACATAATTACATCATATGCCGCAATCTCTATCTCCATTGTTTCTATTTCCGGCCTTGCATCCGTATTAAGTTCTTGATTTGCGCGGCTGCTGTCGTTATTATAATTTAAGTCCGCACTGGTATAGGGCTCTTTTGGGATAATTTCACACAATTCGCCTTCCGCGACTGCCGCTATTTTTTCCGCTAATGTTCTCGTATTCCCTGTGGCAGAAAAGTATACGACAAGCACATTTGTATTGTCTGGTTCCTCCTGTGTGGGTGTGACAGGAGACGGTTCTGTCTGTGGATTGTTTGTAATGGTAATCATCTGTTGTTCCTCATCCCAATCTACTGAAAAATGAAAGCTCTCTGCAATAAAGCGAATTGGGAGCATGGTCCGGTCATTGATCGTCACAGGTGCTACATCAAGGGCATATGCTTCATCATTTAGGTACGCTGTATTACTGTCAATCGTCATCCGAATCACGTCTGTATGATACGTCAAAGTTGCAGTCTGGGTAGTTTCCTCCCATACGACCCTGCCGCCCATTTCTTCAACAATGGCCCGTACCGGGACAAGGGTTCTGTTATTTGTTATCGTCGGTACTGTCCCCCTGCCGGGGTCAATTTCCTTTTCCGTCCCGTTGACCGTCATCATCGGATTGTCAATTTGTAATATGATTTCCTTGCCTGTATTGTCCAATGCAGCCTCCTCCTGAGCCGCACAGCCTGTCAGCGCAAAGCCAAACACCATAAAAACTGACAAGATAAGGGATATTGTTCTTTTCATATACATACTCCTTTCACCACTTAATGTTTTGATTTTTATATTTTATAATGCATCTCGCCGTTGTTTGTTCAGCATGTCCAAACACGCGTTTCCCGCCGCTTTGCCAAAAAAATAGGTATTCCTATCCAGGAACACCTTTATTATATCTCAGATGATTCGAAATGTCCAATACTCATAATTTATTGTGATTAATGCCTTTTAAGAATAATTGCGCATATTTAATAAACGCATTGGTTGCCGGAACAAAAATCTGCTCTTTTTTCCAGGCCAGGGCTGTACCGATTTCAAGCCGCGGAGAAAGGGGGATAAAACGCAGCCCCTCATAGGTGTAATTTAGTTTTATTCCGACGACAACCCCGATACCGCTTTGCGCCAATACTGCTTCATTGTATAATAAATTCCCGGTTGCCACAATATGGATATCATTACTATATTCGCCTAACCATTGGCCAATCATGCTTCTTTGCAGTTCGTTGACAGTTGTAATCAGTGGCACATGAAGTAAATCCTGCGGCTGGATAAACGCTTTTTCTGCCAGCTCAGAATCTTCCCGGCACCAAACGCCCCAGCACTCTTTGCCAGGCATCGGAATAAAATTATATGTTCTCATATCAATCGGTTCCATCATTAAACCCATATCCAGTAATCCACGTTCCATCTGTTCTTTAATGTTATCTGCATTGCCGCTGTAAATAGAATATTGCACAAGGGGGTATTTTTGGTGGAACGAAAACAGAATATCAGATAAAATGCGCGTAGATTGAAATTCTCCGCTGCCAATTGCAATATTGCCGCTCAGCACATCGTCTTTTTGCAAAAAATCCTGTTTGGTTTTATCTGCAAGGGAGAGTATTTCCTGTGCCCGGCGTTTCAAAATCATGCCATCCTCAGTAAGGACAATATTATGGTTGCTTCTTATAAATAATGAAACACCAAGTTCTTCTTCCAATTGCATCAGCTGTCTTGATATGGTAGGCTGGGTGACATGCAGCAAATTGGCGGCTTTTGTAATATTTCCTTCTCTTGCTACAGATAGAAAGTAATTTAAAACCCTAAGTTCCATCGGTTTCACACCTCCTTATAGGGTATTATAACACAAATGTATTTATTTGGGAATATCCATGCGCCTATATAAAAAGGAATCCGAAGCTTTCAAAAGTGTAAACCCCATCTTTATAGCAGCAATTGCCGTACCATTCCTCTTTTCCTTAACAAGCTGAAGTTGACGGTTGCGCTATTTTATACTATACTGCATTTATGGCGAAGCCTTGAGAACACCCACGCCATTTTCCGGAAGCGGAAGGACGCTTGCGACGCTTTTTTATGAGGAGAATCCCTATGCAAACCGTGCACAATCCATATTTAGAATTCATCAGATGCCAGTTTGATGAAATTGACCAGACCATTCAAACCCGAAACAAACGCGGCTATTTTGACACGCCCAAAAAGTGCGAGGATTTGTTTTGCCAACTCCTGAACATCACGTTCGATTGGCAGCTTATCAACCTCAACCGCGCAAAGCACAATGTTCCCGCGATTGATTTGGGCGATTTGGAACATAAAGTGTGCGTTCAGGTGACATCCTGCCGTGACAAATGCAAAAAATTGAAACAAACGATAATGGCATTTGACAAACATCATCTGCAAACGCAATACAACAAGCTCCTCCGCGAGCCCCAGCTTTAAGGCTAAAAGTTCTTTGAAAACGGTACGACGTGGTAGAAATAATTAAAATATGTTTTGAGCAGTTCAAGCGAATTTTCATAAATGTACATTACCTGGCCGCGCGTGAGGCCGCACATTTTTCCAATGTCCGCAAACCGCCTTTGGCAAAACTGGCTTTCAAACACAACCATCCGCTCGCGTGCCGGCAAGGCGTTCAGCACAAGCCAAACGCAGGATTGGCGCTCCTTGGCCATCAAAACAGTGAGTGGATTGGAACGAACATACATTTGGGCTTTGGCCAAATTTTCAAAATGTGATTGCTGCTTTAACTGTGTCAACCGTTTTTTGCAGAAGTTGATGGTAACAAAGCGCGCGTAGCCGCAAACCCACGAAGAAAAGCGACACCGCTTGTCAAATAAAGCCCGCCGTTCAAAGCAGCGTAGTAGTGCCTCTGCCGCCAAATCCTTCTGTTCTTCCCGCGACAGCAAATGGTAAATGTCTGTTTTTATCACAACATTCAGCACTTTTTTACCTGCAGAGTCCGCAAGCGTTTTCCAGGCCGTCTCGTCTCCAGACAACGTTTTTTGAACCAGCGCATAATCCTGCTCCCACAGCGGGTTATTTCTACTCATTCCCCGCCTCATTTCGATGTGTGCGGGTTTGTAGCGCATCTGCATAAGACGCCAAATAAGACCCTGCCAAAACAAAAACCAGCGCCACAAACACCTCTGTATGAAAGGGCGTCCCCACAATCAAAAAGGAAATAAACGGCGTTAAAATTGGTTTGATGAAAAAGGCGATGGAAGCCGCAGTGGCAGATGCCTTCTCCAATGCCTTAAAATACGCCCAATAGCCCAGGCCTGTAACGCCAATTCCCAAATACAGCATATGCCAGATATTTCCAGTATTAATGCCTTCAAATGGATTGACCCGCAGGATAAGCAGTACGACAAAAAGCACTGCGCTGCCCATCAAAAATGAAATCCCCGTTTGCACCGGCCCGCTGATGCGCACCATCAGCTTTTTTGAAAACACTGTGTAGACGCTAAATGAGACAGCAGAAAGTACGGCGTACACCACAGAAAGGAGGCCAGTTGCCGTTTGCAGGCTCTTATAGGAACAGATGAGAATTCCAATGATACACAAAATTAGGGCGGCAATCTTTTTAACCGTAATCGGATCTTTTAAAACAATCGCGGCAAGCACAATGGTCAATACCGAGTTGCACGAAAAGATGATGGCAATGAGCGCCGGTGATTCCGCCTTGAGCACTGCATATTGCAAAAGCACCATGCTTATACAGATGTTAAGTACACCAAGTCCTACCATACAAAAATAATCCCGCACCGAGAGCTTTAACTGTGTCTTTCGTATTTTGGAGATAGAAACGGGAAGCAGCAGCAGCCCGCCTGCCAAAAACCGCAGAAACGTCATGACAAGCGGCAAAATTTCCCCTGCAATCAGCTTGCTCACCGGCTCGAGCGTGGCAAATAGCAGCGCCGTGATTAGCACAAATATAAATCCTTGTTTCAATCTAAATTCCCCCTTTTTCATCAAATTATATACTGTATTGGAAGGAATTGTCAAATAAACTTGTGCCATTTCAAAAGAAAAGCCTGCCGTTTTTGCATTGCAGCCAATCGGAGGGCACAAAAAAGCCTTTGATGAAGTTCTAACATTTTTGTTAAATCTCTAACATTTTTGTTAAATCTGTTGAAATCTATCGAAAAATGTGAGATACTAAACAAAGATTTATAGAAGGAGGACGAACCGATGGATACGCTTGAAAAAAAACCGCAAAACACATGGGAATCCACCTATGACCCAAATGCGTACCTAAACAAATGGCAAGCGGAAAAACGCAGGCGCGAAAAGAAAAAAGCGGTCATTCGCCGTATCTTTTCTCTCATAGTCATCTTGGCAATTCTTATTCTTTCCACGATGCTGGCCTTTGCCAACAGCCAGCTAAAACAGCAAAAAGCGCTGGTTTTAGAACAGCAGGCAAAAAATGCAGAACTCACACAGCAAATTGCCGATTTACAAGCTCAAGTAGAGGAACTGAAACTACGCGAGCAGCAGTATATAAACTCAAGTACGGCAGCACAAAGCCGGCCAAAAGCGGTGTATCTCACTTTTGACGACGGGCCGGGGCCGAACACAGAGGCGTTGCTGCAGGTACTAAAAGAAAATAATGCAAAAGCCACCTTCTTCCTCACGGGTGTGCAGGTGGAAAAATTCCCCGAATTGGTAAAAAAAATCAGCGATGCTGGACATGAAGTGGGATTGCACAGCTACTCGCACAACTATCAGCAAATCTATGCTTCCAAAGAGGCTTTTTTTGAAGATTTTGACAAAGTGGAGGCACTGGTGAAAAAGCAGACCGGCAAACAGCCCACAATGTTCCGGTTTCCCGGCGGCAGCAACAATGCCTACTTAAATACAGATGTCCGCAAGCAGATCATTGCCGAGCTTGACAGACGCGGTTATGGATATTGTGACTGGAATGCATTGACCAAAGACGCCGAAGGCAAAAAGCTGGATAGCGCAACCCTTGCCGCAAATGCCATTCAAACCATTGGTTCACAGACGCATCCCGTTGTGCTGGCTCACGACGGAGGTGGAAACTCAACGCCGCCGGATGCCGTTGCAGATATTATTAAAACCATGAAGGGCAAGGGCTATCAGTTCCAAGCGCTGACCAACACTTCGCCCGACCTGGTGCACTATGCAAAATAATAGAAATTAAAATTGAAGCATCCAGCATCAGCGCAAGAGAATAAGCATTCCTTTTTTATTTGATACATAAGCAATTGTGCTGCGCACATGCGAAATGGCTTCCTTCATACATCCTATGTTTTTTATTTCAACTGGCAGGCTGCGATAATCATACATGTATGGGGGATTGTTTCTTATCGGTTAACCTCTTTCCAACCACACGGCAAATGCGTGGTTCTCAATTATAAAAAACGCCGGGAGCGATATACGCTCCCGGCATTTTTATTTACTGCATGGCGTTTGCAAATGCGCGTCCAAATTCCTCCGCCTCTAAAAGCTGTTCTTCCGACGGCTTGAAATTGATTTTGAGCCCATCCAAAACCACATTGAGCTTTAACTGCTTCATGCGGGAAATGAGGTTTGGAACCGCCTCGCCGCTCCAGCCATAGCTGCCAAACGCGGAGGCAAATTTCCCCTTGTGGATAATCGGGTTAAGCCCTAAAAGCATCTCCCAAATAGGGGGCAGCGCGTCTCCCACAAGCGTAGGGCTTCCAAGCAAAAACCCATCCGCCTCCGCAATCGCCTGCGCGGCTTTTTCTTTGTCATCGTGCACCAAGTCAAACATCTTGACGTCAAAAT
Organism: Oscillospiraceae bacterium; assembly: GCA_021629085.1. Taxonomy (GTDB): domain Bacteria; phylum Bacillota; class Clostridia; order UMGS1810; family UMGS1810; genus JAJXRJ01. The sequence goes on along the minus strand of JAJXRJ010000003.1, from coordinate 80,740 downwards.
CAGACGCTTGTGTAATGCCCTCAGCAATTTTTGCCGCAAGCTCTTTTGTGTAGCCATAGGCAGACACATAGGCAATCACCACGTCTTTGCGTTCCTTTTTTGGCGGCTCACACCACTGTTTGTAAAGATTGATGTAGTGGTCTAAATTGGTTCTGAGCACCGGGCCGTGCCCGTTGCCGATAAACGCAATGTCTAACCCCTCTATTTTTTTAAGCGCATTTGTCATATACGGGCGTTTAAACGGCCCGATGATATTGTCAAAATAATATTTATACGCATCGGTAAAATCGCCCTCAATCAGGTCGTTGAACACGCGGTCGTCCGCATAGTGGCAGCCAAAGCTGTCACAGGTAAACAGCGCCTTTTTTTCGGGAATGTAGGTATACATAGAATCGGGCCAGTGCAAAAGCGGCACCACTAAAAACCGAAGGGTCATACCGCCCAAATCAATCTCGTCCTTTTCGGACACAATGCGGTGTTTGAACGGGCGGTTTAAAATTTCTTTTAAAAATTTAATGGCCGACACTGTGCCCAGCACCTCAGCGTTGGGCGCATAGTCCAAAAGCTTGGCAATGGAGCCCGAGTGGTCGGGCTCGGTGTGGTTTGCCACAATGTAATCAATTTTGGCCGGGTCGCACACTTCGCGGATTTTTTCCAAATGCTCGTCAAAAAACTTTTCTTTCACCGTCTCAAAAATTGCAATCTTATCTTTCCCCTTTGCAATATAAGAATTGTAGGATGTGCCGTGCTCGGTATACATGATAATATCAAACACGCGTAAGCTCTGGTTTTGCACCCCCACATAGTAAATATCGTCCATTACCTTTAATGCTGGCATTTCGCGCACACTCCTTATCTGTTGTCAAAATTTTAAGTTTCTATTTTAAGTATCTATATTTTAGCGCAATTTATACGGCGCGTCAAGCCGGATTTTATAAAAAACCGCCCGCATATGGGCAGCTATCAAAAGTGTAATATCTTTATAAAACCTTATTGTTTGGCTGCTATTGCCTCCCACCCACGGGAAGACCACCAAAATTTGAAATTTTAATATGTTTTTTTCGCAATGCATATTCCAGGGTTTTTGCTGCACCGCCGCACGAATAATTTACATATGATATTAGATAATCCGAGTTATCAACCATATATCGATTGCAGTATATGATTCGATAAGGATGCGGAGTTCTTTCGGGAATCTCTGCCATAAGAATATTATCATATTTTTTTTGATACATTTCAGGGCATTCGTTCATTTCTTTTGTCAAATACGCAACTACAAGGTCAAGTTCTATCTGAGGATATTGTTGTTTGAGCGTCCTTACAGCATTCGCCGCCAAGCTGTCAAACTCACCATAATGGCCAACCCAAAATGTGTTGACTCCAAATCGAATAATCAGTTCCCGGCATTTGCCAAGCACCCTGTTTTTTATGTTTGAATCATAACTTGCTTTGCTGTGTCCCGCAAAACAGCATATCGTTTTTGGCATAAACAGCACCTCACAGACATATTGCTATATTATTATAGGTCAATTTAACCCTAAATGTCAATAGGTCATCATGCCATAATCGTATTGGGGTGAAATTATGAACAGATTAAAAGATTTAAGAAAAGAACGGGGCTATTCCCAATTAAAAATGCAAATGCTTACAGGAATCGATCAAAGTGATTATTCCAAAATAGAAACCGGCAAGCGATATTATACATTTGAACAATGCAAACGTATTGCACTGACCCTTGGTACAAGCATGGATTATCTCGCCGGTTTGACAGATGAAAAGAAGCCATACCCAAGAACAAAATAACTAGTTGAAATATAAAAAACGGATAAAAATGCAAATAACATCTTTATCCGTTTAAAATATCCGATTGTCTTATCTCCCCGCTCAAGCGGTTTCCACACAGATGGTTTGAATTTTGTGCTCATCTAAGCGCGCTAAAAGAGCAGCGTCTGGTTCGCCTTCGGTGATAAAATAGTCCATCACGCTAATCGGCCCCAGTTTTACATAGCCGATGCGGCCAATTTTGCTTTTGTCGCACATGAAATATTTTTCTTCCGCGTTGTTTAGCATTTGCTGCTTAATGGCGCACTCCTGCTCATTGCCCTCCAAAAGCCACGCATTGTCCATAATGCCCTTGCTGGAAAAAAACATCTTGTTGGCATAGTAGCAGTCCGCCACTGTCCGTTCCGCCAGGCTTCCCACAAACGACTGGTTTTGGCTTAAGATTCCGCCCACGCCAATCACCTTGACGCGTTCAGCGCCGCAAAGCTCCGAAATGATGCGTGCGGAATTGGTGATGACCGTTACGTTGTCCAGCTTTTTAATTTCTTTTGCCATATAAAAGGTGGTGGTGGACGCATCTAAAAATACCGTATCCCACGGCAAGATGTGCTTCACCGCTTCTGCGGCAAGCTTTTCTTTGATGTCGGCATGCGCTTTTTTCCGTTTTTCAAACGAAAGCTCATACACCTTTTCGTCAATCGGTATCGCGCCGCCATGTGTGCGGATGAGCGCCTCCTGCGTTTCCAGCTTTTCCAAATCGCGCCGGATGGTCTCCTCTGTCACGCCCAAATCCAGCGCAAGCCTGCTCACCCACACTGCGCCGTCCGCTTTTAAAATTTCCAAAATCCGCTTTTGCCGCTCCAGTGCAAACATGCCGTCACCTCCGCGTAAGTAGTGTTACAAGGTCGCCGTTTTTTAAACCGGCGGAATTAGCATCGTCCGTGTCAATGTGCATTTCAATGTTGAAATCATCCCGCACCCGCACCTGCACGTCATAAAATTTCGTGGGCTTTACCCCGTTTACGTATACATCCACTGTGTCGTTGTCTTGGATCCCATGTTTTTTTGCGTACTCCGGCGTCAAGTGGATGTGCCGGTTGGCGATGATAACGCCCTCGCGAAGATAAACGCTCCCCTTTGGCCCCACAACCACCAGGCGCTCCGAGCCCTCCACCTTGCCCGACGGCCGCACCGGTGGGCTGATTTTTAATAAAAATGTGTCGGTTTTTGAAATTTCCACCTGGGTTTTTTCCCGCACCGGGCCGAGCACCCGCACATTTTCAATCGCCCTAAGCGACGGCCCCACCAAGGTGACCACCTCTTGTGCCGCAAACTCGCGGCCCATAAGCGTCTTCTTTTTGGTAAGTGCATACCCTTTGCCAAACAGGGCGTCTAAGTCGTCTTGCGACAGATGGATGTGCCGCTGGGAAACGCCGATTTTGATGCTGTCATCGTTTGCCCGCGCCGGTTTTGACAGCTGCTCTGCCAAAAGCGCCGCGCGCACCGCCTTTGAAATTGCCTCGATATCCACTTGTTCCATGGTTTTTCACCACCTTACGCCATATCAAAAAACTTTGTAATCTCGCAATCCGGCCGCGCAATGGTTTCCGCGCTGTACACCTGTCCCAGCGGTTGGGCCGCGGCCTTTCCCGCTTCCACCGCCGCACGCACCGAAGAAACCGTGCCTGTAATCACTAACGTGACCAGCCGGCCGCCCAGCCGCTTTTCCGTGTGCACCAGACGCACATCCGCCGCTTTGGCCATGGCGTCCAGCCCCGCAATGGAAGCAACCAGCCCCTGCACTTCTAAAAACCCCAGCGCGCCGTTCCAGAGGTCCCTCGCAGGCGGGTTTCCCACAAATGATTTTGGGAGCTTTTTGTTAAATTTGTCACGGTTGATATCCATTCGATACGCCAATTTTTCCGTTTGGCTGTCCGGATGTGCAATCACATGGGACACAATCAGCCGGCCTTGTCTTTGTGCATAGGCGCACCCTGCCTCCACCGCCGCCTGTACTGCTGAAACATCGCCCGTAAGCTTTACTTCCATCACCAGCGGCGCTGGAACGTCAGTTTTAACCGGCCGGTTGCGGTCAAACGCAGCAATTTGCACATCCGCCGCTTTGGCAGCTGCGTCCGCCGCACACACTGCGGTTGTAAAGCTGTAAACCTCAAACATGCCAAGCGCTTTCATAGGTTCCTCCGTTTAAACAATGTGAAAACTGTCCGCCAGCACGCACCGCCTGGAGCGGGTAAACGAGTGTGCCGCGGTGAGCCCCTCGCCGGTCGGGCCCGCAATGGTGAAGGTGGTATACCCCTCCCCGCCCGCGCCGATACCAGCGTAAGAAGGCGCATTTTTCACAAAAATAGTAGTCTCCACCGCCCGGGCAAACCGGGTTAAGTGGTCAATGTTTTTAGAATGGATATGCGCGGAGTGCCGGTTTCCATGCTCTGCACGCACCGCCATGTCAATGGCATGGTCAATATCGTTCGCCCGTACAATGGCAAGGATGGGCATCATGAGCTCTTCTTGCACAAACGGGTGCATCTCCTTCGTTTCGCAGATGATGAGCTTGGCGTCTGACACAATGCCCAGCTCCTGCAAAAACCTGGATGCATCCCGCCCCACCCACTGTTTGTTGATGGTGTAGCGGCCGTCTTTTTGAACCATGCACAGTTTTAACAGCGTTTCTGTCTGCGCGGCGTTTATCAAATATGCACCGTGCTCCTGCATTGCGGCAATCAGCCGGTCTGCCACCGGTTCTAGCACAAAACACTCTTTTTCCGCAATGCAGGGCAGGTTGTTGTCAAAGCTTGCGCCGTCCACAATGTCCTTTGCCGCTTTTAAAATATCCGCCGTGTCGTCCACAATGACCGGCGGGTTTCCCGCGCCTGCGCCAATGGCCTTTTTGCCGGAAGAGAGAAGTGCCCGCACCACGCCCGGCCCGCCGGTTGCCACCAGCATCCGCACAATGGGGGATGCCATCATTTCATCCGAGCTCTCCTTGGTGGGATGCTTGACCGACACCACCAGGTTTTCCGGCCCGCCCGCTTCCAAAATGGCGCGGTTGACCAAATCCACCGCGTAATTGGCCGTCTTGCAGGCGTTGGGATGCGGATTGAACACCACGCCGTTGCCCGCCGCAATCATGCCGATTGCATTGCAGATGACCGTTTCACTGGGGTTGGTAGAGGGCGTAATGCTCCCAATCACGCCATAGGGCGCCATTTCAATGAGCGTCAGCCCGTCATCGCCCGTGATGGCCTTAGGCGATAAATCCTCCGTGCCCGGCGTTTTTTCCGCCACCAGCCGGTGTTTGATTATTTTATCGGAAACCCGGCCCATACCGGTTTCTTGCACGCCGAGCCGCGCCAGGTGTTCCGCTTCCTTCAATGTAAATTCCCTGATTTTTGCAATCATGGCTTCCCGCTGCTGGATGGAATAGCCGCGGTACAGCGCATAGGCCGATTCCACCGCCGAAAGCGCCTCTCCCATGGAGTCAAACACGCCCATTTGCCGCGCCGGCCGCTCTGCATTGCCCATGCTATGCAGCACCTGTCTTACAATTTCGCTAATTTGCCGTTCGTCCATATGCCAAATCCACCCCGGTTTCTAGTATAAATAGACCGCAAGGTCCTTTTTCTCACTTTTATTTACAGCGCTTTGGCCTTTATCCAAATCGTTTAAAATCAGCTCGCAAATATAGCGGTTGACACTCATACCCGCCTGCGCTGCACGCAGTTTTACCTGCTCTTTCATCCCCTTTTTTAGGGTTAAATTGATTCTGTCATAATTGTCAAGGTTGTATTGATTTTTATAAGCCGTTTTGCCAGCCATGGTTTGATCCCGCCCTTATAGGATTGTTTTCCACAATTTCTGATCCGGATTTGCAATGACCGTACTGTCAAGAAACAGCCCCGCACCGCCCGCAACCGCCTGCGCGCGCGCAATGGCCGCGTCAACCGCCGCAACCTCGCCGCTAAGAAGCATATAAGACTTGCCGCACATGCCCCGTGCAACGCGCAGCTCAATCAAATCGACAACCGCGGTTTTTGCCGCCGCGTCCGCCGCTGTAATGATGGACGGCGCCGAATAGGTTTCGAGCACGCCCAGCGCGCGCACCTGCTCCACCCTGGCAGTGCCATAGAGGGCGCCAAACAGCGACTCATGCGGATTGCCCAGCACAAAGCTGTCTGAAACGTTTTTGGCAAACTGTGTCTTTACGCCGTCCACTGCTGCCTTTACCGCCGCAATGCCGCCGCAGACAAGCACAATATATTTCCCGGGACACACCACCTGCGCCTCTATAATTTCCACCTGTGCGGTTTTCACCATAAAATCCGCCGCCGCAATGCCGGAAGATACCGTGGTGAGCTCCGCCATGCCAATTGCCTGTTTCAACGTGTGTCCGCCTGCCTTTCTATGGTAATCCAATCGTTTGCCACCTGTGTCACCCTACCCGGAACCGGTGCGTGCACAGGCAAGGAAAGCGCGCCTTCTTTTTGGGCTGCAATTGTTTGCCCCGCAAAAACCTGATCGCCCATTTTTACAACCGGGACTGCCGGCGCTCCAATGTGCTGGGAAAGCTTCACGGTGAGCGTTTTTTCGCACAGCGGATTTTCGGAGAGCGGCGCATCCACATCATAGCCCGCCAACCCCAGCCTCGCAATCAGCCGGTGTTCCGGCACCTTTCGAAGGTCACGCGCCGGATGGATGTCCGCCTCCTTTGGCGGTTCCGGCTTTGCGTTCAACGCCTTTAAGCTGCCCTTCACCTTGCCAATCAGCGTGCGCGGGGAAAGCCCCTGCATACAGGCATAGAGCTCACACAGCCCGCACTGTGAGCAATACGCTGTGTTTAAAAGCGCCGCGGCGCCCAAAGTGTCGCCCAGCGCCAAAGTGCGCATCACAAGATGCGGCTCAATGGGATACCCCATCAAATGGCGCGGGCAAAGGTCGGTACACATTTGGCACTGGCAGCAGGCGCTCATGGCGCGTTTGACGCCTGTATTTGCGTTTAAATGTTTGTTCATCACCACAGGATGGTATTTAGGCAGCACCAGCACTGCATTGGTGGTTTTGGTCACCACATCCTGCATTTGTGCCGCCGCACCCGTCATGGGCCCGCCGGAAATGAGCGCTGCATCCATATCACATCCGCCAGCTGATGCAACAAGCGCCGAAAACGGCGTGCCAATGGCCGCCTTCACTGTAAGCGGATGCGCTACTGCCCCTGCCACTGTGACATATTTGTGCGTGACCGGGGTTCCTAAAAGCGCATGGTAGAGGTTTAACATGGTTTCCACATTATACACAATGACACCCGCGCTCACCGGAAGCTGCCCCGGCTGTACCAGCCTGCCGGTCGCCTCGTAAATGGTCATAATCTCGTCGCCCACCGGGTAGACTTCCGGCAGTTTAAAAAGCTTTGCGCGCTTAAAATTGGCAAGCTTGTGCGAAACCGCCTGCACTGCGCCGGTGTAAGAGCCTTTGACCGCCACAATAAACTGCGATGCGCCGATTGCTTCGCACACCGTATCCAGCGCGGTCAAAATCTCATAGGCATACGCCTCTAAAAGCTGGCGGTGCACCCGGATGAGCGGCTCGCATTCCGAGCAGTTTAAAAGCACTGTATCCGCCTGCCTGCTAAGCTTGGCATAGGCGGGAAACCCCGCGCCGCCCGCACCGGCAATCCCAGCGTTTTGCATGATGTCAACCAGTTTTTCCATCTGCATGTCCTACAGCTCCAATCCGCTTGCGCTGTCCACAATGCCGACAATCGCCGCATCAATGGGCGATTTCTCCTGCCCGCATCCAATGCGTGCCGCACTGCCCAGTGCCACCAGCACCGTTTCGCCAATGCCCGCGCCCACGTTGTCCACTGCGACAATATCGCCTTTGCCCATACCCGCAAGCGGTTTTACAATGAGAAACTTGCTGCCAATTAAATTTTCGTTTTTCCGCGTTGCGACCACACTGCCGCACACCTTGCCGACCATCATCGCATCCACCCTCTAACCATTATAATGTTGGGATAATTTTTTCCACATCCGAATGGGGCCTGGGGATGACATGCGTTGCAATGATTTCGCCCAGCCGGGATGCCGATGCACTTCCCGCTTCCACTGCGGCCTTCACCGCGCCCACATCGCCGCGCACCATCACCGACACCAAACCGGAACCGATCTTTTCGGTGCCAATCAGTGTGACGTTTGCCGCCTTTACCATTGCGTCCGCCGCTTCAATTGCCGCAACCAGACCTCTTGTTTCAATCATTCCCAATGCTTCTAATGCCATTTTTATTTCCTCCTTTGCAATTGGCTGTTCTTTTTTTACCGCCGCTTTCTTTTTTGATTCTGCCATTTGTCACACCTCGCTTACAATGTGGGCAAAATTTTCTCCACATCTGCGTGCGGCCGCGGGATAACGTGCACTGCCACCAGCTCGCCCAGCTTGGATGCGCACTGTGCGCCCGCTTCGGTTGCCGCCTTGACCGCGCCCACGTCGCCGCGCACCATCACCGATACCAAACCGGAGCCGATTTTCTCAGTGCCGACAAGCGCCACTTCCGCCGCCTTTACCATTGCATCCGCTGCCTCAATTGCCGCAACCAGACCTCTTGTTTCAATCATTCCCAATGCTTCTTGTGCCATTTTTACTTCCTCCTATAAATTTTCATTTATTCATTAATAATTGCAATTTTTAAGCCTTCCATTGCCAAATTGGTTTTATGCGCCTCGTTGATTTTTTCAAGCGGGAACCGGTGGGTGATGAGTTTTTCCATCGGCAGGCCAATCTCTTTTGCACGCTTTAAAAAGTCAAACGTGGTGGCGTAGTCGCGCAGCGTATACACCCACGACCCCACCGTGGTGAGCTCTTTTGCACAGATGTCAAAGTGCGGGTTAATGGTGGCGTCCCCGCCGTTTATAAAAAAGCCCAGCTCGCACAGGCCGCCGCCATTGCGGATAAATTTGTAGATATTGGCGTGTGCCACAGGGGAACCGGTGCACTGGAACGCAAAATCAGCCAAATGCCCGTCAAAGCTCTCTGAAACTGCATTTGCAAGCGCCTCAATGCCGCTGTGCTGCTTGAAATTCACTGTGTGGTCCGCGCCCATCTCTTTGGCAAACGCCAGCCGCTTTTCCTCGCCATCGATTGCCGTGATGTGCAAAATACCCATGGTGCGAAGAACTGCAATGCAAATCAGCCCAATCGGGCCGCACCCCTGCACCGCCACGCGGCTGTTAAACCGCAGGATGCCGGTGGATTTTGCACGCTCCACCGCGTGGACGAGCACTGCGCACGGCTCAATCAACATTCTAAGATCCAGGCTCAGATCACTCACGTTAAACACCGTGGAGCCCTTGCGGATCAGTATGTATTCGGCAAACCAGCCGTTTAGATGCACGTCGTCGTCAGGCAGCAGGCCGTATACGTCCGAGCCGCCCACGTTTTGCTTGTTTAAATCAAACATGGTGATATCGGGGTTGTCTTTAAAAATCATACAGGTAACCACTTTATCGCCAAGCTTTAACGGTTTGCCCGCGCTGTCTGTCTTTACGTCCCTGCCCATTTTCACAATTTCGCCGGTGCCTTCATGCCCCAGCACTACCGGGATGAGCCCAAATGGGTCGCGCTTAAACTCATGCGCGTCCGTGCCGCAAATGCCGCACCCCTCCACCTTCACCAAAATATCGCCGTCCCCCACTTCGGGGATGGGATACTCCTTGATGTCATAGTGCTCCGGCGCGGTGAGCATGGCCACTTTTGCGGTTTTTTTAACACCCCGCGCCGGCGGCGTTTTTTCGTCCTGCTGCATGCCGGAAAGCACTTGTTTGACAATGGCTTCAATATCGACTTGGTTGAAATCCAAAAATAATCACCCCTTTAACTGCGCCAATACCTGTTTGGTAATCTGCGCCACTAAATCTTCCTCGCCGCTCCCTTTGCCGCTGATGCCGCAGGACGGCACGCCGCAGTTGTGACAGCTTAAATTGCCCGCCTTGGTGTTGGGGCAAAGGTCTGCCGGATGCTTGCCGGTCATGCCCAATTTTTTACGGATTTCATACAGGCGTTTGACCTGGTCTGTCGAAAACTCCTTTGGACCGCCAAGCTGGCGGGAACGATACAACAGTTCGGCGTAAAACTCCACCGATTCCATCTTATAGTAAGCGGAAAGAAGGGTATTTGAATAGGTGAGCGCGCCGTGGTTTTCCAAAAGCACCGCGTCAAAATACGGCAGATATTTGGACACCGCGTCGGGAATTTCCTCGGTAGACGGCGTGCCGTATTCCGCAATGGGAACGCATCCGAGCGAAATGACCGCCTCCGGCATAATGGGCTGGGTGAGCGGGATGCCCGCAATGGCAAAGCTGGTGGCATAGATGGGATGCGCGTGCACCACTGCGCCCACGTCCGGGCGCTCTTTGTAAACCCGCATGTGCATTTTGATTTCAGACGAAGGCCGGTATCCCTTATTGGCCTGCAGCACATTGCCGTTTTTGTCCACCTTGCAAATGAACTCCGGCGTCATAAACCCTTTGCTCACACCCGTAGGCGTACACAAAAATTCATTGTCTGAAAGCTTTACCGAAATATTGCCGTCGTTGGCCGCCACCATGCGGTGGTCATAAATACGCCGGCCAATTTCACAGATTTCTTTTTTGATTTCGTATTCCGATGCCATATCTGTTTCCTTCTTTCTGTTTTTTTTTGTTTATGTTGTTATTATAGCATCAATCCCATTTTATGTCAATGAAATTGTTGCATTTTTCTTTGTTTTAGGCAGATTTTAGGTTTTTGTTACTGCACACACAGAAAATCCCAATTTTTGTTCGGCATAGTCTATCAGCGCATGCAGCGAGGTTTCCACCTCCGAAACCGTGCCGGTCACAATGAGCGTGCCATTTATCCGATCCAGAAATGCAATTTGCGCACCCGTGGTTTTAATGGCAATGTCGCCGGCAATGATGGCGGTTTCCCCCGGCGTGATGGTGACAATGCCAATGGCGCCGCCAAGCGCCCCCTCCGCTCCGAACGAAAGCTTGTCATACAGGCTCTTGTCCGGATTGGCAATGATGTGCGCAATGGTAATCTGCTTTCCCGGCACGCTTTCCTGGATAATGCGCGCCCGGTCTTTTCCATATTCCACTGTGTTACCCTCCTATCTGGCAGTCCAGCCCGCAAGACGCCGCTGCACGAAGCAGCGCCTGCATCGTTGCATCTGCGGGGGGCTGGATGCCGGGCAGCGTGTACGTCCTGCCCAGGCCCTGGTATTTATCGGTGCCCAGCCGGTGATACGGCAAAAGGTGCAGCCGTTTGACACCTGGCAGCGATGCTGCAAAATCCGCAATGGCAAGGATTTCTTCCGGCGTGTCGTTAAATGTGGGAATGACCGGCACACGGATGATGAGCTCCTTTGCATTGTTTGCAATTTTAACCGCATTTTCTAATATCAGCGCGTTGGATTTGGTGGTGAACGCCGCATGCTTTGCTGCATCCATGTGTTTTAAGTCCATCAGCACCAAATCGAGATAGGGCAGCAGCGATTCTATGGTTTCATAGCTTGCATACCCCGTGGTTTCCACCGCGGTGTGAATCCCATGTTCCTTTAGCTGCATCAAAAGCGCACGGGCAAATTCGGCCTGGCAAAGGGTTTCCCCGCCTGAGAGCGTCACCCCGCCGCCCGACCGGCGGTAATAGGGCAAGTCCTTTAACACGCGGTCCAGCACCTGCAGCACCGTCACGTCCTCCCCCACTTGCTTTTGCTTGCCGTCCATCCTCATTTGCTCGATGGCAAAGTTTTGCGACTCCGGGTTGCAGCACCAGCGGCATCTTAATGCGCACCCCTTCAAAAACACAATGGTGCGGATACCCGGGCCGTCATGCACGGAAAACCGCTGGATGTCAAAGATGCGGCCTTTGCATTTTAAAAAATCCTCCATTGTTTCCCCGCCTTATAGGTTGTTCTGTTCTGTCCGGTTGATAATGTCGTCCTGGAGCGCACGCGACAGCGTGGTAAACAGCGCGCTGTATCCCGCCACGCGCACCACCAGGCTCTTATAATTTTCCGGGTGCTTTTGCGCATCCAAAAGTGTTTCGCGGCTCACCACGTTAAACTGCATATGCATGCCCTTTTGGTCAAAATATCCCCGGATAAGCGCACAGAAATTTTCCAGCCCCTGCCGTCCTTTTAATGCGGAAGGGTGAAATTTCATGTTAAACAGCGTGCCGTTGGACGCGACAAGATGGTCCAGCTTGGCCACGGAATTGCAGGCCGCCGTGGGGCCGTTCACATCCCGCCCTGCTGCCGGGGAAACGCCGTCTGCAATGGGTGTCCCAGCCAGCCTGCCGTCCGGCGTTGCGCCAGTTTGCGCGCCCAGCGGCACATTTGCAGAAACCGGGTACAGCCCCGCCTGGAACTGCCCGCCGCGCGGATTTCGATACTGCTCCAGCGGCCGCGTGTAGGTGTAGGCCACGTCCCGCGCAAGCGCATCCACCTCGTCGAAGTCATTTCCATATTTGGGCAGCGCCTCAATCATTTGAAGGATGGATTGATAGGCCGGGTTGCCGCCTGAGGATTCCTGCACCGTTTTATAAATCTCTTTGACCTGTTTTTCCGAAACCTGCACACCGCGTTTTGCCAGCTCACATGCAATGCCCACCGTGAGTTCCTGCGCCTTTTTTTTGGGGATTCCTGCGCCAAAATTGTTCTTGAGCGCCTGCTTTAGCTCTGACAACGTGAATTTTTGCTCTTCAAACACCAGTTTTTTAATGGCATACAGCGCATCCGCCATATTGGCAATGCCAAACCCCTGCGGGCCGGTGAAGTTATAGTGCGCGCCGCCCTCCTGCACGCTTTTTCCGCGCGCAATGCAGTCGGACACCATGCAGGACAAAAACGGCAGCGGGCACCGCTCGGCGTGCGCCATGTCAATCGCGTTGTCGGCGTTGACCAAAAGCGAAATTTGATAGTCCATCTGTTTTTGGTATGCGTGATAAAACGCTTCAAACGAGTTTAACGTCTCCACCTCGCCGGTTTTTACGCCAATCTGCTCCCCCTGGTCCATCCCGTTGGAAAACACCAGCTCCAAGGGCCGGCACATGTTGAAAAACGCCGCGTCGTGCCATCCATCCGTTTTCCCGCCCTTTTGCGGCTCCACACAGCCGATGATGCAGTAATCCCGCGCATCTTCCAGCGTGATGCTCCGCCGCATCATAGCGGGGATGATGACCTCGTCATTGTAATAGGCGGGCAGCCCCACCCCTGTGCGGGTGAGCTCCGCCGCCTTTTGCATCAGCTCGTGCGGCGTGCCGTTAAAAACGCGCACAGAGAGCGAAGGCTGGGGCAGCATCACGTGCCGCGACGCCTCAATGCACTGGATGGACAGCGGATTGGTCGCATCGGCGCCATCGGCCGTCTGCCCGCCGCAAATCATATTTTGAAACATGCTGTATCCTGCAAACCCCTCGGCGGAAACGCAGTCCCGCGCCTTATTGAGGTCGTTGAGCTTCACCCACACACAATCCAGCAGCTCCTGCGCCCGTTCGCGGGTGAGCGTGCCATTTTGCATATCTTTTTGATAATAGGGGTACATATATTGGTCAAACCGTCCGGGCGAAATGGAGTGCCCGCTCGACTCCATCTGAATCAGCATCTGCACAAACCAAAAGGACTGGCAGGCCTCATAAAAGCTGTTTGCGCCATGCTTTGGCACATTGCGGCAGTTTTTGGCAATCTCCAAAAGCTCCGCCTTCCGTTTGCTGTCAGCCTCTTTATCCGCCTGTGCCTGCGCCAAATCCGCATAGCGGCTGGCATATACAATCGCCGCCTCACAGCTTAAGCACACCGCTTCTAAAAACGCATGTCGGCGCGCATAGTCGCCGTCTCCCACACAAAGCCTAGAAAGCTCTGCCTGCGCCTCGGCGCAAATTCCCGCATAGCCTTTTTTGAGCACTTTTTGATAGTCCACGTTCACATGCCCCACGCCGTTGTAAAAATAATTGCCCGGCGTAAAGATGTTGTGCTCCATGGATTTTAACGCCGCTTCCGACATATAGGCAGTGGCCAGCTCGCTGGTCGTCTTGCCCTTCCAATATGTATAAATTTCGGAAAGCTCCGCCTTTGTGCGCTCCGAAATAAAAAACGGGTCGGCACTGCGGATGGCAATGGTGTCAAACTCCGCTTCCAGCCACGCATAAGAAAACTCAGGGAACACCTGGCAGCCGCGGGGGGCTTTCGTAGCGCTGCCCACAATCAGCTCGTCTTTTCGAATGGTGATGGGGATGTGTTTTAAAATATGGTAAAATGCCTTGGCGCGGCGGGTGATGATGGGCTCGCCCTCGGTGGCCTTGTAGCTCTCGGTCAAAAGCCGCGCGCGGTCCGCCTCAATTTGCGGCGGCGCTTCAAACAATGCGTTTTTGAGCCGGTCAATCCGCTCTGATTTTGCAATTTCTGAAATATCCAACCTGCCCATAACCGTCCTCCTTGCAGTTTTGCTAACTCTATTTTACAACAAAATACAGAAAAGTCAAGTGTTTTCAAATAAAAAACAACACAAATAAAGATTAAAAACCACAAAAAAACGGAAGCGTATGAAAAACGCTTCCGTTTTGGTTGTTTCAGATTATGCATGGGTTCCGGTAAATGCAACTTTTTGATAGCGGTGATAATAGGAGCTGGCTGGAATAAAGTCCACCCGTTCTGCGTCCAGCTCTTCAATGGCGGGAAGCACTCCCAAAAGATAATCTGAAATCCGCTCTTCTGCATAAGAGAGCCGCGCCAAAATCCCGGCGTAGCGGATTTGCAGCGTTTCCCATCCAAACGGCTTGCAGCTAGAAAGCCAGATTTCCTGGTGCAGCGCCATAAGCGACTGGTATTGCTTGATTAAGTTTGGAATCCGCACCTTTGCGGCCCGCTCCAGGTAATCCCGGTCACCGGCATGATAGGCCGCATAAATGCCGGGCAGCAAATCGCTTTTTTCCGAAACAATTTCAAACATCAAGCATGCAAGGCGGTACAAAGGCTCGAATTTTTTGGGCGCGCCCATTTGCCGCAGGGAGCATAGCGTTGTTTCAAACAGCGATTTGTATTTAGGGAAATAGGCTTCATGCTCTAATGGGTTGCGTAAAAGGTCGCCGTAGAAAATGGGCTTGCCCGCCCACTGGCGCGGCCCCTCATTAAACTGGGAAAGCGCCATTGCATAGTCATAGGAAAACCCGGTTACAAACCCCATCACCGATTGGATATCTTCCATTGTGCAGGCCTTGCCGCGGTAGCAATATTCCGAATAGGCCGGAAGCATGGCCAGTGAGAAAAAGTGATTGCACTCCGCGCCGTCGTCCCCCCAAACAGTGGCAAACACTTCTTTCACACCGTTTTCCACACAGGCCTGCATAGCGGGTACCGACATGCGCAAACTCTCCTTTACACTGGGCAAATGCGTGTTCCAGGTCCACGCGCCGCCTGCAAATACCACCTTTTTTCCAAACCGCCTGTGGTTTTGCAGCATGGCGTTGTAGTCGGAAATGGCATCGTGATAATAATCCCAATACACCAAGTCCACATCCGGCACAGACTGCACCGCGCTTTCAGGGATGTGCGCGTCCAAATCGTAATATTCGCCGGTTTTGGAGCCTAAACGGTAAAACATGTCGCTCCACATCATGGGCGCAAGGCCGGCGTCCTTGCAAATATCCACCACTTTTTTTAAGTGTTCGCTCAAAATGGAAAACCGGTCGCGATAGCCGTGCTCTTTTAAATACCGGCCCAGCCCCACATCGTGCGCCTCGTCCATGCCAATGTGGATTCGCCGGCTGCGGAAGGTGCTTGCCATGGTTTGGATCATGGTGCGGATGAGCGCATAGGTGTCTTCTTCGCCGCACAAGAGCACAGACGGCGTGTCTTTTACAGGGAATGCCTCATTCCACTTTAAAAACTGCTCCATATGCCCCAGCGTCTGGATGCAGGGAATGACCTCAATGCCAAGCATATCGGCAAAATCGTCAATTTCTCTGAGCTCTTTTGTGGTATAACGGCCGCGCATATAGCCAAACCGCGGGTATTCTTTGAGTTCATAGGTATCCTCCGTGTAGAGCATCAGCATATTCATGCCAAGCGCCGCCATATGCACCAAATATTCTTTCACCGCGTCCACCCGCATCACGGCATTGCGCGACATATCCAGCATGGCTCCGCACACATCAAAGCAGGGCGTTTGCAAAATTTCTACGCTCTGCTTCCCTTCCTGCACCGCCTTGGCAAGCAGCATAATGCCGCGCGCGGCATAGCTCTTTGTTTGCGCGCCGATTTGCGCCGCGCCCGCGGCAAGCTTCACATACACCCCCGGCCGGTCGGCCGGCACAAGCGCCACTGTTTCATCCAGCCCAAGCATGGCGCCCACTGTTTTTGCAATCTGGTCAAATGTCTGTTGGTTGATCACAGAAATCCCTCCAAATGTTCCCTTATGGCGCATATTATATCCCATTGCCCTGCATTTGTAAATCCTGTTTTGGCCATTTTTTTTATAAAATCGGCCCTTTGGAAAAGGTGTTGAAACTTGTCTGAAAATATGGTATACTATTTTTATCTAGTCCCGCGAAAGGATGGGAAATATGAAAAAAACATGTATTTTAGCCTTATGCCTGCTACTGTTTGCAGTTCCGGCAAAGGCACAGTTTTCCGACATGCCAAACGACTGGTCAACCGAATCGCTGCAGCATGCAGTGGATAACGGACTTTTGAGCGGCTATGACGGAAAAATCAACCCGACAGACAACATGACACGTGCGCAAATGGCGGCAGTGATGGCGCGGGCGTTTGGCGCAACCCAGCAGGCAAGCCTGACACGGTATTCCGACATTTCAGAAGACGACTGGTTTTACGCCGACATGGCAAAGGCAGTTTCCATGGGTGCGTTTAAGGGTACGGGCGACCAGTTAAATCCGGAGAGCCCCATCACACGGGAAGAAACCTTTTTGGTGCTTGCGCGGCTGTTTTCCCTTGCAGATGGCGAGGCAAGCGACCTTTCGGGATTTTTAGATGCGCAAAGTGTCTCTTCCTGGGCAGTGGGCGGCGTTTCCGCGATTGTCAACAGCGGCTATGTAAAGGGCACCGACGGAAAGCTCAACCCCCAAAGCTACATCACGCGTGCGGAATTTGCATCGGTCATCGACCGGATGCTGCCCAATTTTATCGACCAGCCCGGTACATACACTTCGCTTCCAGAGGGGAATGTGATGATCCGCACTTCCGGCGTCACGCTTGAAAACGTCACCACAGCAAACGACGTCATCATTGGCGACGGGGTGGACGGCGCAGGCGTATCCATCAACAACGGCAACCTCACAGGCCGGACGCTCATTCGCGGCGGCGGAGACAAAGTGGTGATTACAGGAAGCTTCAACCAGGTGCTCATTGCCATGCCCGGCTTAGACGTCTACGCGGTGGACGCCAAAATCGGCAGCCTCGGCGTTTGCAAAGACAGCAACATTTTTATCGGCACCTCCAACAGCGCAGTGGGAGAATAAGTGCCGAAAAGCGCCTATCAAAAAACAGATATATGTTTATCAATAACAAAATCCCGTCTTTTAAGACGGGATTTTGTTATTGGGGACGGCGGCGCAAAGGCCCATTCTGACCGGGCCGTCCACCCATACATCGATGGCGGCCATTGTTGCCCATTACCGTGTTGTCCCGGAATTTCCCGAGCAGCTGGATTTCTTACTGCTGCACTGCTTGGCGTAAGGGCAGCCAACACATTTTTGCCCGCGTTTCTTTGCTTTGTAAATGTAGAAAGCCGCACAGCTTACAATCGCGAAAATAACCGCGCCTAAAATAATATCTATCATCTTCCTATCCCCTTACGCCTGCATTGCAGCACCTGTGTTTAATGTGTATTCCGCATTCAATTTTTGATTGGCGCGGTAAATCAGCATGCCCACAATGACAGCAAAAACAACAACTGCAGCAAGGCCGGCAATGGCAGCGCCGACATTTAACGTGGCAGGGGCTGTTATAAGCGTACCAATGGTATAGACAAAATATGCCACTGTATATCCCACGCCAAACTGGAGGCCAATCCCGCCCCAAAGCCATTTTCCGCTCTTCATTTCAGCGTTCATAGCACCAATCGCAGCAAAGCAGGGCGGCGTATAAAGGTTAAACATCAAGTATGCAAGCGCGGCAACCTTTGTAATCGCAATGACGGTCGCCACCTCTGTGCCAGCGCCCTCCATCAGGGCAAGTTCTTCGGTATCAATCAAATTTTCCAGGCCAACAAAACAAACTGCTAACGTGCCAACCACGTTTTCTTTTGCAATAAAGCCGGTGACTGCCGCAGCTGCCAGCTGCCAGCTGACCACACCGACAATCGGGATCAGCAAATACGCAAAGGGGCTTGCAATCGTAGCAAGAATGGATGTATCGGCAGTTTCGGCAACCTGGAAATTCCAGTTAAACATCTGCATAATCTGAACGGCCGTATTACACAGCAAAATAATCGTAGCGGCCTTGACTATGTACGCCCATCCGCGGCCGCACATGGATTTGAATGCGCCCCACAGGCTGGGCACTTTATATTCGGGCAGTTCGATAATGAAAAACGATTTTCTTGCCTTGTACCCCGCAATTTTATTTACCAGCAGCGCGCCTAAGAAAATTAAGACAATCCCGGAAAGGTACATGAGGGTGCTCACCCAGCCCGCATCGTCAAAAAACGCGCCGGCAAAGAGCGCAATGACCGGGATTTTAGCGCCGCACGGCATAAAGGGGGACAACATCGCGGTTGCCCGGCGTTCCCGTTCGTTCCGAATGGTACGGCTGGCCATAATACCCGGGACGGCACATCCGATCGTAATCACAAAAGGAATCACAGATTTTCCCGAAAGGCCAACCTTTTTGAAAATTGGATCGAGGACAACTGCAACGCGGGACATGTATCCGCAGTCTTCCAAAAGCGCAATCAAAAAATACATGACCATCACAAGGGGCAAAAAGCCGATCACGGCAATGACGCCTCCAATGACGCCGTCTACAAGAAGCGCTGTCAATAAAGGGGATGCGCTTTCCAGCAAACCGCCGACCCAGCCTTGAAAGGTTTCCAGCCAAGCCACTAGGGTATCGGCAATATAGGGGCCGACCCACACCTGGGAAACCTGGAATACAAACCACATAACAACGGCAAAAATGGGGATGCCAAACCATTTGTTTGCCAATACGGCGTCGATTTTATCGCCGAACTGTTTCTCCTTTGTAAGTACCTTCCGCGTTTCAACATTTGACACAAGGGTATTTACAAATTCAAACCGTTTGCGGTCGGCATCCTCAACAGCAGCCTTGTCCGTAAGATCAATCTCTCCCTGATGATAAACCGCTTCCTGCCTGCTCCCCGCCCGTTCTACAGCCGCTTGAACAACTGCCTTCAAGCCGTCGGCAGATACGGAAACTGTTTCAACCACTGGGCAGCTAAGCGCAGCAGACAACGCTTCCACATCGATTTTTGTCCCTTTTTTCTTGTTGATGTCGCTCTTGTTTAGCGCCACTACAACAGGGGTTCCAAGCTCTAGCAGCTGCGTTGTAAAAAATAAGCTGCGGCTCAAATTGGTTGCATCCACAATGTTAATAATCACATCGGGGTTTTCCCTCTTTACATAAGCGCTTGTGATACTTTCTTCCGATGTAAAGGGCGACATGGAGTAAGCGCCTGGAAGGTCAACCGCAATCAATTCTTCGCTCCCGTTGTAATACACCTTTTTGATGGGATGTTCTTTCCGCTCTACGGTAACGCCCGCCCAATTGCCAACCTTTTCATTCCGGCCGGTCAACGCATTGTACATGGTGGTTTTACCGGAGTTTGGATTGCCCGTCAAAGCAATTCTCATGATAAATTCCTCCTTTATGATTCAATCCATACGGATTTATGCACACGGTAAGTTAGCAAAGACTAACCCCAGGGCAAACAATTGCAAGCGCACGGCTCAAATGATAATTGCGCTTGCCAGCTGACTGTCTATGTTATATCTCCCATCTTTGATAGAAACAACACAGCTATTTTTGAGATGGGATATCACAGTAATCATTTCTCCGCTGTAACAGCCAAGTGAGAATAAAAATGTATTTAATTCTTGGTCGTCCGTTTCAACTTGTTTAATCCTATACGTTTTTCCTTCAATGGCTTCGGTCAAATTCATCATTTTCCCCTCATTTCAACAACCAATATACCATATTTGAGAATGCATTGTGGTACATTATAAGTTAGTATTCCCTAACCCATTAGTTAGTTTAGCATAACTAACCATATTTGTCAATACTTTTCATCAAATTTTTAAAAGATAAAAAATCTTTTCCTGCTTTGTATTGGTGCTCTTTTGAGCCATCCCCCTGTATTTGACAAGCATTTTTAAGTATGATATACTAATATTTAAAATGCAGGTATGGGGTAGAAAACGATGATGATAAAAGAATCTGCCGAAAATTATCTTGAGAGGATTTTAATGGTTCATAAACAAAAAGGGTCGGTCCGCAGCATTGATATTGCAAACGAACTTGGCTTTTCAAAGCCAAGCGTTTCTGTTGCAATGAAGCGTTTCAGGCAAGAAGGCTATATCCACATGGATCAAGACGGCAGCATAACACTAACAGAAAAAGGGTTTGAAATTGCAAACCGTGTTTATGAACGGCATCAAATGATTGCAAAAATACTGATGGATATTGGCGTAAGTGAAACCACAGCCTATGAAGACAGCTGTAAAATAGAGCATGATTTAAGTCAGGAGAGCTTTGACAAAATCAAGGCGTATTATGAAAAACATTGTAAAGGCTTATAAAAACCGCAAAGGATGTTTCGGATACCGCTGTAAAAAAGCAAACCTTGCAGCTTTGAAAACAAGGCGGCACAGCCAGCGGAAAACAGATTATTTTAAGAAAAACTGCATGAAATCAGCAGTTCCATAATCTCCTGCACGAAAAAAGGGATATGGGCGAATTTACCGCCCATATCCCTTTTTTGTTTTACAAATCCCCTTCGCCGCTGAAATTTTTCTTATGTTTGTTTTCCAATATAAGCCAAAATCCCGCCGTCCACATACAGGATGTGTCCATTGACAAAGTTGGACGCATCGGACGCCAAAAACACGGCGGGCCCCACCAAATCGTCCGTTGTACCCCAGCGTGCAGCGGGGGTTTTTGACTCTATAAAACGCCCGAATGGATGCCTTTGAGTGCGAAGCGGCGCGGTTTGCGGGGTCTCGATGTAACCGGGCCCCAAACCGTTGCACTGGATATTGTACACGCCATATTCACTGGCAATATTTTTGGTGAGCATTTTCAGCCCGCCTTTTGCCGCCGCGTAGGCCGACACGGTTTCCCGCCCCAGCTCGCTCATCATAGAACAAATATTGATAATTTTTCCATGCCCGTTTTGTATCATGCCGGGAATGACCGCCTTTGCCATAAGAAACGGGCCGGTTAAATCCACATCCACCACCCTGCGGAATTCCTCCGCTTCCATTTCACACATGGGTACACGGCGGATAATCCCTGCGTTGTTGACCAAAATATCAATGGGCCCCATTTCCCGCGCAATGTCAGCCACCATGGCCTGTACCCGCGGCTCGTCTGTGACATCACACACATAACCGCGCGCCAAAATCCCGTTTTTTTCATATGCGGCAAGCCCTTCGTCCACCCGGGACTGGCTGCGCCCGTTAAACGCAACTGTGGCGCCCGCCTGTGCAAGCCCCTTTGCAATGGCAAAGCCTATGCCGTGGGATGCACCGGTTACCAATGCAACCTTGCCGTCCAGCCGGAAGCTGTCAAGAACCATATTTTTCCTCCCGCTCATTTAGATGGTGATGGAGTCTACCATAGACTCAAACGTTTTTGATCCAATGCCTTTTACATTCATCAGCTCTTCCAGATAGGTAAACCCGCCATTGTTCTCCCGATAATCCAGTATCCGCTGGGCCATTACTTCGCCAACGCCCGGAATCTCCATCAGTTCTTCCTTACTCGCCGTGTTGATATTGATTTTACCGCTCTGCGTGATGCCAGATGGCGGCGCTTCTCCAATTTTCGGCACATACAGTTCCATACCATCCACCAGCTTTTGTGCCAGGTTAACCGCATTCAAATCCGCATCATCGGCCGCGCCGCCGGCCTCCTTAATCGCATCGTCCACTCTTTTATCGGGCGCAAGCGTATAAAGCCCAGGATTTTTCACCGCACCTTTGACATGAACATAAATCTCTACCATTTCCGGGTCGGCGCGCTGGACATAGTCAGAGGATTGCACGGTGCTGTTGTCCCTTGCAGTCAAGTCCATCTTCATGATAAAATAACCGGAAACGCCTGCTATCAAAAGAAGCCCGGCGCACAAAAGAATGAGTTTATAATTTTTCAGCATCTTTGGTAACACCCTAGATTTCTTTAGAATATATACTTATGGATATTTTATCACGTTTTGTCGAAATAGTCAATATAAGCGGTGTTTTTGTAAATTTTTGACGAATTGGTGTCACCTAAAAACCACGGCCCGGTTTTTTACACAGTTTTTCTTGCTTATGGCTGCAATGAAATATTGAGCACCGTACTTGCAAGCGGTTTTAAAGAATCGGTGCGCTCGATCAAAAACGCTTTTAGCCTGTCGCCGGCTTTGGCTTCAATGTCAAAACTGCAAGTCACAGTGTCTGTATCGTCTGCAAGCACATATGGCTCAGACAGGACAATGTCTTTGAGCGCGCCGTTTTCATACGAAGCAAGCACTACGGTAAACGGCATTTCATAGCCGTCATAATTCATACCGGGTGCAACCGTAAGTGAAACATCCGCTTTTTCGTCCCCAGCAGCCACTTGGCTGCTTGTTGTGAGAAGATAATGCTGCGGCGCATATCCATCCGCACCGCACACCAGCAAATCGTCTACAAACAGAGGCGCCGTGCCAGTCTGTGTAATCCCCACTGTATTGACGCCTGCATCCACTGTCTCCTGCGTCACAGGATATGCCAGCATCAGCTTGTTCCACTGCCCCGCTTTGGCCAAAATATCCACAGACGCATGCGGGGTATCTTCATAGCCGCCGGTACCATAAACCCCGATTTGGATATTGGTATCTACCTCAGGTTTTACCCAGCAGGAAACCTGATAGGTTTTACCAATGTCATACTGCGTCAGCTGCGCATTTGAAAGCATATGCGGCAGCATAATGCCCTGGTTTGCAGCCGTAAACCCATCCAGCATAAGCGCCTGTTTTCCTGAAATGGAATGGTTTAAAGAATCACGCAATGACACTTCGCCTGTATACCCGCCAAACGGCGAAAATTCCGGCAGCGCCGTATCTTCAAAACCGTTTTGCTCTGTTATTTCCACCACAGAGATATCATCCACATAGATGGTGGGAATGGTCTTTCCATCCACCTGTCCAATTCCAAACATCGTCACTTCATTGCCTGCTGCAAGGGTCTCTTCCTCTATCGTATACAAAAATTCCAGCTTGGTCCACTTTCCAGCTTGCACGGCTGCACGCGTCCCTTGATGATAGTTGATGGCATAGGTGGTATTGGTGTCGCCAAACATGCCGATTGCCACCTCGCCGGCAAGGTCTGTTTTCACCCAGCAGGAAACCCGGAATGTCTTGCCCAAATCCCGTCCGCCAAATCCAGCTTGCGTAAGGGAATTTCTTAATTTAACACGATGTGCTATAGAGCCCCGGTTGGAAAGCTTTAAGCTCTTGCCGTTCCCAGTCGTGTGATCCTCCTCTGAAGTAAGCGCAATATATTCGGGTGGATATGCGCCGCCTGCCACAAAATCAATCTCGTTTGTAAACTGTTCTAAATCGTCAAACACCGTAATGCTGCCATTTGCCTTAGCCGGCGTAAATAGACTGCTGTCAAACACAACCTCAAAAACATTGTCCTGGCCGCGCGCCACTGTGACCTTTTTTGTCACTTTCGTCCCTTCGTACTGCACAGTAATGGTGTGATCACCATAAAACACCCGCTGCGCATAGCTTCCATCTGCACCGGTTGTTCCGCTCTCGTCCGTCCACCAGCGGTGAAACACCAAGTCCATATATTCCTCGCCCGACTCTTTGAGCGTCCAATCCCGATTAAATAACGGCGCGTTCTTAAGCCAGTGTGAGCCGTCCCAGAAGCCCCACATCAGGAACCCCTCCATGTTGGGATGGCTAAGGCATAAAAGCATGATATCGCGCGTAAAATTCCCCTGCAGCGGGCCGGGTTTATTAAAATCATATTCCGTGATTTTCATACGTTTTCCATATTTCGCAAGCCGATTGAGCTGCTCGTAGAAATCTACCGGGTCACAAGGGCTGGAAAAATGTGCCTGCACGCCAATACCATCCCAATCCACGCCGTTTTGCGCCATATAGTCCAGCACATCGCAAAAGGTGTTTAACGCAGTATCGTTTTGCCCTGTAATGCCCGTTTCGTTGATGTAAAGCTGTGCATGGGGGTCAGCCGCACGCGCCCAGTCAAACCACTGGTTGAGCACAGCATTCCCATATTCCGTGCGGATAGCGTTGTTGTTTACCAGCTCGTTTACCACGTCCCAGTCCACCAGCCTGCCCGAAAAGTAGCCGCCGACGTTCTGAAAATGCTCCTGTATCCGTTTGTCAATGGCCTCCTTATCTTTGCGCACAAACATTTCGTACAGGTCTTTTGGGATGGAGGTGTTGTCATTCCAGCCGTTGGGAAAGGAGCGGTCCCACATCAGCGTGTGCCCGCGGATATATCGAATTCCCATCTTTTCCAGCTTTGAAACCATCTGCTGCGCATCGTTTGGATTTTTTTCATATTCCACCCATTTGTGCGAACTTTCTAAAACTGCAGTGTTAAAGTAGGTTTGTACTGCTTCCTGATATTTTTTTGCATTCGAAGAGCTGCTCAAAAGGTTTGTATTGACCGCCGTGCCAAACTGAAACTCGTGCTCGGTCATATCCACATCCACCAGCGCACCAGGCAGCGGATTTCCTTCACCGTCCTTCACAAGCACCTGCATCTTGCCCTTTCGCAGCGTCTCAATGCGCTCCAGCGCCTCTCGCCGCCACGCCGCGCCGGGCTCATTTCCGTCATACCTGGAGGTGCTGTCAGGCATATCTTCTGGTTCCAAACCACAGGACGCCGGATAGTGAATCAGCTCAAAGCCGCCAAATTCCACCGTCTGCACTTCATATCCCAGCCGGATCAGGCAGTTGAGCTCTGTTTCCAGCCCATCAATTAAGCCGGACGGCAGATAAAACTTTTTCCAGCCGCTGCCCACCTTCACTTTTGCATCCGACTGCAGTACTTTTTCATACCCGGCGGCCTGTCCCTGCTCCACCACATACTGGAAGTGCCCCTCTTCCTTTTCGCTTTCCGAAGCAATGGCGCGCATGTATACGATGGCAAGCAGCATATCGCCGTCTTTCACCTGCCCGGCAGGCAAAGCGTGCGACATCTGCACACTGTAGGGTATTTCCGGTTTTATACCAACGCTGATGCGCATGGCCTCATCAAAAGGCAGCGTCGGGTCATTGACACTGACAAGGGATTTTGTCGCATTATACGTACTGCTGCCGCCAATGTTGGCGTTTTTAAAGTCTTCAAAGGTCAAAAGCGTTGTTGCCTGGTCGTTTGGAAGGCTTTCATAAATGGCGTCTGGATTGTCCTGCCGCATGGAAAAATACACCAAGTCGTCTGATTCTGCAATCAGATCATCCACATACAGCTCAGCCGCAATCGGTGCCGCACCGCTTGGCTGCCCAATGCCCACCATATACAGCCCGTTTTGGACAATGTAATCGCTCACTGTAAAAGATAAGCGCACCTGCGTCCACTTCCCCGCCTCTGCCACTTGTTCTGTCAGTTCATAGGGCGAATATGCATGCGCGGTGTTTTCCGGCCCGTAAAGGCCAAGCTGCACGCTGGTGCTGACGCTGGGTTTTATGTAGCACGACACCGTAAATCCACGGCCAATATCTTCCTCTGTAAACGGCCCGCCGAAAAGGTTTAGAATTTTAACGCGGTGTTGAGCAAGTGTACGCCCGCCCAGCTTTAAGCTTTTCCCCGCGGGCGATGCCGTGTGGTTTTCTTCCGGAGAAAGCACCACATTTTGCACAGGGTTTGGATAATCGCCGCCTGCGATATAGTCGGTTTTATTTGAAAAACTATCCAGATTGTCAAATATCATGGCCTTGCCAAGCGCAGTCACAACAATGTCGTCCGCATAAATGACCGGGGCCGGCGCGCCGCTCTTTTGCCCAATTCCCAAATAATTGACGCCTGCCGCCACTGATTCTGCGGTTACAGTATAGGTAAATTCAAACCGCGTCCATTCATTTGGGGTCACCGTTTTTGTGTCGGACACCTGCGGGTTGGCGGCATATTCGCTGCCCATCACGCCATGTGCCCCCACCATGAGCGGAACTTCTGCATCTGCTTTCAAATAGGCGGAAACCAGAAAGGTTCTGCCGATATCTTCATTGGTAAATTCTTTGGAGGAAAAGGCGTTCAAGAGCTTCACGCGGTTGTAAACCTTGTCGCGCCCCGCCATTTTTAAGCTTTTCCCTTTGGCAAGCACAGAAGCGGTGTGATCCTCCTCATCCGACAGCGACACGCCCGCCGCCTGATATTCTCCGCCGCATTCAAAATCCGTGTTTAAAACAAACGCCGTCAAATCGTCAAACGCGTAGGCACTGCCATAAACCGTTTTATCATAGTCACTTTCCCGTTCCACCCGATAAGGATTTTCAGTAATCTCTGACGCCTGCACCTGCATGTTTGGCATATCGGTATACAGGCTCCCAAACTGGATACCTGTTAAAAACACAACTGCAAGAATTCCTGCCGCCCACTTTTTCATTAAACCCTTCCTCTCCCATACTGTCCAATGCATTTCTGTTGATATGTATATTGTACTGTGTTTTTCATCTGATGTCAACAAAAAAAAGCAGCCGCCAATTTTTTGGCGGCCGCTTGTCAAATATACTTTTTCATATGCTCCATCGCGCTCTTTTCAAGCCGGGATACTTGCGCCTGTGAAATACCTATTTCCTGTAACGAAAGGAAGTGATTGTCCAAAAAAATTTGGCCGGGCAGCTTTAGGCGCACATCAAGCAAAATGTCCTCCCGGCTGCCGGAAACCAAAATTTTTTCAATGCCGGCTGTGTGCCAATCCAAAAATTGTTCGGACAGCTGCTTTTGTGAAAGGCGGGAAAAGGTGTGCTGTTCCAGCTTGTGTTCCAACGCGCAAATGGCCTCATTTGCCGCCTGGTTTTGCCGGGCAAACTCCGTTTTTTCCAAAAACCCGCCCGTCACCAGTTCTAAAAGCATTTCCTTTTTACGGCGCAGTTTAAAAAGCGCCTGTTTGTCCTGTTCCACTTGCGTAAACTGCTGCTGGCGGGCACATATTGCTTCGTATAACGCCTTGCTATGACTGTGCAGCGTCTTTACAACCGACTCCAAGATGGCATCCAGCTCACAAGAATATACCGTTGGGCTTTCGCATCCTTGCCTGCGTCCCTTTTCCCGGTATACTTTACAGTTCCACACTTCTTTTCCGCCGTACATCTGCCGGTGATAGCCTGTGTTGTGTGCCGCGCAAACAATGCGCCCGCTGTAAAAATAGCGGTTGGCAGCCGCGCGCCCCGTTTCGCGCAGTGATGTGCTTCGCTTGGATAAAATCCCGTTTGCCTGCTCCCACAGCATCTCATCCACAATCACTGGAATGGAATTGTCTCGGTACACCACCCACTCTGTCTGCTCCAGCCGCTGCTTTTTGCCATATTTAAAATCTGCAGAAGCATATTTTCTTCCGCAATAATACCCCTTGTATTTCGGGTTGGTGAGAATCCCCTTAAGCGTCGGATAGGTGAACGGCTTTCCATTTTTATTGACAATTCCATTGGCAGCAAGGTGGTTTGAAATTTGCCGAAGCCCCATACTGCCCGTGGCATACAGCGTAAAAATCTGCCTGACCACTGCCGCCTGTTCGGCGTTTATGTGAAGTATGCCGTCTTTTTTTTCATATCCATAGGGCGGTGCGCCCAAAACCCGCCCCTGCGCAATGGACTGGGAAAATCCAAACCGCACGCGTTCGGAAAGCTTCCGCACCTCGTCCTGCGCAATGCCGGCCATGATGGTCAGCCGAAGCTCACTGTCCGGCAGGAGTGTGTTGATATTGTCGGACTGAAAAAAAACGCCGACGCCGCACTGGATGAGCTCCTGGGTATAGCGGATGCTGTCCAGCGTATTTCTGGAAAACCGGCTGATTTCTTTGGTCACAATTAAGTCAAACCGGCCGGCCTTTGCATCGGAAATCATATTTAAAAATTTCTGCCGCTTGGACACGCTGGTGCCGCTTAACCCCTCATCCACATAGCCGCCGGCAAACGTCCAGCTGTGATTTTTTTGAATCATGGAATCAAAATAGGAAATCTGATTGTCCAAAGAGGACATCTGCTCGTATTTATCAGTAGACACACGCGCATAATAGGCCACCCTAAGCGGCAGAGAATAGAGGCTCTCACCTGCTAAAAGCCGCTCCCGGATTTTGCGGATATCCACAAAACCACCCCCTTGCTCCCATTATAGCATGCAGCCTGCTTTCTAGAAAACCAACAATAATTGGAATTTTTATAAAAAATGTATTGCTTTTTTTTAAAACATGTGCTAAAATATAAAAAGTCGGTTGAAAAGTGCGTTGTTGTTTCGGCAAAACAGGGCATCTAACGATAAACGAAATGTCCTTTTCTCGAGGGATGTTTCCCATAAAAATTATACATGTGCCAGTAGCTCAGCTGGATAGAGCGTCTGACTACGGATCAGAAGGTCGGGAGTTCGAATCTTCTCTGGCACGCCAACCTACACACTGAGAAATACAGTGGTGGCGCGGGATTCAAGATTCTATAAAAATCTTGAATCCCGTTTTTTGTCAGCAGAGTTTGCTAACACCCACCGCACATTTGCTAACAGCGGAAGTTTGTATCAACTCGCTGTGCCAAGTGCAGCGAACAACTTATTGCGCGATTCGGGATTTTTTGGGAGCTTGTTAGCAAGATCGAGCAAAACCTCTTCCTTTACTCCATCCCTCTCCATTTCCCTTGCCTCTTCATGCTGATAAAAGGATTTCCCAATTTTTTTGCGACAATTCAAACCTCATCCGGGGCCCAGATTGCCGCCTCTACTTTGTTTTTCTTTGGAGGCGCACAAACAACCGGGCTTTCTTTTATCATTTTCCACTCAACTGCCTAGCAAATAATACCGCCATAAATGTGGATTTGCCGGCGCCCGGAGCGCCGAATAAATTGACTGCAATTGTCTTTGGTTTCATCATTTCTGCAATATAAAGTACGGTTTCCCGCATAAAATAAAAAGCCAATAGCTCCTGTGGCCAAATGGGCACAGAAATACTATTGACTCTAAATTACAATCATGACATCCGGTCCTTCTATCTGGCAACTGCCACTCCTTTGCTTAACTCCCTAGGAGTTTTTCCATCCAACTGGTTGTCGGTATCCATGAACGGTCGCTGTACGAAGTTCCAGCCACCGTTTCCAGATTGGTCACATCCACATTGCCCGCCGAAACCATTTCCTGTGTTACCAAGCTGGCTGGGAGTTCCAGCCAGTCGCTTGCCTCCCCTGTCATGGGATCCAGGATGCGGTCATACTCTTGCGCCAGTTCCAATGCAAGCACCCGTATACCAAATTCCCCGTTATAACTCCAATTCGTCGTGGCACAGGCCTTCCAGCAAGATCCTTCCTCTGCCATTTTCTCGATATCAGCGTTGCAAATATCCACACTCACCATGGGAATATCCAGATTTGCTTTTTTGAGAGCGTCATAAACACCGCGGGCGTACAAATCATAGCAGCACCATATGGCGTCAATCTCGCCTTCTTCAAAACCTGCCAGCGCATCAAACACCACCTCTGCTATGGAGGATTCGGCGTTGCTGTGATCGTCAGGGCCGATTGTTTCCACCGTCCTAATCAGCCCCTGTTCCTCATAGTGCGCATATCCTTCCTGGCGGCGGTCAAAGGACGATAAAAACTGCGGCCCTTCCCACACCTTGAGGATATTGATCGGCTCGCCCGCAGCCGTTTTGTCGGCATACAAGGCATTGCAGATGTAGTCGAGCAGCAACTCCGCCAATTGGGAATCCTGCTGGAAGAATTGTGTAACGCCTTCTATTTTCTGCGTCTGCCCATTGCCGTCCTCAAATAGGGTGTCAAACGTCACAATCTTTAAATCCGGATACTGCTCTGTCAACTCGCACAGAAAGGTATACGCATAGCTTTGGCCGCCGTGGCTGAGCAGCAATCCGTCATAGCCGTCGGCAGCACATTGTCTGGCTGTATCCTGCCATTTTTCGTCCGAACCGTCACAGAAGAAAGCCTGAAACTCCATGCCAAGCCCCTCAGCGGTTTTCTCCGCAGCATCGGCCCACATATCAAAGATATCCGACGAAGCCATCTGCATAATATACGCCACCTTTTTCCCCGCTACAGGAGAACGATCGCCGGATGACGATTCTTCGCCCGCACCGGCACAGCCTGCAAGGGAACACAACAAAATTGCCGCTGTAAGTAAAGCAGCCGCTTTTCTTAAAAACATAATCCTGTCTCCTTTCTTATTGCCCGCGCAGCTGCCGGTTCTTTTTTCTTCCTGCCTTTACTGCATAAAGAAGCGTACATGCTAAGGCAAATGCCGCACCGACGGGATAGGCGACAGACTGAGAGAGCCGGAACCCTTCTTCAGCCATCAGGATATAAGTACAAGAAACCCCTGACATAAATGCGGCTGGCACCGCACATATCACCGAATACCACCACTTTTCCGCATTCCGGGCCAGGTACATCGCCCCTGCCCACAGAGTAATCATAGCCAGCGTCTGATTGCTCCAGGAAAAATACCGCCAGATGACGTCGAAGTTTAACTGGGTCAGCAGTGCCCCCACCCCCAGCAGTGGCAAAGTGATCGCCAAGCGCTTGGGCAGCTTGGACTGGTCGATATGAAGCCAGTCAGCGATGGTCAGCCGTGCGCTGCGGAACGCCGTATCGCCGGAGGAAACTGGGCAGACCACCACGCCGATGATTGCCAAAGCACCTCCGAACACTCCCAGCAGAGACACCGAAATATCGTACACCACACCTGACTGCCCCAAATCGGCCAATGCCTGCTGCAACCCACCGGTAGCTCCGTAAAAGGCCACTCCGGCCGCTGCCCAAACCAGGGCAATTACGCTCTCCGCGATCATAGCGCCGTAAAACACCTTGCGGCCATCCTTTTCTGTTTTCAGACACCGTGCCATCATGGGGGACTGCGTGGCATGGAAGCCTGATACTGCGCCGCAGGCCACCGTGACAAACATAAACGGCCAGACGGGCTGGCCGTCTGGATGCTGGTTTACAAAGGAAATTTCCGGCAGTTGATAACCTCCGGCTATCAGTCCGCCAATGATCCCTAGTGCCATCAGTACCAGCACCACGCCGAAAACGGGATATAGCTTGCCAATGACCTTATCAATGGGCAACAGGGTAGCCAGCAGATAATACACCAAGATCACCGCCACCCAGAAGGTGGTATTCATCCAGTCCGGAGTGAGCCTGGCAATCAACGCTGCCGGGCTGGTGGTGAATACGGCGCCAACTAAAATTAACAACACCACTGAAAATACCCGCATCACCTGTTTGGCGGTTTGTCCCAGGTATTTTCCCACAATTTCGGATATGGAAGCGCCGTTCATGCGCACGGAAATCATACCGCTCATATAGTCGTGTATAGCGCCGCCCAGAATCGAGCCGAATACAATCCATAAAAACACCACCGGACCAAATACCGCGCCCATCAGCGCTCCAAAAATCGGGCCTGTGCCCGCAATGTTTAATAGCTGGATCAAAAATACCCGCCACGTTTTCATCGGCACATAGTCCACACCGTCCGGGTGATCCACCGCCGGCGTTGGCCGGTCATCAGGACGGAACACCTTTTCCGCCAGCCTCCCATACAGGAAATAGCCTCCGATGAGAAGGAGGATAGCACAACAAAATGTAATCATAGGTTTTCAATCTCCTTTCTATTTTTCATTATCCGGCATCAGGTCGTCTATCGCCTGCTTCAAGATACAGTCTCGCTTATTGGGGTCAATATCCAAGCCCTTAAGAATGTAATGAACTTCGCCCGGCTTGGTTTCGCTGATTTGGAAAACCTTGTAGTTCTCGCTCCCGTTAATCAGCCGCGTATCGGGCATAGATTGAATATGTAAAAACGCTTCGTCAATGTTTGCGATTTTCAGCGCCACATGACGGGCGCCGCTGACATCGTTGGCGGCAAAAATCATTGGTTCCTTACGCCCTTCCAGTGGCTTTTTACAGATACTACCACATCGTCAGCCCCGCCTGTCCGGATGCCTGCTCCACCTCCTGCAGCGCATTCACGGCACAGGACAGGCGATTCGATAACGCAATCTCATTGGATTTCATCATTCAAATCGAATCCTCTCCCTATAAATTTTTTTGTTACAGCGGCTACCACATCCGCAGAAACGTCAAACGCCTTTTTCTCTTCCTCCGACATCGGCAGCTCCGCCGCTACGCGGGCGCCCTGTCTGTCCACAACGCATGGAACCGATATGGCAAACCCGTTTTTACCGTATGCGCCTTCCAGCCGCACTGATACGGTCAAGATATCCCGCGTATCATGGATAATGGCCTGTACCAGCCGTCCGGCCGCAGCCGCCACGCCGTAAGCTGTGGAGCCCTTGGCGCGGATGATTTTCCCCGCGCTGCCGCGCACCATGCCTGCCATCGTCTGCCGCTGGATATGTGCCTCATCCTCCAGAGTGAAAGACAGGAATCTATCGACAGGCTGGCCGGAAATACGCGTTGCGCTCCAAATCACACAGGAGCTGTCGCCATGCTCCCCCAGCACATACGCCGTCACCGAAGCGGGCGACACATCCAGGAGATTCGACAGGTATTTTTTCAGCCGGGCGGTATCCAGCAGCGTACCCGTGCCGATCACTTTTTCCGGCGGCCGACCCGTACACTCGCATACTACGGCGGTGATCAGATCCACCGGATTGCTCAGACAGATAACAATGCCGTCTCTGTTATAGCGGTTGACCTCGCTGAAAATCTGCCGCGTGATGCGCACATTTTCCGCCGCCAGATCCAGCCGTGTCTGTCCCGGCTTCTGTGCTGCCCCAGCGGCATAGAGGAGGATGTCCGCACCTGCTGTCTTTTCATAGCCACCGCCAGAGAGCCTGACGCCGGGAGTAGCATGAAGGATCTGCGCGTCCGCATAATCGTCCACCTCGGCACGGACTCGCTCCACGTTCCTGCCCACCAGCGCCAGTTCCCGGATTTCCGGCATCCGAAGCAGCTCCCCCAAGGTGGCCATCCCTACATTTCCATTGCCAATAACTGCAACCTTCATCTCACACGCCTCTTATTCAATCGTTAGGATATCGATAAAGCCGGTCACTTCAAATACTTCATGAATCGTTTCGTTGACATGACGGATTACCATTTTCCCCTGCTTATTCATCGTCTTCTGCGCAGCCAGGATAACCCGCAGGCCGGCGGAGGACAAGTACTCCAGCTTTTCAAAATCCATATTCAACTCTGTAATGCCATCCATAGCGTCTTTGAGCTCCGCTTCGAGTTGTGGAGCCGTTGTTGTGTCCAGCCGCCCTTCCAGGGCGAGATTCAGGGTGGTTCCTTCCGTCTTTTTTATGATGTTCATGTGATAACCTCCATTTTTTGTTACGGCAAAATTCATAGCCGGCTCACGACTGCTTTTCTTCACCGGCATAAAAAGTGTAAGGCATCTCCTCTTTCTGGCAGAGGACGGATGCCAAGTTCAGATGATCGGCAACCTCGTTTGCGATCTTCTCTACATTTTCTTCCTCCACAAAGGTCAGCATATATACCAGCGTATCGTTGCCTTTGCTTTCACCGTTTTCCGTATAAGCGCCGTAGGTGCGGTGTTCTGTATACCCGTAACCGTAGCTTTCGATAACGCCCCGAATATACGAGGAAGCGTCGTCCATCGAGACCTCCTGCTTACCGGTGTCCGCATCGTTCAGCCCAAAATATACGTGATACACCATTTCCGTTGTCTGATCACTCTGCTGTCCGCAGCCGGACAGCAGAAGCAAAACAGACAGCGCCACCAACAACAGCCAAGTACCCATTTTTCGTATTTTCATAATTGATCTCCCTTCCTTTTATTGCCTGTTTCATAAAGGGCTTTCTGTGCCAAAACTGACCGGCATCGCCAGCACAAGGCCGCAGACCGCCAGGACAGCGGCACTCCTGAAAACCCGTCCACAGCTTGTATCACGGGCATCTCCTCCTGTGTTTGCCTTCTTAAAATACAATGGTCACTGTGTTGAGCCCATCGGCATAGGTATGGGTGCTGCTCTTGGTCCGGCTGACGGCCAGAGCCACGCTTAACGCATCCCCCTGAGTCAGCGGGTCGAACGGTTCTCCCTTCCAGCGGATGATCGCTTCGCATTCGCTGCCGTCCTCACTGCAAAGTGCATCAAAGCTCAGGCTGCACGCATCATCCGGAAGTGTGGGCAGAATACTCGTCACACAAAGCTCCTCAAAAATCTGCTGATACTTGAGCGACTGCTGCGCACCCAGCAACTGTCTGCGGGCAAAGCGGTCAATGTCGGCCGCCGTGCCAATAAAATCGAACGCCTTGGAAGTAATATCCAAGTGGAAGGTTTTCAGGCGTTGGACAAACGCCCGGCACCGGTCAGTCTTCGGGTGTTCAAATAGCTGTTCCGGCGTCCCTTCCTCATAAATGACGCCTTTGTCCATATAAAATATCCGTGTAGATACATCCCGGGCGAATTTCATCTCATGGGTGACAATGAGCATAGTCAGCCCCTGCCCAGCCAGGCTGCGGATGACTGCCAGCACTTCTCCCACCATGGTGGGATCCAGTGCGCTGGTCGGCTCGTCAAAGAGCACGATTTCCGGCTGCATTCCCAAGGTACGGGCAATCGCGACACGCTGCTTTTGTCCACCGGAAAGTTCGTCCGGATAATTGAGCGCCTTTTCCGCCAACCCCACGCTGGCCAGCAAACGCATTCCCTGTTCATAAGCCTGCTGCCGTGTTAAGCCTAACAGTTCCACCGGCCCCAGCATGATATTTTCAATTACTGTCAGATGGGCAAACAGGTTAAAGCTTTGAAACACCATCCCCATACGGCGGCGCACAGCGCTCAGCTGCGCCGGTTTCACGCCGGTCATCGGCTGCCCAAACACCTCGATCTGTCCTTCTGTTGGCGTTTCCAGGCGGTTAAGACAGCGCAGCAGGGTGCTTTTGCCAGTTCCGGAAGGTCCAATGATAGAAATAACTTCCCCTTTGCTTATGACAGCGTTGACATCCTCCAGGGGCGTTATATTGGGAAATACCTTTTTCAAATGGGAAACGGTAATCACTGTTTCCTCGTTATGTACCGTTTTGCTTTCTCCCTCTGGATTCGTCTGTAGGGCAAGCTCACGATCTATCCCCTTGAGTTCCCTGCGGCGCCGCTGGGGATCAATCTTCCTTTCCACCAATCCCAGCAGGAGCGTCAGGCACCAGGCCAGCAGGAAATAGAGAACCGCAGCCAAGATCAATGGGAAGAATGCTTCAAAGGTGCGGCTGCGAATGAGGTCGGTCACTTTGGTCAAATCCTGCACCGCAATATAGCCCACCACGGATGTCATTTTCACCATGGAAATGAATTCACCCTTATACACTGGTAAAACATGCCGTGCCGCCTGGGGCGCAATAATTTTCGTGAATGTTTTAACCCGGCCAAAGCCCATGGCGGCGGCCGCCTCCCACTGCCCGGCATCCACAGCGTTGATTCCGGTGCGAATCATTTCGGAAACATAGACGGCAAAGTTGATGGAGAATCCAATGATAGACACGACAATCCCATCCAGCCTGGCGCCGGCGAACACAACATAAAACAACACCATCAGCAGCACCAGCACGGGAATCCCCTGAATCAGGCGGATGAAGGCTGCGGTAACCCTGGAAAGGGCACGATTCCGGCTGCGGCGCAAAAGGCACAGGCCGAAGCCCAGTATCGTGCCAAACAGAGCCGAACATACCGCGATAACAAAGGTTACGCCCAGACCGGACAAGATCATCTTCCAGCGGGCTTCCTCTATAAAGTTCTTATGAAAGCTATCGGCCAGCCCCTGCCAAAAGCCTGTTCCGGCGTCCGTGTCTGCGGAACTCTGCCCTAGATCCTCGCCGCGCACAATCAGCACCGTGCCGCCGACATAATGGGTGGTGGGAAAATCGATACTTTCCTTCCTTTCGTCGGTGATGCTGATGGAACCGGAAACAATGTCCGCCCTGCCGCTCCCCAGCATGGTAATCAGCGCGTTGAAGGTGGATTGCGTGATCTCCAGTTCCATGCCCAGTTCTTTGGCGATGAGCGCCACCAGTTCTACCTCAAATCCCAGCGATTCGCCGCTGCTGCTCACATAGCTCATAGGCTCCAGCGTGGAGTCATGCGCATACCGCAGCACACCGTTGGGTGCGTCGTATTCCCCCACGTCGATGGTTTTTACGCTTTCGTCAGCGCCCAGCCACTTCTCCCGCAGGGCGTCCAGCGTACCATCCTCCGTATATCTCTGAATGATGGCGCTCACCTGCTCCGTCAGCGGGCTGCCTTTTTGCAGGCCCAAGCCGTAGCTGTCGGGCGCCACCGTATCGGGGAATATCATCAGGTCCGGCTGCCTCGCAACCGCCAGCTGGGCGATGGGCATATCGGCCACCACAGCATCCAGCGTACCCGACTGCAGCGCCAGAAGCAGGGCAGAAAAATCATCGTAATACTGATAATTACAACCGCTGACAACGGCGCTCACAAGCTCGTTGTGAATGGTGCCCGTCACCGCGCCCACCGTGGTGCCGGCAAAATCCTGCAGCGTCTGGAAACGGACCTGGTTCTGCCCGGCGTTCGCCACGACTGCTACGATACCGCCAGTGTAATTGGGCTCGGAAAAGTTCACACTTTCCTCCCGTTCCTCCGTCACGGTCAGGCCTGCGGCCGATACGTCGTATGTCCCGGTGGAAAGGCCAGCAAAAATGGAGGCGATCTCTGTACTGACCACTTCCAGCCCGTAGCCATATTCCTTGCAGAAACGAACCATGATATCGATGTCGTATCCAACAATCTGATCGTCCTTGACATAGCAAAAGGGCGCCACATCGGTTTTCACCGCCATCCGGATGACACCGTTTTCAGCAGGGAAGGACGTCCAATCCTCCACGACCTTTTTGCTTTCGTCAGTGCCCAGCCATATCCCGTCGATCTCCTCCAGCGTGCCGTCCGCCCGGATCTGCGCCAGATATTCGTTATATTCGTCCCGCAGGGCGGCGCCGCGCTCCGTCTTGGAAAAGGCGGCGGCATAGCTTTCCTCTACCAGCACATCGGGAAGGTATGTCACCGCCTGGTTTTCCTGACACAGGACACGGGCGATTGGTTCGTCAATCAAAAAACCGGCGATTTTCTCCTGTTCCACCGCCAGTGCCAGATCCGGCACCCGGTCATAGTATTGCTTATCCGCATCCTCGATTAGATTGTCAGTATGAACGTCAAAACTGGATCCTGTCATCACACCAATGGCTTTTCCGTCCAGTTGCCGAATACTTGTAATGGATTTGGCTTCCACCGTATTGCAGCCGCTTAGGAGCATACTAAAAACGCTCAGTAACCAGATTACGCAGAGAAGGCGTCCCGCCGCTCTGGTTCGGTTCATATCGTTTCCTCCTTTTTGATGATTCCATGATCCCTGGCCAGCGCCTCGATACTCCGGTCATACGCCGCTTCTGCCTCTTTTGAAAAGAAGCAGCCTGGCACCCCTTCGTTATGGTCGCGATGATGCGCCACGCAGGCGCAGCATTTGCCGTGCCGTGGACAGTCGTAGGTGCAGGGGCAGTCCCGTTTGTTGTCGCATTTGCTTTCCATGGTTCTTTTCTCCTTTATTTATTTCATGCTATTTTTGTGTCTGCGCTTCCAACCAATCTACAAATTCGGCGGTGGTATAGGTAAAGGCAATCTCGGCCTTGCTGCCATCGGAAACCAAAAACTCGGTCAGCCCGTATTCCGATTCCCCGCCGCTCCAGTCATAGGTATAGCCGAGCCGCGTCCAGGGATAGTCGCTCTCAAAATAAGACCAGAGGATGTTGCCGTCAAACCATTCCTTATACGCTTCATCTGTCACAACGGCGTAGTCATTTTCCATCTGTTTTGTCACATCGGTGACATAGGCAGGACGGATCACATCCTCCGGCAAAACCCAGAAAGCGGTAAAGCGGGTATAGCCCTCGTCCTCATGAACCCCCAAAAGCTGGGAGAACCTCAGATCCCAATCCTTCACTCCGTCGTGGTTCTGCTCATACCACACCAGCATCTCCCCAACGGAGGTAGCCCAGATATCCCCGTATTCCGTCCGGATAGAGCCGCCGGGCGCACAGGCGTCGTCATAGTTATGCCAGCTCAGCAACAGCACCCGTTCTCCCGCTTCATCCCAGACGACCCGGTCGTCATCTTTTGTCAGAACTACCAACTCGTGGATTTCTTCATCCTCGCTAAAAACCGCATCTGTCATAGCAGTCTTCCACAGAACAACGTTGTCGGGAGTAGCTTTCCCGCATCCAGCCGTTGCTGTCAGCAGCAAAACCGCCAGGGCCAGCGCCAGGATTTGTTGTTTTCTCATTGCCGTTCTTCGTCCTTTCTTTCCTTTTGCAGCAGCATACTGTCCGTTTTCCGCCGCAATGCCAATAGCATTTTTAAATCTTCCACGCTCAATTCCAGGCCGGCGCCCCGAAACAGCTCCAGTATTTTCTGCGTATAGCTTTCTTCCGTCAGATTGGGAAACTCTTCCGCCAGCCTCGCCATTCCGTCCTGAAGCTCCTGGTTCGTATCCAGCGCCCAGTTAAAACGGGCGGTGTCTTCAAAATGCAGAGGCTTTTTTTTCTTTTTTCGAAACCATTTCATATCCTTCACCATCTTTATTAATGTGGGTATTGAGGATTATTTCAATAAAGCACCTGAAAGACTATCTGTTTATAGTATAAAAGAAAAACGCAGAAAAAGCTGTTTTCTTTCGTGAAACATCGCTTTTTCTGCGTGAATTGGCAGTTGCCGTTTTTTTATATATGCGTCATATAGTCAAGGTAAGCATTTTTTAACTTTTTGTAACCGCTTTGAGGGACGGGGATCCGTTTGCCATTGGTCAGCAGCATCTCATAGGCAGTCAGCCTGCGGATAAAATCCATATTGACAATATATGCCCTATGCGGCTGGATAAACGAAGGATATTCTTTCAGTTCTTTCATCAATTCCGTCAGGGTTGCCGTTAATTTCAAAGCGGAACCATCGGACAGAGTACAAAGCTGGTTATGGTTAAAGCTCTCAACACACACCAGCTCCCGCACCAGCACGCGATGAATACCATCCTTTGTTTTCAGCACAAGAGACGGATTGTTATCCGGCGACAACCGGCGAATACATTCAAGCATCACATCGTCAAAATCCGATTTTTCCACCGGTTTTATTAAATAACCGGAAGCCTTCACACTAAAAGCTTCCACCGCATATTCTTTCGAAACGGTCAAAAACAGGATTTCTGCTCTCTCTTTTCGTTTTCGTATCTGTCTGGCCAAATCCACACCGGTCATGTGGGGCATAACAACATCCAGCAGATACAGATCGAAGCCGCCTGTTTTTTCAATATCGTCCAGCAAGTCATATGGCGACTTATATGCCTGTATCTGTACTGGCGTCTCTGGATGCTCTTCCAAAAAGCGGGCGGCCAGTCCTTTGATCTGGTCGATATCCTTCTCGTTATCATCACATATCCCTATGCGCAGCATACCTCTCACCTCACTTTGCCCGCATGGTCTCCAGCCATGGCGCCAATATTCCCGATATTGCCTGATCGTCAATCACAAAGCGCGGCGTGCCCATGGAACCCGGGGCCACCTCATACTCATCAAAAAGAATGACCAATTGGTTGGCCTCATCCAGATAGAAATTCTGATCAGCGTCAATGGACTTAAAACATTCTTCCTCCGACCAAATACCGCCTGGGATAAAATAATCCCCTTCACCGGCCTGCACCTGTTCGGTCATCTGCCGCAGGATATCGCTGCTGATAGCACCCACATAATCGCTGCCCTCAGAAAACAAATCTGACAGCTTGAGCACCTGCCCGGTCCGCTTGTCCAGGGTGAAGCACCGGCTGTACTCTCCTGAACCGCCGGCACTGATGGTCGTGTAAAAACACAGCGACAGCAGATTTTCGTCATCACGCAGCACCTGATACCCTGTATCCGAAGCCACATAGCCCTGGTATTCCCGCGCTACATACCACAGGAACGTCTCCCGCGCCTCGGCAATATATTCTTCCATCTGTCGGTTCATATCGTCTACACCGGCGGACGGATCGGATGGAGTGGGGACGGTGGGCACGGCCGGTTCCGTAAAAGACGACTGGTTGGATTCCGCAACCGGAGATGGTTCCGGCGAGGGTTCCTGCGGAACTTCCTCATCGGGGGAAGATGGCTGCGATTCGAGTTCTTGCAAAGGCTGTGGTGTCTCCGTTTCAGAAGTCGGTTCTTGGGTATCCTCTGGCTCAGTTACGGCGTCTTCGGTAACAGGAGAGGATGGTGATAGCTCTCGTGTTGCGTTTTCGGAGGAGGATGGCGCGTTTTCGGAGGAGGACGGCACGTTATCTAATACCGGCAGCTCGGCAGTGAACGACGTATCGCCCCAGCCAAGCCAATAGGTGCGCAAATCCACAATACGAATCACCGAGCCAAGAACCGGTACGTTCTCCAGCGCCCGTGCCATATCCGGCATACAATTAATAAGAACCAATCCCAGTAGTACCGTCATCAACGTATAAACCGCCGTTTTATTAGACGGTTTCTTTTTTTTCATGACGGACATCGGCCGGTTTGAACAGAACCACTCGAAGGTTGAACACTCCGTCATTTGCCTCACATTGCAAAATGCCATCGTATTTTTGCACGACCGCTTCAACACTTTTCAGGCCAATGCCATGCTGTTCCCCAGTCTGCCTTTTGGGCAAGCCGTCCCGCCCAAAAGTAACAGGTTGCTCGAAAGGATTTTCAATTTTAATAGACAGGTTGCCGTTTTCATGCGTCATCACACTTACCCGGATCCACTTATCCGCTTCTTGCGCATTTCTGCGGCAGGCGTTTATCGCGTTTTCCATTCCGTTGGCCAGGATCACGCAAAGGTCGATTTCGTCTACCGGGCAGGTCTGCGGAACATCCGCTTTTACTGTGACCTTGCAGTTTTCTTCCCTGGCCCGTCCTATGTAGGAACGGAGCACGGCGTTCACTGTTGCATTTTCGCAGCAGGTTTCCTGCTCCAGTTTTGTAAGCTGTCCGTTTAGTGTACTGAGGTATTGTAACCCCTCTGCGGATTTTGCCTCATCAAACAGTCCCTCTAACACTCGAAGATGGTGACGCATATCATGGCGGTATCTACGCCCCTGCTCTATTTTCTGACGGAGGTCTTCATATTCCCTGCGCTGGCTTTCCAACTGCAGCATCACTGCTTTTTCAGTCTCTTTCATCTTCCGGAGAGCCGCGGCCGACGCCAGCGCCCAGAACATGACGCCGATCACCGATAAGGCCGTCAGGAAGATGAGCAGCAGGAATACCGGATCCGTCACTGTATTTGCCCAGTAGGAAAACAGCAGAAACACCATAACCGTGGGAAAACTCAGCAGCAACCAACCGCTCCGGTTCTCCAGCACATAGATACGGTATGGGCGGCGCAGAAAGAAAAACACCAGCCCGGAAAACACCACTGCCGCGGGCAACACTACCACAGCCGTATGGATAAACGCGGTTACCAACAGCTTTTGAAGGAAAAGCAATGTGAAACTAATCAGCAAACCAGCGCACCATACGGAAACCGTCTGTGGGAATCCGGAACGCGACAATATATGAACCCCAATAATCGCCGGG
Source organism: Oscillospiraceae bacterium (assembly GCA_021629085.1). Taxonomy (GTDB): domain Bacteria; phylum Bacillota; class Clostridia; order UMGS1810; family UMGS1810; genus JAJXRJ01. The sequence continues at coordinate 38,932 of JAJXRJ010000003.1, read as the reverse complement.
ATATAAGCGGTGACAGGCAGCAACGTAAGTACCAGTGTCCCATCCTGTCCCGATATGAGAAGCCCAGCCTGGAGTACCACAATCCCCAGAAGGAACCCACAGGCAATCAAGATGGTATTTCTGCGCTTAAACCGTGGCTGCAGAAGGCAGCAGCAGATAAATACAAAAGCGGCAAAGCGTATCCCTTCATTAATAAAATGCTCTATATATGGCAACTTTTCCCCTCCTTACACTTCCCTCGTACACCGGCGTGCTGTCGCCTGATGCAGCAAGCAGCACAGCGCGGATCCGATTGTCCGCAAAAACCCCTCAACAAATTAAAATTTAAATTCTATATTTTGATTATAACATATCTGCCCGGAGACCGCAATCCCCGGGCAGATAATACCGTTCATTTCCGGCTGTATGTGAGTTTGAAAATCCGTTTTTCCGTATTCTTTGGCCGCTCACCTTACCGTGATCCGCCCGTGCGGCTGCGCATAATCGCTTCCTATCGTACCGCCCAGATGGTCGGTGATATAGGTGATGAGCACCTGGTAATCCAGCATACCCTCGTTCATTGTCAGCGTATTGTCCATAAACATATTTAGCCCATCGCCGCCCTGCTTGATTAGATAATTGTGGGAAGCCAGAGTATACATTTTTGCAGGGTCTATTGGTGCATAACTGCCATCTCTCTGGAGCACCTGCACATCTTTCACCCGTCGGTTTTCTCCGCAGGAAACAAACATGCCTGCTTCGTCTACATCTACAGTGGATGGAATGGAAGTGTCAATGGTATATTTCAGCCCCGATACCTGCAGGAACGCACCGCTTTCTCCCACGGTGTTTTCACCATTTCCAGTCTCCGTCAAAGTCGAGCGGCTTGCCATTTCCAGGGCATCCAGGATTTCCTGCCCGGTCGCTTTGGCGACGCAGAGGGTGTTGCCGTAGGGATGTACTGCAATTATATCGCCATAAGTGATATCCCCCGCCTCAATATCCGCCCGGATTCCTCCGCCGTTGACGAAAGCAATATCCGCCCCGGCAATCGTCCTGTAAGCGTCAGCACAGAAATCGCCAAGGTTGGTTTCCCTGCTGCGTATTAGGCGGATACCGGATTCCGATACTGTGGTCAACGGCACATCGGTGTGGGCCACCACCTGTTCCAGTTCCTCTTCATACTGGCTTTGGAGCTCCTTCACAAAGGATTCGGTTTCCGTATCCTTATCCGGGAAACCGCTGATAAGGCCGGCGGTAAGGTTCCCGTCAGCGGTGATTACCAGCTGGCCAATGTTGGCAAGTCCTGTACCGGTAGAGGACAGCAGAACCTTTTCTCCATCTTTGTTGTTCACCACATCACAAGGGAGCACGCTGTGGGAATGGCCGTCCAGCACAGCATCGATCCCGGTAGTACCGGCAATTAAATCCGTGGAACGGAAGGGAGCGGAAGCTTCATCGTCTCCCAAATGTGCCAAGGCGATTACATAATCAGCGCCTTCCTTCCGGCATTCGTCCACCGTCTCCTGCACATGCGCATACAATTCTTCTCCACTGCCACCATAAAAATCGTAGACAAAATTGCCCGTATCATCCATAAAATAGGAGGGAGTGGATTTAGCGATGCTCTCTGGGGTGGAAACACCTACAAAGGCCACTTCCGTATCTCCGTAGGATACAATTTCATAGGGTTTGAGGGACGAAACAGCACTGTTTCCTTCCCCGGTATACCGGATATTGCAGCCCAGATACTGCGCCTTTGATTTTTCCAGCAGCGCCGAGAGCTGCTCCATGCCGTAATCAAACTCATGGTTGCCCAGCACTGCGAAATCATACCCCGCCTGATTCATGATATCTACCAGATATTCTCCCTGGGATACGGCTCCGATCGTGTCCCCCTGCAAGGCATCCCCGCAGTCTACCAAGGTGACATAGGGTGTTTTCTCTTCCATCCAGTCTTTATACGCCACCAGACCTGCGTACCCAATATCAGCGTCCACCGCACAGTGGACATCGTTGGTATAGAGAATTACAATGTCTTCCTGCTGCTTTTTCGTGCTGCAACCCGCCAGACTTGACAGCGCCAAAACCAGCACAAGGAGCAGCGCTCCCAATCGGTAACAAGATTTTTTTCTTACCATATTCCTCATGATTCCTTTCTTGCTGTACATTACCAACACTTTTGAATGGTCAGAATATTAAATCCGCCCTTATACGCATATTGAATATCATCCATCGTCTTTTTCACCATAAAAATGCCCAACCCGCCGATATCTCGTTCTTCCGCTGAAAGCGTAATATCTGGGTCTGCTTTTTCCGTTGGGTCGTAGGGGCGCCCGTCATCCGCGAACCGGAGTATCACACGGCCTTTCTCCGTCTCACATCCCACGGAAACAGAAGTAGCTCCGCTGTACCGGGCGATATTGGAAAAAATCTCGTCCACAGCGATATTGATTTGTGATACAACCTTCATAGGAGCCTCCTGCTGCGCAAGGCACTCCTCAAAAAAGGCGGTTACTGTGTCAATGCTGTTCAGTTGCGGCGCAACAGTTATCTTCTTCATCTTTTCAGATTGGACATCCTTTACTTTGAGCGCCAGCATGGTAATATCGTCAAACTGGGGCGCTTCCCCCACAAACATATCGATGTCTTCCTTCACAGTGTGAAGAAGTCCCTCAGGGTTGGCATTCTCGTTCCGGTTGAGCGCCGCCAGCATCCGCTCTGTCCCGTACAGCGTATTGGTGGCGTCGGTAGCTTCCGCTACGCCGTCGGTATAAACAAACAAGGTGTCTCCCGCTTTCAGTTCCAGCTCGTACTCCCGGTAACGTGTATCCTCCATACCAGCCAGCACAAAGCCATGCTTATCCCTATACAGCTCGAATTTTCCGTCTTTATGTCTGACCGCCGGATATTCGTGCCCTGCGTTGGAAGCAGTCAGTTTTCCAGTGGAGATTTCAAAAATCCCCATCCATACGGTAACGAACATCTTCGCTTCATTGTTTTCGCAAAGCTGGTTGTTGACCCTTTCTAATATTGCCTTAGGGGAAAGGCCGGTCTGAGCGGCATTTTTCAGAAGGGTCTTGGCGATCACCATGAACAGCGCTGCCGGAACTCCCTTCCCCGACACGTCCGCAATGACCAACGCCAGATGATCATCGTCCACCAGGAAGAAATCATAGAAATCTCCGCCTACTTCCTTGGCCGGGGTCATAGTCGCGTAGACGTCAAACTCCCTGCGGCCGGGGAAAGCCGGGAAAATACAGGGCAGCATGGAAGCCTGGATCTGGGTGGCCACATTCAGCTCTGTGGCAATGCGCTCCTTATCTGCGGTCACCGCCGCCAGGTTTTCCATATAGTCGTCCAGTTCATTCGTCATGTTCCGAAAGGAAACCGCCAGGGCGCCAATTTCATCCCCTTGGGGAATGGCATCCACAAGCTGCTGCAGGCGCAAAGCAAGGCCTTTGTCATGTTCATGCTCCCGTCTGGCGTATAACTCCGTCAGATAAGAGAGATGTTCCACCGGGGTGGTGATATTCCGCTCTACATACCACAGGAAAAGGATGGCAATTCCGTAAAGCAAGTTGATGGTGATACCCAGCACCAGGTAGATATAGTTCCAGACCTCCAGGCGATCCAGCTCGCCGCCCACCTTAAGCGCATTATAAGACACCACTGCCAGCAGGATCAGGAATACCAGCGTCAGCAGCAAAAAGCCGATGGTCACCTTCGCCTTGATGGAAATCTTCACACCTTCCCGACTAGGGGGTAGCGGCTCCACTTTACCGGCGGGCCGAAAGGCATAAACCACCAGCCCTGCTATCGCCACACAGAGAAACCCCAGAGCAAGGGGGCTGTTTATCGCTCCTCCCTGGAACAGAGAGTAGAGAAAATATCCCACGCCAATGACGGCGATGATGACTAAAGGCAGATCCAGCCAGCGAAAGCCGCGTTGAACCTCTGCATCTTCCCGGTATTCGGGCACCACGGAGCGCAGACGGGTCTTGCCCCAGAAGGAAAGAACCGGGATACCCAGAATAATGGCAAAATCGAAATTATTGAAAAACAGAAGCGGGAAAGAAGAAAAAAATGACTGAAATCCCGCCGCCTCGAAAATCAGGGCCAGGGACACAGTGGTGACAAACGAGTCGATCAGAACCACTAAAATATACTTGACGATCTCCAGCACCGTATTGAGGCGGACCGGATGGATAGGCTCCTTGCCCAGACGCAGCGTGTACCACAATTTGTATGGGATATAGGTGTAAAAGAAGTTTACTACAAACCCTGTTAAACACACAAATATATTGGAGCCCGACAGGATATCGGAAATCAGGTTTCCTATCGAAATTCCCCAAGCGGCCGCGGGACCAAACTGAATGCCAAATACCAGCGGCACCATGTTGGCCGGGCGAATCTCTGTCACACCCGGCAAAAGGGTGAACAGGCTGCGGAACGGCAGGGCTATGGCAAAAAACACCACAGCGCTGAGTATCATATGTCCCCATGCGCTTCTTTTTCGGAAAACAGTCAATATTTCCCTCATCATTTTCCATCCTTTCCGGCAGCCATGCTAAAGCACCACCATAAAATCATTAAATCCCACTGTACGCTTATAGGAATAAGAGCTGGCAACTTTTTTTACCAGGAGCAGCCCCAGCTCGTTATGATCCTCTTTGTGGGAACCGTCCATCAAATCGTCCAGCGATGCCTCCTGGGATTGGGTAGGGTCAAACTCCACCGCATCATCCCGGATGCGCAGGGCCACCTGCTGATCTGGCAACACCGATACCCGGATGTCGATATAGTTGTCCTGCGCTTTACGAAATCCCAACTGAATAATGTTGACCACCAATTCCTCCATACACAGGGAAATATAATAGCGTTTCTTTATAGGAACGCCGTGTTCCTCGCAGAAATTGTCAATTTTCTCAGAAATTCGGGGAATGTCCTCATATTTGTCCTGAATCAGCACCTGGTACACCGGCCCGTTGGCCTGATTATCCTGCATGGGAATCAGCAGGATTGGGGATTCGCCCTGTCTGCGCAGGATACGCAAAGCGCAGAACAGAACCAGCAGAGTGGCATAATCCGTAAGCACCAGCCCCCAATAGACGCTGTTGCTGCCAAGGGAAGTGAAGTTCGACAGAAGCAGGATAATGGATACCGGAAAAATTAAATTGTTGCACACAGCAATGGCCATTGCCACTCCTGCATGGCCGGTACAGCGGTAACAGGCTCCCAAAAAAGCCAGTATCCCCGCTGTAATGCAGAACATCGCCTGGATGCGGATAGCCGTTACCGTGATATCCAGCATACCTGATTCCACGCCAAAAATCATACAGATCACCGGCGCTCCCAGTTCCAAAACCAAAGTAATCCCCACTGACATCAGCAGCATCACTTTAAAAGACACAGATACCGTGCGGCGCAGGTTCTCAATCTCCCCTTCGCCCCGGTAGACTCCCAGCATAGGTTGAATTGCACCAGTAACACCATCATAAAAAGCGTAGAGGAACGTTATCAGGTATTTTACCACCGCATACACGCCCACAGCGCTGTCGCCACCGGCCATTGCCAGGGTGTGGTTGATTACCACCGTAAGCACCACCTGGAAGAAAAAAATCATAGCGGCGGGTAGGCCGGGGCTTGCCATCTCCACCACGGCGGATAAGGACCAGCACCGCTTTTTCGTCAGATGGAAGCTGCTTTTCTTGCGGTAGAGTTTCCGGCCGGAAAGCACACAACTGAGCATTTGGGAAGTGACGGTGCCGATAGCAATACCCGCAATCCCCAGGTCGAACAGCAGCACCAACGAAATGTTCGCAATCAGGTTCCATATACCTCCTGCCAGCACGCAAAACATAGAATAGCGGGGATTGCTGTCATTGCGCAGGAAGGTAAGCTGCACCGGCGCTAAAATCAAAAATGGCATACCCAAAAGCAGGATCCCGATGTACTGACGGGCGTCATGCATGCTTCCGCCGGGCTGTCCGCCCAACAGCAGGATCAAAGGGTCCAGAAAGAGCAGGCCCACCGCCGCCGCTGCTACGCCTATGGCCACAGCCGAAAGCAGCGCAGTGGTGAACACCCGGTTGCAGCGCTCCCGTTCGCCTCGCCCCAAAAGGTTTGACAGCGCGATTCCGGCACCGCCGCCGAAAATTGCGGCAATGATCTGCACAAAGATAGTCACCGGCAGCGCCAGACTGATAGCAGTAAACGCGCTGCTGCCCAAAAGCTGGCCGGCTACAATCAAATCAGTCATGGAGACAACGGCCAACGCCAATGACGCCACCAGCGTAGGGGCGAAAAATTTAAAAAACGTCCGTTTAATAATCTTCTCCATGATCCTTCTCCCATGTATTCTTCCGCAGTTCATCGGCCAGCGGATGGGGCTGCAAAAATGCTTCCAGCTCTCCCTGATACCAAAAATGATTTTCCTTAAACCACAGGTGCAGCATTTCTTTCTCGGAAACAGCTCTGGTAATAGGATTGTCCTCCCCCAATATATACAGCTGAGGAGGGAGATTCCGGTTGCAGCACAGATACAGCGCCATCTGGAGCATCTCCGTGAACACCAGGTCAACCACCCGGTAGGTCAGGCTGATCACGCCTTCCCGGTAAAAGTTCACCGGTTTTCCTTCAGCCATTAAATACACATTCTTTTCTACGCCGCCATATCGGAAGCGGTAGCAGCTATACCACTCCGCCGTCTCCCGGCTTTCAAGCACAAGGCAGGGGACCTCCGCTTCTTTTCCTTCCAGATACCGCAGGAAATAAGAAAACTCCACATCCTTTGAAGAACCGCTTGCCAGATAGAGATTTGTCCCCTCTCCTTTGAGAAAGGCTCGGAACATGCCCTCTCCAAAGGAAGAGCCGCCTACACAGCCAATGACAATGGTATCCTCTGAAAACATCTCCGGGGACGGATGGGAATAGGTTTGCAGGCCGTCATCCTTTGCAACCTGCAACACACGTTGATCAGTATCATAGGCTTCCAACCGGCAGAAGCGCCCCTCCAGCGCCATACGGCAGCTGCGCCCTACAACGCCATAGCCCACCAGCAGTACAGAATGGAAAGGGTAAAAAGCATCTGCCGCATAGAGCATCAGCCCCAGCTCCTCCACAATCCGCTGCCCAATAAAGATGGATTCTACATTCATCTTAATATCTGATCGGGCAATGCTGGCGCAAGGATAGGAGTACCGGTATCCCTGCCGGCTCATGCTTCTGCGGGTTCCGGACGTGGTCTGCTCTACTGCGCCGATGATTTTGTCTTCCACCTCCGGAAACAGCCGCTTCACCCGGGGAAGCGCTTCAAAATGGTAACCCCCGTCCTCAATAATCAGCAGCTTTTTCCCCTGGCGCAGCAGGGGAATCAGTTCCCGGCGAAAAGCTTCTTCCAGCAGGAGCAGAGTAGCCTCCAGAAACTCCGTGCTGCCGCAGCCCAGCTCCACCCGGTTCTTCAGCAGGTGATAGACGCCGCCCTGCCGCACGCCGTGATAGCATGGTCCTGCGTAGTTTTCAGGGATATCCTGATTGCTATAAGGCGGAGTCAGAAGCGTCACATGGCCAAACAGGCTTTTCAGTATATCATTGAAGTAAAAAGTATTGTCCATGCAGTGGTTGATATGTAAAACGGCAATATCACCCCGCCAATTTTGTGCCTTTGCTGCCCGGGCCGTCTGCTCCAGCAGTTTCATACTTGCTCCCCGCTCCATCCCTTGCCTCATTCGATGGTAAGAATATCGATAAATCCGGTCACTTCAAACACTTCCATAATGGTTTCGTTTACATGGCGGATGATCATTTCCCCCTGTTTGTTCATCGCCTTCTGCGCAGCCAGAATAACCCGCAGCCCGGCGGAAGAAAGGTATTCCAGCTTATCGAAATCAAACTCCAGCAGCGTGACCCCGTCCATGGATTGCTTGAGTTCTGCTTCCAACTGGGGGGCCGTTGTCGTATCCAGCCGGCCCTCCAACGAGATGTGCAGGGCCGATCCGTCTATAGTCTTGTTGATATTCATATTAGATACCTCCAAACAATTGTTTTTCATTGATGTATGTCAATAATTTTACCATGCGCAGGAACAGCAAGGGAAGATTCCTCTGCTGTTCCTCTAAAGCGTAAGATAAGGTTTTCATATTGTGCCTTATTCACGTTTCCTGCTGCTCAGTGCGGACAAACGGGCATCCGCCTCCACCTGCATGGCATCCGTTGCGTTGATTGCGGAATAGAAGCAGGCTGCTGTATAAGCGCTCATATGGAGGGAAAAAGCCGCTACCGCCACCATAGTTGCAGGCACGTTGCTCCCTGCTCCCCCTTCCGTTATAACAACTGATAACAAAGCCTCCCTTCTATTGATTAAATAATATTTTATTGCGATTGAAATAAACCTATATCTATACAGTTGATTATAAAAGAAAGGCTACTCAAAAAATTATCTTTTGCGTGAAACACTCATTTTTCAGCGTGAAATATATGAAACCCTATATCATAGAATCATGGTTTCCCGCCCGCCAGGATCATTATTACATTTTTGTAAGGATTGAGAAGCAGGCAGGTCCACGTTGATTTTTAGGGATATCACTTCTTCATCCTTGTCAATCGGCGTATCAGACAGATCAAATATCACGGATAAATAGTTGAGGCTTTAGCAAAAGGTGAAAAAGTAACTCTGATTGGTTTTTGGAATTTTGAAGTGAGAGAGCGTGCTGCACGCGAGGGGCAAAACCCTCAACCGGGGGAAAAATAAAGATCGCCGCTTGTAAGGCCCCTGCATTTAAAGCAGGAAAGGCATTAAAGGACGCAGTGAAATAAAAGGGCTGCCGCAAGTGAATAAAATCATAAGCGACAGCCCCATCTTATCAGGACAAAATTATCCCTAAATATGGGGTGGGTTATTGGCTCTTTTTTCTGTTAGCAGATTTTGCAATTTTGCAAACAGATTCGCCATTTCTCATTCTTTATAGATGTTTTGCCTGATTTCTTTTATTGTGATTTTTCTAAAAACTGTTCTTTCAATCTTTCCAAAAACAGCGCTGCGGCGGGAGAAAACACCTGATACTTCTTCCAGACAATATTGAGCCCGGATTCCAGCTTTGGCATAAGCGGCCGGAAACAAAGGCTGCTATCCTCAGAGGTATTTGCAAGCTTATCCAAAGTGATTGCATATCCAATTCCCGCTTCTACCATAATGGCGGCATTATATACCAAGTTATACGTAGTTACTATGTCTAACTTTTCAAACTCCTCCCCAAACCAGTTTGAAAATTCATTTCCTGCCTGCTGCGATGACATTACCTGTCTGGAACAGATGAGCGGCACATGCAGCAGATCATTTTTTTTAATGTACTCCTTTTTGGAAAGCGGGCTATCTTTTCGCATAATAACGCCCCAGACGTCTTTTTTGGGAAGATTTATAAAATCATATTTTGCAATGTCAGCTGGCTGGATTAATACGCCAAAATCTAAGAGCCCTTTGTCCAGCCGTTCTGTAACATCCTGGGCATTGCCGCTGTAGAGGTGATAACGGATTTGCGGATAATCATTGCGCAACTCCTTTGCAATTTCCGCAATCAGCCGAATTGCTTCCGTTTCCCCGCCTCCAATGTAAATTTCTCCGCTTACGGTGTTTTCCATAGCGTTAAACTCCGCTTCGGTCTTATCGACCATAGCGATGATTTCCTCTGCCCGTTTTCTAAAAAGCACCCCTTCTGGTGTGAGCGTAACCCGATGGCTTTTTCGGCTGAGGAGCTGCCGTCCCAGTTCTTCTTCTAAGTCTCGAATTTGCCGGGACAGCGTCGGCTGTGTTAAATGCAGATAATTCGCCGCTCCAGTAATATTGCCCTCTCTTGCAACCGCAAGAAAATAGCGAAGGACACGGATTTCCATATGGCATTGCCTCCCTCCTGCTTTCTATTATACATCATTTTAAAATGCTTGTAAAGCATATCATGGAATAAAAACAAAGTATTTGCTATTTTACAGGCATAGGGTTACAATAAAGTCAACGGGAGGTGAAGCCAAATGGCTGCAATTGCTGAGGAACGCATTTTCAGAATACGAAGGAATCTATCAGACGCCGGATGTGATATTGCTCTGATCGGACAGTTTCTTGCGCTGGAAAAACAACAGAAACGAAAGGAACAGTACCGGCTATTATCACGGCATAGAGCCTTGCTTTTGGATCAGCTGCACCGGGAACAATACAAAATCGACTGTCTCGATCATATGGTATACACCATGAAACAAGAGGATAAAAGAAATGGAGGATTTTGAAATGGACGAAACATTGGTTTTAACAAAAGAATGGGATAAGACCTTCCCAAAAAGCGATCAAGTAACCCATCACAAGGTGACCTTTCACAACCGCTATGGCATCACGCTTGCGGCCGATCTTTATGCGCCAAAGGGCGTAACAGGGAAACTGGCGGCAATCGCCGTATGCGGTCCGTTCGGAGCGGTGAAAGAGCAGGCAGCCGGATTGTATGCCCAGGCAATGGCTGAGCGCGGGTTCCTAACCATTGCTTTTGACCCGTCTTTTACCGGAGAAAGCGGCGGCCAACCCCGCTACATGGCGTCCCCGGACATCAATACCGAAGATTTTCAGGCAGCGGTGGATTTTCTCTCTGTGCAGGGAAATGTGGATCCGGAAAAGATCGGTATTATCGGCATTTGCGGCTGGGGCGGTATGGCACTGAATGCAGCGGCGATAGATACCCGCATTAAAGCAACCGTGGCCCCCACCATGTATGATATGACTCGCGTAAACGCCAATGGCTATTTTGATGCTGAAAATTCTGCAGATGCGCGCTATGCCAAAAAGCAGGCGCTCAATGCTCAGCGTCTGGAGGATTACAAAAATGGCAGCTACGCGCTCGGCGGGGGCGTAGTGGACCCGCTGCCGGAGGACGCTCCCTTCTTTGTGAAGGATTACTATGACTATTACAAAACGAAACGGGGATATCACGCACGTTCTTTGAATTCCAACGGCGGCTGGAATGTAACCGGCTGTATGTCCTTTTTAAACCAGCCGATTCTTCGCTATAGCAACGAGATCCGCAGCGCCGTGCTGGTGATCCATGGAGAAAAAGCCCACTCCTGCTACTTTAGCCGGGATGCTTTTGCCAATATGGTGAAGGATAACCCTTGCACTGCAAACAAAGAACTCCTGATTATTCCAGACGCAGTGCATACCGACTTGTATGATAAAACGGATGTGATCCCGTTTGACAAAATGGTGGAATTCTTAAAAAAAGCAATGCAATAAAACGGGCCAAATAAACTTGCTGAATCAATGAAAAAACGGAAAACTGAATCACCGAGCCCAAATTCCAATGGAGGGTTTCAGCGTGTTTTTAGGCGGATGCTGCAAAAATGAGGAGGAAAGCGAAATGGCAAAAATACGGATCATACTATTAATTGTTTGTATAATGGCTGCCTTTATAGCGGGATACGCTGCCAAGCCACAGCCAGTAAATTCTACAACCCCATCTACCATCACGCTGCAAATTGGAAATCCACTCATGTCCGTTGCCGACATGGAAAAGGAAATAGACCCCGGACGGGGAACAGTGCCAATAATTGAAGACGGCCGGACACTGCTGCCCATCCGGGCGGTTGTGGAAGCGATGGGAGGCACAGTTGCATGGGACGAAGAAACACAGACAACGGTGCTCGCCAAAGAGGATACCATCCTTTTGCTTACAGCAGGAAGCCCTACGGCGTTTTTCAATGAAACACCGTTCTCACTTGACGCTGTACCAACTGTCGTCAATGACAGGACAATGCTCCCCATCCGCTTTGTTGCAGAGGGCTTTGGATACGCGGTCGGCTGGGATAGCGAAACGCAAACGGTTACCTTATCTTACGAAAGTGAAACGGAACATACCGCAGCTACAGCCGATACAGTGGCGCAAACCGTCAATATGACACTTGCAGACAATATTGTAACAGTGGCAAATGCTCCCGATAACAGCACTTTAATCACGGCTTTTTATAAAAATGAAGCTTTGCAAGATGTAACACTGTATAAAGGCAGCGGTACAATTACTGCAAATCTTTCACAGGGGATGGCAAACGCCGATCTGGCAAAGATATTTTTATGGGACATGGGGCGTTTGTATCCCTTATCTGAAAAAACAGTCGAGATCAGCAGTGCAAACCCGGGGAATTTTAATTTTGAAACAAAAACAGTACAACTCAACAGTGGCTATGAAATGCCAATTATGGGACTTGGAACCTACAGTCTTTCTGACGAAGAATGCTATAACTCTGTAACCGCTTTGCTGGAAGCAGGCGGCCGGCTCATTGATACGGCATATATCTATGGGAATGAGGCGGCTGTTGGCCGGGCGCTACGGGATTCGGATGTGCCGAGAGAGGAAATTTTTGTCATTACCAAACTCTATCCCAACCAGTTTGCAAATCCTGAACAAGCCATTGACCAAGCGATGGAAAAACTGGACATTGGTTATATTGATTTAATGCTGCTGCACCATCCGGGAACAGGCGACGTAGAAGCATATAAGGCAATGGAACAAGCTGTTGCAGACGGGAAAATCCGATCCATTGGGCTTTCCAACTGGTATGTAGAAGAGCTGGAAGAATTTCTGCCTCAAGTGGATATTACACCTGCACTGGTGCAAAATGAAATCCATCCATACTATCAAGAGAACGATGTAATCCCTTACATTCAGGAAAAAGGAATCGTGGTACAGGGCTGGTATCCCTTCGGCGGCAGAGGGCATACAGCCGAGCTTTTAGGCGATGCGACCATCTCTGCAATTGCCGAAGCCCATGGCGTGACTTCGGCGCAGGTGATCCTCAGATGGAACTTGCAAAAAGGCGTAGTGGTGATTCCCGGTTCCAGCAACCCTGACCATATCCGTGAAAACCTCGATTTGTTCGGTTTTGCGTTGACAGCAGATGAGATGCGCCAAATCAATGCGCTGGACAGAGGTGAAAAGCATGATTGGTATTAAATGATAAGGAGAGGCGGCGGAGCTGTTTTTGAAAAAACTGCAGGAACACGCCTCAAAATAACAATCAGGCGTTGGCATTTAAAATTTTGTGCCAACGCCTGATTGTGTGTACAACCATTCTATGTAGTTTGCAAAATACAAAAAAATTTTTGTAATTGCGCTTTTACATACACTGCCTTAAAATTTCCTCAATCTCATTTACAGACAGCACGCGGTATCCGCCCGGCATAATGATGGTTGTTTGTGCAATGTCATGCAGCATATCCGGTGTTACACCAAGTTCGCTGATCCGCATTACAAGGCCAAGCTTATGCATATAGGCTTCCATGGCCGCGAGCCCTTCTTCGGCAATTTGTTCGTCGCTTTTCCCCGCCGGGTTTACGTTCCATACGTTAATGGCATACCGTTTGAATTTTGGAAGCCCGTCCTTCATAATATGACGGTAATAAGGCATTGATACCGCCGAAAGCGTCATACCATGGGTGGCATTTGTAAAAGCACCAACCTGCTGGCCTATCATATGTACCATCCAGTCAGTGGATTTGCCCATTGCCACAAAGGTGTTGAGCGCCCATGTTGCCGTCCACATAATATTGCTTCTTGCCTCATAATCTTCTGGATGCTCTATGGCAATTTGTGAACTGTGAATTAACGATTTCAACAGCCCTTCCATCACATAGTCGGAGGTATTATCATCCGTACCGGAAAAATACTGCTCCAGAATATGGGACATAATATCATAAATTCCCGCTTTTACCTGATACATAGGCAATGTATAGGTCACTTTTGGATTCAGGATTGAAAATTTGGGGAATACTTCGTCACCAAACACACGTCCAATTTTCAGTTTGCTCTCGGTGTTGGTAATGACTGCGCCGCCGTTCATTTCACTGCCTGTGCCCGCCATGGTGAGCACGGTGCCGACTGGCACAATCTCGTTATCCACCGGCAACATGTTCAGATAATATTTTTCCCAAACATCCTCTTTGCAGTGGATGGATACGGACAAGGCTTTGGAAAAGTCGATAACCGAGCCGCCGCCCACCGCCAGGATAAAGTCAATCTCCGCTTCTCTTGCAAGGGCGGCACTTTGGTTTAATTTATCCAGCGTGGGATTGGACATGACATCGGGAATCTCAGTTACCTGTTTGCCGCACTGGTTTAATGCGTTTATTACCTGGTCGTAAATTCCCGTCTTTTTTATTGACCCCGTCCCATATACAAGAGCAACCCGCTTTCCATATTTGCGCAATTCGTTTGGAAGATGATCCATCGCATTTTCACCAAAATAAATACGCGTCGGATTACAATAACAAAAATTTCCTAACATGCTCCTTACTCCCTTTCTGCATTTTTGCTTTCGCATAAATTCTGTCTAATTTCTTAGTTTAATGTTATTATAACATACTGTTTCTAAAATGTATAATGCTTATATTAAATAGGACATTATGCTTATAAGATATCGCTATTTTTCAAAAAAATCATATAAAAATGTGACTCTGTCACAGAAATCGGAATTTTAACAGGCTATAATAAAGTCACAATTATAAGAAAGGAAGTATGTATGATGTCAGTGATTGATGTGAATAAAAATAATTTTGATGCAGTTAAAAACAGTAACAAGCCTGTGTTGCTCGATTTTTATGCCGATTGGTGCGGCCCCTGCCGCATGATGTCTCCCTTGGTGGATGCAGTTGCAGAGGAAAACCCACAATATTTGGTTGGCAAAGTCAACGTGGACAGCGAGCCGGAGCTGGCACAGTCCTTTGGCGTTGTGAGCATCCCGATGCTGGTCGTAATGAAAAATGGCAGAATTGTAGAGCAGTTGGTGGGCGCAAGACCCAAGCCGCAAATTCTTGCCATGTTAGAGAGCTAAATCATACAGGCGCTTCTTATCAAGAATTTTGATATCTTTGCGCGAAACTGCAACCATCCCCTCGTTTGCAAAGTATTTTAGCATTCTTGACACCACCTCGCGAGCAGATCCTATATATTTTGCGATCTGCTCGTGCGTAAGCGCAATGGTATCCGAACCAGTTCTTGCCGCTTCATCGGATAGGAAAATCGCAAGGCGCTTATCCATACTCATAAAAAGAATCTGCTGCATGACCCACATCACATCGGAAAACCGGCTGATTGCTGTTTCAAGGGAGAATATTTTAATATCCGGGTTGCGCTCAGAAACCGCCGCAAAGGCGGGACCGCTGATCACATAGCACTCGCTGTCCTCCTCTGCATCAATCAACACATCAAAGGTAATGGCCTGCAAAACGCAAGAGGCGGAAAGCATGCACATATCCCCCGTGTGCAGGCGGTAAAGCGTAATGTCTTTGCCTTCCTCAGACATAATATACAGCCGCAGGCTGCCGGAACGGACCAGGATTACACCAGAGCATTCATTGCCATCGTGAATATTGCTCCCTTTCGGATAAGTGAACACAGATGAATGCCGGCAGATATCATCCCGATCCGCGTCTGTGATTTTTTCCCAAAAAGGGAATATTTCCTGATAAACAGGTTCAAACACCTCTCGCGTCATCATCCCTTGCAGCTCCTTTCAAAAAAGGCAGTTTGACCATTATGATTGACACTGTGCGGCGGCGTAGATCCTATTTTACAAACCAAATGGCGGTGTTTCACAGCCATCATAATGGAGATTGTTGTGTATACGGGCTATGGTGAACACAAAAAACCACACCCGTTAAAAGATGTGGTTTGCTTTTAGTGACCGCAGCTGCCGCTTTTGCAGCCGTGATCGCCACAGACATGTCCTTCGCCGTGATGATGGTCGTGATGATCGCACTTCACATCGGGATTGTATGCAAGCGTTCCGCCCACATAGCGTTCCACCGCCTTGTCCGCATCCCCTGTCACACCGCCGAATAACTGGATACCCGCCTGTGCCAATGCCATCTGTGCCCCGCCGCCAATTCCGCCGCAGATAAGCACATCCACATTTTGTTCGGCCAGCATCCCGGCAAGCGCGCCATGGCCGCTGCCATTGGTGTCAACCACCTGGGAAGCAACAACTTTTGCATCCTCAACATTGTAAATTTTAAACCGTTTGGTATGGCCGAAGTGCTGAAAAATTTGTCCGTTTTCATAGGTGACTGCAATTTTCATTTAACCTTCCCCTTTTCATTGTTTCTACGTTATCCTGCAAAGCGGCATTGTTCATGAGTCATTCGTCCTCCCTGCTCCTGCCACCCGCTTTGCGATGCCTGCAACAGCCGCCGCATCCGCATTGCTGTTCTTCGCCGCTGCAAAGTGTATAGTCGCCGCCTTCAATACGGATTCCAAAGCCGCCAACAAGCGCTTTTGCAATTTTGCTTCTGGCACAATTATATATCTGCTGGACGGTTGCGCGGGAAACCTGCATATAGCCGGCACATTCTTCCTGAGAAAATTTTTCTTTGTCAATCAAACGGATTGTTTCGTACTCATCCACTGTAAGTGTAATATAGCTGTCAACGCCCCCTGCTGGTTGAAACTCGTTCATTTTTGGCAGCCTGCAAACTTTCCTGCGCTTTCGCGGCCTTGACATATGCGGCTCCTTTCATGTTTGATTGACAGATACAGCCCATTCTGGTATAATATTATTTATAGCATATGCTAATTATTTAATGATAGCACTGTTTTTATCATATGTCAATTCCTTTGCGGTTATTTTAAAAAAACGCCTGTGTGCAGCCAGGTTGTATGCATACATATGGTTTATAAAAAGATCGGCAAGCTCCCTGTTTTGGAGTGCAAATGGCAAAAGGAGAACCTACTATGCAGTATTTTATCGCTTTTTTAGAAGGCATTATTACATTTATTTCCCCCTGTCTTTTACCAATGCTTCCCATTTATGTCTCTTATTTTGCCGGCGGCAGTGCGCAATCGGCAGGCAAAACATTTCAAAATGCACTTGGCTTTGTGATGGGCTTTACCATCATCTTTGTGGCAATGGGGGCATTGGCGGGAACGATCGGCGCAATTTTAAAAGAATATCAGATGGCCGTCAACATTGTCACGGGCTCAATTGTAGTGTTGTTCGGCTTAAATTTTCTCGGCGTATTGAAGCTTCATTTATTTAAAGGCATGCGCCATAGCGCAAACACACAAAATCTGGGATTTTTCTCCTCACTGCTGTTCGGCATGGTGTTTTCCATTGGCTGGACGCCCTGTGTCGGCGCATTTCTCGGCTCTGCACTCATGCTGGCTTCCCAGCAAGGACAGGTGCTATCGGGCGTCATCATGCTGCTTGTATATTCGCTCGGCTTAGGCATTCCATTTATCGCAAGCGCTTTGCTCATTGAAAGGCTCAAATCTGCCTTTCAATTTATAAAAAGAAACTATCGGGTTATCAATCTCATCAGCGGCGCGCTGCTTGTCCTGGTCGGGATTTTGATGATGACCGGCTTTCTTGAAAGATTGCTTGGCATTTTGGCATAAGGTGGTGGATAGATGAAAAAGCATATTTTATGGATTTTGGGTGTCGTTTTGGCAATCCTTCTTTTCTCAGGAGCCTATTTTTTGTACCATCATTTGCAGAAAGAATACGCCCTTGATCCTCTTTCCAATTCGCAAAGCAGCACGTCACATCAGACAGACAAATTTTCTGCACCCGACTTTACCGTTGTCGACGATAAAGGCAATGAGGTTCAGCTTTCCGATTATTTTGGAAAACCTATTGTGCTAAACTTTTGGGCAAGCTGGTGCTACTATTGTAAAGAGGAAATGCCTGATTTTCAAAAGGCCTATGAGGCTTATCCGGATGTACAATTCCTGATGGTCAATGCAACTGACAATATGAGAGAAACCGAAACATTGGCCAAAGACTACATTTCTTTGCAAGGCTTTTCTTTTCCTGTGTTTTTCGATACCAGGCAGCAAGCCGTTTTGGCCTACTCTGTGTCGGGGCTTCCCGCCACCTTCTTTCTCGACAAAACCGGGAATCTTGTCACCTATGCCAACGGAATGCTCGACTTTGAAACGCTCAAAACGGGCATTGAAATGATAAAAGAATAAAAAAGAGCAAAGGAGCAGACATATGTTAGAAATTGGAGCAAAAGCACCGCAGTTTACTTTGCAGGATAAAAATCAAAATACCGTTTCTCTCTCCGATTTTCTCGGAAAAAAGGTTGTGCTTTACTTTTACCCAAGGGATAACACGCCCGGATGTACGCGGCAGGCGCAGGCATTTGCCACGCTCTACCAAGCATTTCAGGCAAAAGGAGCTGAAGTGATTGGCATCAGCAAAGACAGCGTTGCCTCACATGCCAGATTTGCCGGAACATACAGCTTGCCGTTTGTACTGCTTTCAGACCCCGAGCTTAAGGCAATAAAGGCCTATGGCGTGTGGCAAGAAAAAAAGTTATACGGCAAAGTCAGCATGGGTGTGGTGCGGACCACATTTCTCATTGACGAGCAAGGCAACATTAAAAAAATCATGCCGAAGGTCAAGCCCGACACCAATGCAGCAGAAATTTTAAAAGAACTTTAATGCCGGCGTTGTAAATATGCCGTATATGCTGACAATCGAGAAAAATGTGGCGCCGGGCTACAATGTGATGTCGCTTGCCAGCAACGGCAGGTATCTTCCCCTTCGCGGCACCTCCATGTCCACGCCTATTGTGGCGGGTGCAGCGGCGCTGATCCTTTCTAAAAATCCCAATTTAACCAACGACCAGGTACGCGATATTCTGCTCAGCTCCGCAACCGACTGGGGAAACCACACGCCCTACCTGGAGGAAGATTACCCTGTTGTTAACTATCCGTCGGGAACCCCGTTTGACCAGTTTCCAGACTCCTTTGTCAACAGCAACCCAATCTATGACATCAACCGGTATCTTTACTACGGCGAGGGGAAAGAAAAAGTGGATAAACATTTAACGGTTAAATAATTTTAATGTAAACATGCAAGTTGCACAGAGAAACGGAGGTATGCACAATATGAAAAAACGGTTTGCGCTTTTGTTAGTTTTTGCAATGCTGCTTGCCGTGGGGGTGGGCGCGCAAGGGCCGGCAGGCAGCGAGCCTGCCGCCCCTGCGGCTGAGCTCCCGTCGGCGCATTTAATGGATGTCGGCAACTATTTCACCCTGGGGCAATATGGCGGCAAGCCCATCACCTGGCGCTATGTTGCGGATGACGAGCACGGCAAGCTGGTGACGAGCGATAAGGTTTTATGCTATAAACCCTTTGGACCCAACAATTTTTGGGAAGAATCTTTTCTTCGCGAATGGCTCAACTCAGATGAAGCCGTGTGTAATATTAAATGGGGGTCTGGTTCGTCCCTTAATTTGCCTTCTTCCCACATTCCAGCAGAAAACGAAACCCCCGGTCTGCAAAACTATGAAAAGGGATTTTTGCACGGAACAAACTTTACAAAAAGTGAAAGACGCGTCATGAAACCGGTAACCCAGTGGACCATGCTCCCCGAAGACCACCTGGACTTATCAACCAACGGCGTCGACACGCCCTATGATGGGCAGAAGGACTTTATATTTGATAACCCTAGAGATGGAGGCGGGCCAAGATACTATAGCATTTCCGAACTGCCCGAAACCTACCACGGTGCAGCATATGAAACCACGGACACCGTCTTTTTACTGGATGAAATGCAAGTTTACCATATTTGGGAAAACTTTGGAACTGCTGAGACTTCTGATCCATTTGCATACTATTTCCTGCGCACGCCAACTGCACAAGGTAACTATACAGTAGAACAAATCATAATTATTGGCCTCAGCAATTACATGTCAAGCAGAATCAGCTATCCCAACGGCGTACGTCCTGCGTTCTATCTGGATGCGGACAATGCGGTCATTTTGTCGGGCAATGGCACTGTGGACGACCCCTATGTGCTGGATGGCAAACCGGAAAGCGACGACAGCGATAACATTCAAGTCTTTTGTGATGACAAAGAAGTTCTATTTGATGTGCCGCCTATCATTGAAAATGACCGTACACTGGTGCCATTTCGCGCTATTTTTGAAACATTGGGCGCAGTGGTTGATTGGGATGGAGCATCCCAAACGGTAACCGGAGCGTTAAACGGAAGCACGGTTTCCCTTGTCATTGGCAGTAGTACCGCTTATGTAAATGGGCAAAGCACAATGCTTGACGTGCCCCCTAAAATTTTAAACAACCGTACGCTGGTTCCGCTTCGGTTTATTGCCGAAAACTTAGGCTTTGGGGTTGAGTGGAATGATGCGGATATGCGCATTGATATACATTCCACAAAACAAACGCTCTAACATTTTTGCTTCTTCTTAAGTTGAAACAGTAAAACAGCCGATAAACGATGTATCGGCTGTTTTACTGTTCTTTTTTGTTAAATCGTAGATTCCGTTTTTATATTCTACCGATTATTTGGCAAAAAAATCGGAGCAAGCAAAGCTCACTCCGACGTGGCGACCCGGAAGGGGCTCGAACCCTCGACCTCCAGCGTGACAGGCTGGCATTCTAACCAACTGAACTACCGGGCCATACAATTTTTTAAAAAAACAAGTGGTGCAGGTGGTGGGAATCGAACCCACACGGTATCACTACCACAGGATTTTGAGTCCAGCGCGTCTGCCAGTTCCACCACACCTGCAAATTTCGCTTGCCTGACTATTATACTACATATCCCGCCTGAAATCAAGCCTTTTTTTAAATTTTTTTCATACAAGCAGAAGCTGCTTTTCCATAACAAAATCTG
This sequence comes from Oscillospiraceae bacterium, assembly GCA_021629085.1. Taxonomy (GTDB): domain Bacteria; phylum Bacillota; class Clostridia; order UMGS1810; family UMGS1810; genus JAJXRJ01. Next base: position 18,282 of record JAJXRJ010000003.1, on the reverse strand, counting down.
TGAACACATGGCCATTGCCAAAGTCGTTTTTTGCAGTGGCAAATGGGACGAACCCCTTTGCGCGGTACGCCGCAATGGAATCTTCATTTTTGCTGTTGACATTTAAATAAATGCGCTTAAGTCCCTGATTTTTGCACTCCGCTTCCACAAAGGACAAAATTTTAGAAAATATCCCCTGTTTCCGAAATTCGCGGTATACATATGCCTTATCCAGATACATCCCATCCGCCTTTTTTAAAATGGCAAAATATGCGGCGTATCTGTCATGTTTCCTTACCAAATAATAGCGGTAGCCACTTTTTATTTTTTGCGCAATGGCCTCTTCGCTCTGGCATGCCGCCACCATATCTGCCACCACATCCGGGCCGATGATTTTCCGATAGTGCTCACTCCAAATTTCCTTTGCCATTTTTGCAGTCTGCGCAATTTGTTCTGGCGTTTGGGTCAATAAAATTTCCATCTGCATCCCCTCATTTAAAAAGGGACGCCCGCCTGATGCGGGCGTCCCAACCGTTTACCGTTTGCTTAAAACGTCCTTTTCATAGGCTTTCACTTTATCTAACCAGCCCGTTCCAACCGGCACACCGTTTCTTTGGCAAAATTCATCCCAAACCGCGGCCCAGGGCATTGCTTTGAGCTCTTCTAACAGCGCCAGACGGGAGGTATAATCGCCTTCGTATTCAAAATTTTTAAGCATCTCAACCGGCTCTAACAGCGCCATCAAAAGCGATTTTAACGTGTTGCGCGTGCCAATGGCCCACGCGGCAATCCGGTTGATGCTGGCATCGAAAAAGTCCAAGCCAATATAGACTTTGTGAAGTAAATCGTTGCGGATAATTTCAGACGCAATTTTTTGCAGCTCGTCGTCCAAAATGACAACATGGTCACTGTCCCAGCGCACCGGGCGGCTGACATGCAGCAGTATGCCGGGAACAAAGTCTAAAATGCCGGTAATTTTATCCGACACATACTCCGTGGGGTGGAAATGCCCGGTGTCCAGCGTGAGCAGCGTCTGATGCGACACCGCATAGCCGGTATAAAACTCCATGGATCCAATGGTGCAGCTTTCACTGCCAATGCCAAACACCTTGCTCTCTACCGAGTCTAAATTGTGCGGCGTTTCCTTTTTAAAAATCTCATCCAGCGCATCATGCAGCAGACGGCGCGGACGATACCGGTCTACCGGAATATCCTTAAATCCGTCCGGAATCCACACATTGGTCACGGTTTTGGTGTCAAGCGATTTTCCCATGTATTCTGCAATTTCGCGGCATGCAATGCAGTGTTCAATCCAAAATTTGCGGATTCCCGCATCTAAGCTGGACAGCGTAAACCCACTGTCAGAAAGCGGATGGGAAAACAGCGTGGGGTTAAAATCCAGCCCTATCTTTTGTGACTTGGCCCAGTCCACCCAGTTTTGAAAGTGCTCCGGCAAAAGCGCGTTGCGGTCCACCTTTTTCCCGCCGGTTTCCGCATAGCTTGCATGCAGGCTCAGCCGCAATTTGCCCGGAATAAGTGACATTGCCATCTCAATGTCGGCACGCAGCTCGTCCGGCGTGCTCGCCCTGCCAGGATAATTTCCCGTGGTCTGAATGCCGCCGGTTAACCCCCCGTCCCAGTTTTCAAAGCCCCGTACGTCGTCGCCCTGCCAGCAGTGCATAGAAATGGGAATTTCCTTCAGCACTTCCATTGCTTTTTCGGTATCTACCCCAATTTTTTGGTAGCGTTCCTTCGCTTCCTGATACATGTTCATGCCCCTTTCAGTCCAGTTTTATTTCATCTATTTCAATTTTTGCATATTCAGCATCCAAGGCGATGCACGCGCCACAGTTGTCACAGATTTTATCCGGATTTAAATCGCACAGCTCACACTCACCGCAATTTTCGCACAGCTTTGTCTCATCCAATATACAAAATCCTCGATTCATTTGCGCTCACCCTTTGTTTAAGATGTTTTGCGCCGCAAGCAAAATGGCAACCTTGGCCGTTTCATAGGTTAAGCCGCCCTGAAAAAACGCAATGTACGGCGGACGGATGGGGCCATCAGCAGAAATTTCAATAGACGACCCTTGCGTAAACGCGCCGGCGGCCATTACCACCTGATCCTCATAACCCGGCATATCCCAGGGCGCGGGGGTTACAAAGCTATCCACCGGTGCGCCGGCCTGAACGCCCTGGCAAAATGCCACCAGTTTTTCAGCATCCCCAAGCTCCACCGCCTGGATGATATCGGTGCGCGGCGCATCTGTACGCGGCAGCACCGCATAGCCCATTCCCTCCAGCAGCGCACTTAAAAACTGCGCCGCTTTCACACTTTGTGCCACTACGTGGGGCGCCAGGAAAAACCCCTGGTACAAAAAGCGGTTTTCGCCAAGTGTGGCGCCGCATTCCCGCCCAATGCCAGGACAGGTCATCCGGTAGGCGACCTGTTCCACACAGTCGGCCCGCCCGGCAATATAGCCGCCAGAACGCGCAAGGCCGCCGCCGGGATTTTTAATGAGCGAACCCACAATGAGATCCGCCCCCACCGCACACGGCTCAGTTTCTTCCACAAATTCGCCGTAGCAGTTGTCCACCAAACAAATCACATTGGGGTCAATCTGCTTGACAAACGCAATCACTTCGCCCAATTCCGCAACGGAAAACGACTTGCGCCACGCATAGCCCTTAGAGCGCTGCAGCGCCACCAGCTTGGCACCCGCCTTTACTGCCTCACCCAGCGTGTCAAAATCCACCGCACCGTCCGGCGTCAAATCCACCTGCCGGTAAGATACGCCAAATTCCTTTAGCGAGCCGTTTTTTTGACCGCGGATACCAATCACTTCCTCCAGCGTATCATAGGGCTTGCCGGTTGCGGCAACCATGACGTCGCCTGGACGTAAAATGCCAAACAGGCAGGTGGCGATGGCATGTGTGCCGTTGACAAACGAATGCCGTACAATGGCATCCTCAGCACCAAATACCTCTGCATAAATTTGATCCAGCGTATCACGGCCCAAATCGTCATATCCATAGCCGGTTGAGCCCTGCAAATGCGCCTCGCTCACCCGGTGGTGATAAAACGCCTGCAGCACCTTTAGCGAATTGACCTCCGCCACCCGTTCGGTGCGGGCAAAGTGCGGCGCGGCCTTTTCTTCCGCCCGGCGCGCCAGTTCCAAAACCGGCTGGGAAATGCCATACGCACGCTGATAAATTTCTTCTGTATTCAAAATTCACACCTCAAATTGTATAGACCACTTTGGCCGGCAGCACCTTCACATTGGTGTTGGCAAGCCCTTTTGTGGCCGCATCCGGATTGTCAACTTTTAAAACCACAATGGCGTCGCTTTCATCCTTGCCGATATATGCATACATATATTCCACGCTCACACCACACCCCGAAAGCTCAACCAGCGCATCGCTCAAAGCGCCGGGATGGTCCGGAATGCAAATGGCAATGACGTCGGTGGCGCGCACAATTAAGTTTTCCTGCTTGAGCGCTGCCTGCGCCGCGTCGGGATTGTCAACAATCAGCCTTAAAATGCCAAAATCGGTGGTGTCCGCAATGGACAGTGCGCGGATGTTAATTTGATTTTCCTTTAATATTTTGGTCACCTGCGCAAGCCGGCCCGCTTTGTTTTCCAAAAATACGGAAATCTGTTTTACAAACATCAAACACCCTCCTTTTTTAAAGTGGTTTAAGCATGGTTATATCCAAGCGCAAACGCCTTTAGGTTGAGGTCTAAAAACTTTTGCGGCACAGTGTTTTTTACCGCTTCTATCCAAACTGCCTCTTCAATTTCCGAGTGCCTTGCCATGTGCCCGATGAGCACCACGTTGGCTGCCTTTCCATTGCCCAGCTCCTCGGCATATTTTAGTGCGTCTATGGTCAAAATATTCTGGGTTTTTTTGTTTAATTTTTCCAAAATATCCGCTGGGTACTTTGCCGCACCGGTGATGACCGGCATGGGGTCAATCTCTTGGGTATTGATAATCAGTTTGCCGCCCTTTGCAAGATAGGGCGCCCAGCGATAGGCTTCCAGCATCTCAAACGCCATCAAAATATCCGCTTCCCCTTCGCCAATGATGGGCGAATACACCTTTTTGCCAAACTTGACATAGGTGATAACGCTGCCGCCCCGCTGTGCCATACCATGCACCTCTGAGACCTTTACGTCATAGCCCAGGCTGATTGCCGCATTTCCCAAAATCCGGCTGGCAAGCAGCGTTCCCTGCCCGCCTACGCCCGCGATAACAACATTGCTCATTTGGAAGCCCCCTCCTTTTGAATTGCGTTAAACTTGCAGATGTTTACACAAAGTGAACAGCCGTTGCAAAGCGCGCTGTTAATCTCCACCTTACCCTCTTTTAACGTGATGGCCGGGCAGCCTAATTTCATACACATTTTGCACTTCTTGCACGCTTCGGTATCCACATAGCACGGCGCGCCGTAGTTGACATTCTTTAACAGCGCACAGGGCCGCTGTGCAATGATAACCGACGGCTCGTCACGGTTGGTTTCTTCCTTCACCACTTTTTCAAACCCTTCTAAATCAAACGGGTCGGCCACTACCACGTGCTCTATGCCAACCGCCTCGGCAAGCTTTATCAAGTTCACACTGACCGTCGGTTCGTTTTTGATGGTCATGCCGGTGGTGGGGTTTTGCTGATGCCCCGTCATGCCGGTGATGGAGTTATCCAAAATAATCACTGTGGATACGCCTTTGTTATAGGCAATGTCAATCAGCCCCGTGACGCCGGAGTGCATAAAGGTGGAATCGCCGATGACCGCCACCACTTTTTTCGAAAAGTCTTTACCGCGCGCCTTTTCCATGCCGTGCGCCATGCCAATGCTTGCGCCCATGCAAACACAGGCGTCCACGCTGTTTAGCGGCGGGGTTGCGCCCAGCGTATAGCAGCCAATGTCGCCCGTCACCGTAAGGCCCAGCTTGTGCAGCACATAAAAGGTTCCTCTGTGCGGGCACCCGGGGCACATCACCGGCGGGCGGACGGGGATTTCTTCGTCCAGCGTGATAAGATCCTCTTTTTCCTTGCCCAAAACCACGCTGCGGATTAGGTCAGCGCTGTATTCGCCCTGCAGGGTAAACAGCTCCTTGCCTTCCACTGCGATGCCGTTGGCTCTTAAAAATTCTTCCATAAACGGGTCGAGTTCTTCTAGCACAATCACACGCTCCACTTTGGAGGCAAATTCGCGGATGAGGTCGATATTTAACGGATACACCATGCCCAGCTTCAAATAGCTTGCATCCGGCATGGCCTCTTTGGCATACTGGTAGGAAATGCCGCTGGTGATAAACCCGATTTTGGTGTCGCCCATCTCGATACGGTTTAAATCCGAATCCTTGGCAAACGCACGCAAATCGTCCATGCGCTGCTCCACAAAGACATGGCGTTTTTTTGCCATGCCTGGCATCATCACATATTTGGCCGGGTCTTTTTTGTAATCTTTTAAGTCTCTATCCAGCCGGTCGCCCACTTGCACAAAGCTCTGTGAATGTGCCACCCGTGTGGATAAGCGTACAATCACCGGCGTGTCAAACCGCTCGCTGATTTCATAGGCTTTTAACATAAATTCCTTGCATTCGCCGCTGTCGGAAGGCTCTAACATGGGAACCTTTGCCGCCTTGGCATAGTTCCGGCTGTCCTGCTCGTTTTGCGAGCTGTGCATGCCGGGGTCGTCCGCCACCACCAGCACCATACCGCCGTTGACGCCGGTATAGGAACAGGTGAACAGCGGGTCCGCCGCCACATTTAAGCCCACGTGTTTCATCGCGGTCAAGCTCCTGGCGCCCGCAATTGACGCACCAATTGCCACCTCACAGGCCACCTTTTCATTGGGCGCCCACTCGCTGTAAATATCGTCATATTTTGCAATGAACTCGGTAATCTCGGTGCTCGGTGTGCCGGGATAAGAGGATACCACCGTAACCCCAGCTTCCGCCGCACCCCGCGCAATTGCCTCATTGCCAATCATCAATCGTTTCATATTGTCTGGCTTGGCGTATTTTTGATACGCAAAAGCCGAACCCCCCTTTTCATTGTTCTATTTTATTCGCGGTTGCGAAGGTCAATCACCCGTTTTGCCTTGCCGGCCGTGCGTTCAATGGTTTTTGGCTCCACCAGCTTGATTTTGATATCCAATCCCAAAACGGATTTTAAATTGTGCTTGACTGTTTTTTCCAGCTTTTCAAGCTCGCTGAATTTCTCCAGCAGGCTGTCGTCAGAAAGCTCCACCAGCACCTCCATGTCGTCAATAAAGCCCTTCTTTTTGACCACAATCTGGTAATACGGTGCAATACCGTCCATGCCCACCAGCACGCCCTCAATCTGTGACGGGAACACATTGACGCCTTTTATGATGAGCATATCATCGCTGCGGCCCTGGATTTTTGCAATCCTTGGCGTTGTGCGCCCGCATTTGCAGGGTGTGGGGTCAATATAGGTGATATCTTTTGTGCGGTACCGCAAAAGCGGCATGCCCTCTTTGTTGATGGTGGTGAGCACCAGCTCTCCCTTTTCGCCGTCCGGCAGCACCTCGCCGGTTTGCGGGTCGATAATTTCTGCAATAAAGAAATCGTCTGAAAGGTGCATACCGCACTTTTCGGTGCACTCGCCCGCAACGCCCGGGCCAATAATTTCGCTCAAGCCGTAGTTTTCAGTTGCAATGATGCCCCAGCGCTTTTCAAGCTCTGTGCGCATCTCCTCCGTGCTGCCCTCCGCGCCGAACATCCCGGTTTTTAAGCGCAGCTCCTTTTTGATATCCACCCCCATACTCATGGCAACCTCCGACATATAGAGCGCATAGGAGGGTGTACTTACCAAAAGTGTGGTGCCAAAGTCCTTCATAATCATAATCTGTTTTTCGGTGTTCCCCGTGGACATGGGAATGACCGAGGCGCCCACCTTTTCCAGTGCATAGTGCAGGCCAAATGCGCCGGTAAACAGTCCGTAGCCAAATGAAATCTGCGCAATGTCATCCGATGTGCCTCCCGCACAGCACACCAGCCGCGCCATGGTCTCTGACCACATATCAAGGTCGGCGCGTGTATAGCCTACCACAGTGGGTTTCCCGGTGGTGCCACTGGATGCGTGTATCCGCACAATTTTTTGCATGGGCACGGTAAACAATCCATACGGATAGTTATTGCGCAAATCGTCCTTTACCGTAAATGGGATGCGCCTTAAATCGTCAAGCGACCGGATATCGTCCGGCGAAACGCCCGCATCGTCCAGCTTTTTTCTGTAATACGGGACATTGTCATACACATTTTTCACGGTTTTTTGCAGCCGTTTTAACTGAATCTCCCGAATGCCCTTCCTGCCATTGCACTCTACCTCTTTGTTCCAAATCATAATTTTAAATTCCTCCCGTCAATCATTCCCAAAACACCTTGCTACCTGTTCTTTTCCCGGTTTTTTGGTAAACAGGCTCACCAGCGGCACAATCACCACGGAAACTGCCATGGCCACCACACCATAAATTGGCGCATTCTGGCTGGCAAGCTGAAATGCAGAATAAATGCCCTGCGCCCCTGTTACCGAAAGTGAATTCCGAAATACAGCCATATCATAGGCCAGCATCAAAAGCACCACCAAAAGGCCGCTTACAAGGCCGCACCATGCGCCCGCCTTGGTGACCTTCCTCGAGTGCAGGCCCCAAAGGAAGGGGCCGATAAAGCAGCCGGACACCACGCCCCATGAAAATGACATGATGGAGACAATGATGGCAAAGTTAAATGAAGCAAACAAAAAGGACAGCGCCACAAACAGGAAACACAAAACCCGCGTGAGCGCCACCTGTGATTTTGGCTTCATATCTTTTTTATATGCGCCCACCAAATCCACCGAAACAGCGGAGCTGGACGAGAGCACCAGCGAAGACAGCGTGGACATGGACGCAGACAGCACCAAAAGCAAAACGATACTTAAAAGGATGTTAAAAAAGATACCGTTTGAAAACGCCTGCATCAAAAGGCTGGGAATGACCGCGTCAAACCCGCCCACAGGGGTTCCGTCCGCCGCGGCGGGAACAAAGAACCGCCCCATGGTCCCCACAAAATATGCACCGCAGCCAATGATGAGCGCAAACACGGTGGACACCACCGTGGCGTGCCTGATACTGGCCTCATCCTTAATCGCATAAAATTTATGCACCATTTGCGGCAAGCCCCATGTGCCGAAGCTGGTGAGCAGGATATTTACCAAAAGAAACTTCCAATTACTGCCGCCAAAGGGATCCACCAGCGAAGCATCCACCAATTTGAGCTTTGTAAACAGGTTGGCAATACCACCGACATTGGGATGATTGGTAATCGCAATCACCATGATAAATACGCCCACAATCATGATAATCCCCTGGATAAAGTCGGTAACCGCAGTGGCCATATAGCCGCCCAACACCAGATAGACCGCCGTTAACAGCGCCACAATAAACATGCAGACAATATCGGGTGAAAGGCCAAAGAAATAGTCGGACACATTGGGAAACACCGCGCCAAACAGGCTGCCCAGCCCTTTATACACCGACGCTGCATAGGGCACTAAAAATATAAAAATGATAACTGCAGCATAAATTTTCATGGATTTTGATGAAAACCGTGCCTCAAAAAATTCGGGCATGGTTTTCACACCCAGCCGGTGTGTCATGCGGCGCGTGGGCTTTGCCAGCGCCAGCCAGGCAAGCAGGCACCCCAAAATAGCATTTCCAATGCCAATCCAGATGCTGCCGATGCCGATGTTCCAGCCATGCGTTCCGGCGTATCCCACAAAAATAACCGCTGAAAAATAAGAGGTCCCATACGAAAAGGCGGACATCCAGGGGCCAATGTTTCGTCCCCCCAGCAAAAACCCGTCCATAGAACCCGAAACCTTTTTCGAGCCGTAAATGCCGGTTGCCACCATCAGCACTGTAAACAGGCAGAGTGCGGCCACTGAAATAATCTGTACCATTGCTACCTTCCTTCCATGCTAAAAAATTGTAATCCTCTACACCATTCTACAATTATACTTATCTATTGTAACATATCTTTTATAAAAAATAAAGGGGGTAATTTTTTAAAATCAAAAAAATGCATTGTAAACGGAAAAAGCCCCGCCTAAAATAGCGGGGCCCAATTGGATGTTCCGTTTTCTTTTTGCTGCTTTTTGGTGCGAATGCCAAATAAAAATGCAGCACACCATGGTTTTTGCGCGCTGTGCTGCATAAGGCATTATACTTCCATAATGACAGGAAGAATCATCGGCTTGCGCTTGGTTTGATGGTAAATATAATCTGAAACCTTGGTTTTTACATTGGATTTGATGGTCGTCCAATCGTGGACGTTGTTTTTCTTGCAGTGCTCTAAACAGTCTTTTGCCACAGTTTCAATTTCATCCATCAGCGTCTCCGCCTCCCGCACATATACAAAGCCGCGGGAGATGACAGTCGGGCCGGAAACCACCGAGAAATTCTCGGACGAAATGGTTGCGATGATGACAATCAGCCCATCCTGCGCAAGGTGCTTGCGGTCACGCAGCACAATGTTTCCCACGTCCCCTACGCCCAGGCCGTCCACCAGCGTTTTGCCCGACGGCACTGTGCCGTTTAGCTTTGCACTGTCTGGCGTAAGCTCCAATACCTTTCCAATGTCCATAAGAAACACATTTTTTTTGTCAATTCCCATCTGCTTGCCCAAATCAGCGTGCAGCTTTAAATGCCGGTATTCGCCGTGCACCGGGATGAAAAATTTCGGCTTTGCCAGCGCCAAAATCATCTTGAGCTCCTCCTGGCAGGCATGGCCCGAAACATGAATGTCGGCCGCGCTGTCGTAAATGACCTCTGCGCCCTTTTTAAACAGCTCGTTGACCACGCTGGACACCGACTTTTCATTGCCGGGAATGGGGTTTGCTGACACCACCACCAAATCGTCCTTGGTGATTTCCACCTTCCGGTGGTCGGAAAACGCCATGCGGTAAAGCGCGCTCATGGGCTCGCCCTGGCTGCCTGTGGTGATGATACAAAGCTGGCTGGGCCGATATTTTTTGATGTCGTCAATGTCAATCAAAACGCCATCCGGCACCTTAGTATAGCCAAGATTCATAGCCACCTCCAGCACCGAAACCATACTCCGCCCCGACACCGCAACCTTCCTCCCGCACTTGTGCGCGGCGTTGATAATTTGCTGCACCCTATGTACGTTGGATGCAAAGGTTGCGATGATAATGCGCTTGCGGGTTGCCTCAAACACGCTTTTTAACGTGGACCCCACTTTGCGCTCCGACATGGTAAATCCCGTGCGCTCAGCATTGGTGCTGTCGCTCATGAGCGCCAAAACACCCTTTTTGCCATATTCGCCGATTCTTGTCAAATCAATGATGTCACCGTCAATGGGCGTGGGGTCAATTTTAAAGTCGCCAGTGTGCAAAATGACGCCAACCGGGGTGGTAATCGCATACGCAACCGCGTCTGCGATGCTGTGATTTGAGCGGATTGCTTCAAATGTAAAGCACCCCAGTTTAAAGGAATCCCCCGCACTGATGCGCTTGAGTTTTGTCTTTGACAGCAGGTTGTATTCCTTGAGCTTATTTTGCACAAGGCCCAATGTTAAGTTTGTCCCGTAAATGGGCACATTGATTTCCCGCAAAAAAAACGGAATACAGCCAATGTGGTCCTCATGCCCATGCGTGAGCACCACTGCCCGTACCTTGTCCTTGTTTTTAATTAAATAGGAAAAATCCGGGATGACAAGGTCAATCCCCGGCATTTCCTCATCTGGGAAGGCCATACCGCAGTCCAGCACAACAATGTCATTGCCATACTCAAACACGGTCATATTTTTTCCGATCTCGTTTAAGCCTCCCAGCGGAATGATTTTCAATTTTGATTTTTTTGCCACAAATATACCTCCAAATTCCGTTAAAATGGCCGTACATGCATTATAACACATGAGAACAAAGGCTTTTAACCCGTTAAAAGCCCAAATGTTTATGATGGTCCGTCCGTTCTACTTTTGATTTCTCTTTCGCTTAAAAATTTTTAAAACAAAAAAGTCCGCTCAAATCAATTAGATATAGTATATCATATCTTTTTCAAAAAAGGAAGCTTTTTTTAATTCTTTTCCATAATTTTCCCGATTTTCTCTTTGATATCAGCGCAAAGCTCGGCGCAATACTCCTCATTGGCGCTTTCAGCAACAATGTTGTAAACAGGCAGATAAAGATCTGGCACAATGGTCACGCTGCCTTTATCACAGCCGATCCGGATACCGCCGTCTTCTAAAATCGGATGAAGCGACGTGTCGCGCAAAATAGCGCCAAACAGTTTTTTTTGCTCATTTGCGCCGCATTCTATCACATCCCGATGCACGTATCGTTTGGGGACGTTTTGCACCGCCTCGGCAAAGGTTTGCCCCGTGTTTGCAAGATGGGTACACAGTGCCAAAATGGCGTAAATTTTGGTTGCACTCAGTAAAAACGCGGGGGAAACCGGCGTATTATTCACCGAAATTTTAGAAAACATCGCATATACCGTTCCAGGCGGCAATTTCCCGTGCACGCTGTCGGCAAAGGATAGGCGGGTGCCGTCCAGCACTGCAAAATCGCATTTTAAGTCGGCAATGATGTTTTTTAACGCTTCTGTTTGTACACTTTTAATTACCGTGATGGAAAGCGGGAGCTTCTTTAAGGTGCATGCAAACGCCTCATCCGCTGTAACCGCTAAAATTTTTGGCCCAGGGTGCCTGATGGAACGTGAAAGATAGCGGATGTAGACTTCTTCAAAGTGTTCCACCCGTTCGATCTTTGCAATCCGCCCCACGGAACAATACGAAAACTGCCTGCGCCACAGCATTTTTTCCAATTTTTTGAGCAGCTCGGTGCAGATGGGGTTGCCCGCTTCATCTAAAATCGTGAGCTTTGCCAGCGAATTTTTGGATTCAATGTGTAAAAACCACTCCAAATGGTACAGCGCTGCCGCGGCGCGGGAGGTTTCTAACTGCTGGCTGCCAAAGTCGCGCACCCGGCCGCCGCAGCTCAAAAACCCTCCCAAAAATGCAAGCCGCAGCATATCCGCACCGCTGTCGCCCTCTGCCGCAACGCCGGCTGATGCATAGCCATCCGACACACTTGCCATGGCAGCTCCCAGAGAGTTCATCAGCGCGGACGTGATTTCCGTGTTGATTTCCCCCACAATCATACCCTGCATAAATGCTCATTCCCCTCATTTTTCAATCAAGCGCACAGCGCCGTCGGTAAATGTTTCCGGCAGGAGACGCGCCGGAAATCTAAAATACTGCCCGCCAGTGACAGCGGCGAAGACAGTTTTATTTCTTTCTATTTACAGTATTTACCTGCATGGTGCAATCTATACCGCGCCCGCTTTACAAAATCTGAAAAATTGGATATAATATGGTTGTCATTTGGCATACTAGGAATAGACTGAAAAAAGGAGGATGCAATATGATTTATCGAGTGTTTGGAGACTACATTGTGCTGCGTTTAGAAAAGGGCGATGAGGTGTTTTCCTGTATTAAACAAATCTGTGAAAAAAAGCTTGTCCGGCTGGGTACCGTCACGGGGATCGGCGCAATCAACCATCTGGAAATGGGACTTTATGACGTTTCAAAAAAGGAGTATTTCAAAAACACACTGGACAAGGATTTGGAAATTACAAGCCTCATGGGAAACGTCTCAAAGAAGGATGGGGAAACCTATCTGCATGTGCACATCACAGCTGCCGACCGGGAGGGCAAAGTATGGGGAGGGCATCTCAACCAGGCAATTGTCAGCGCGACAGGCGAAATTTTCATCCACTCCATTTACGGAAATGTGGAACGCAGGGAAGATGACGAAACCGGCCTGAATTTAATGGAGTTTTAATAGTCAAGCGCCATCACTTCTTCCGCAATCTTCCGAAAGATTCCCGCTGCCACTGCGCCGCTTTTGCCGTCTTCTAAAAATACGGCGGCGGCGTATTTTGGTTGGGAATAGGGAAAATATCCAACAAACCAGCCATGCACCATGGGCTGCCCGTCTTTGAGCCAGCCAGTTTCTGCCGTGCCGGTCTTTCCTGCAATTTCCACCACAGGGCTGTTAGCCTGCCAGCCAGTGCCATTTGTAACTGTGCGCCGCATCATCTCTTGAATTTGCGCCGCGGTTTCTGCACTTACAATCTGCTGCTCCCCCGTTCGGCGTTCACTGGCAATGCCAACCCCTGTTTCATCCACTACCGCATCCACCAGGTTCACTTCTTTTTCATAGCCGCCGCAGGCAATGACAGCGGCAATTTTTGCCGCCTGAAGCGGTGTGATTAAAATATCCCCTTGCCCGATGGCCGCATTTGCCATGTCGGAGCGCGTTGTCTTATCCGACAGTGAAATGCTCCCAGCCGCTTCTCCAGGGATGTCTAGCACCGGCCGTCCCATACCAAACCGCTTTGCCATCCTTTCCAATTCTGCCTTTCCGCTTAAAATTCCCAAATCGTAAAAACAACAGTTGCACGACTTTGCAAAAGCGTCAAAAAATGGAATAACGCCATGCCCCTCTTCTTCATGGCACTGAAAAATCTGTCCGTCAAAATTGCTCCTTCCGCCGCACCAAAATGGGTCATTTGGCAGGGCAATCCCGTTTTCCAGTGCACATGCCGCTGTGATGATTTTAAAAATACTGCCCGCATCATACTCTGCCATAGCGCGGTTTACCAGTTCACTGCCGCCGGCGTTTAAATATTGTTCGACATTGTTCTGGTCAAAATTAGGACGGCTGCAAGACGCCAAAACATCAAATGTATCCGTATCAAGCACCACAATCGCGCTATTAGTTTCACAGCCGTCTGCCGCCTGTTCCACAATTTTTTGAATGTGATAGTCCAGTGTCAGCTTTAAATTGCGTTTGTTTTCATAAAGCGGGTTTAAAACAGAACGCCCGAACCGGGGGATGGGTTGGTCGAACACATTGTTGAAATCGTTGATGGTATAGCTGATGTCAGAATACAGCACACCGTCGTAGAGCTGCTCTAGGCCGCTTACTCCCTTGCATTCGCCGTCGACATAGCCAATGATGTGACGGGCAAGATTGCGTTCGTCATACCGCTTTGTGATGTTAAACCGCACATATTCCTCTCCAGATGTCACCGCGTCCTCAATATTTTTTACTCCCTTATCGTCGGTCAGCGCAAGAATATAGCTGCGCGCATCTACCAACGGTCTTAGCTGGCGGTCAAAAATTGCACCGCGATAGGTTTTGATTTTCATTTGGCTCGACTGCTGGCTTGCCGCTTGCAGCGCATATTCCGGCCCATCTACCACCGCAATTTTTAATACGGCACAAAGCAGCAGTATGGCCGCAATAAAAAAAACAAGCAAAAGGCTTTTTGCACGCGAAACAATCATATACTCCTCCCCTTCTTACGGGTAGTTTGCCCGGCGTGCGCTGGAAATATACGGTAACCTTTTTCATCATAAATACATACACTACATTGGGGGGATTTGTATGCAAAAAATGTTTACCCGATTTGGATACGGCAGGCCAAGGCGCAAACGGCACAAAACCTGGCTGCGCCCCAGCCGGCCGTTTGTGATTTTGCTGGTGCTGGCCCTCTGCACGTACATAGTGTTTGCCTTTCTTTTCAGCGTGCGGCCCATTGTCAATGCAGTAGCGCAGTCTGCCCTGGACAATCTTGCCACTAAGATTATCTACAAATCGACTGCAAAAGTATTTGGCGATGCAGCGATTCAATACGACGACCTTGTCACCATCTCCCGGGATGACAGCAATAAAATCACAGGCATCACAATTGATGCCGTCAAAATGAATCAAATCAAATCCGACTTAGCACTGGATATTTTAAACAACGTGATGGCAGTGGAGGAAACTGGCCTCGCCATTCCACTGGGGAACTTTACCCAAAATGAATTTTTCAGCGGCATGGGGCCAAAGATCCCATTTAAAATTGTCCCGTATAACTCGGTGTATGTGGATTACAGCGATAAATTTGTTGCAATGGGCATCAATCAAACCTCCCACAACGTGTATATGGACATTAAAACACAAATCAGCGCGATCTTGCCCGGCTTAAGAACAAATGCGGAGATTAACACCTCCGTAATGGTGGCACAAACCGTCATTGTGGGAGAAGTACCTGAAACCTATATGGGCGTCAACGAAATTGAAGGAGAGCTGGAAGATTATATTTTAGACGTCATGCCATAAAAGGCATCCAAACACCGCCGGCGCACACTGTAACAGCTTTGTGGGCCGGCGGTGCTAAATTGGAAAAAAAGGAAGAAGTGTAAAAAAATACTTGACAAGTTGTCAAAAACTATGTATACTATCATTTGTGACCGCCAAACATAAGAGTATGCTGTTGTAGCTCAGCAGGCAGAGCACTTCCTTGGTAAGGAAGAGGTCGGCAGTTCGAATCTGCTCAACAGCTCCAAGCCGGCGCAAAGTAAACTTTGCGCCGGCTTATTTTTTGTCAAAAATAAGCCATCCGCCCGCTGCCTTGCTCCCCCCTTTGTCGCAAAAAAGCACGCGCGGCGCACCTGTCCGCTTGCAAGCGCGCTCACGACGGCAATCTGCCGCTACCACTTTTTTTGCAAGTGCGCCTGCTGTGCGAGGTATCGTTTTTGGAAGGTTAAGCCGCGTCACAGCGGATATTGCTGCTATTAAAATCCCATCTAAAAAGATGGGATTTTTCATATTTAGATCTACGTCCTTTCCAAAAGTATAAAGGGAGACCACAGTCTCCCCCTATGCGTAAAGTTCTTCTTCTGAGATTTCAATTTTACCGTTTGCCTTTTCGTACCGTTTAATCTTTTCTTGCGCAAGGTGTACCAGCATATTGTTTATGGTGCGGCTCTCCTGGCCCGCTATAAACTTGAGCTTTGCATGTACCATAAGCGGCATACGGGTTGTAAAATCTCGCTTTAGATCCACCATAGAGATACCTCATTTCCATCTAGGTACCTCCATTATGACACCATATGATTAAAATTTCTGGTGTCATTTATATACCATTTTTCGTTTTTTTAAAAATTTTTTCCATTATGATTTATAAATCATATATTTTATTTTTAATTTCGAAATATCGTTTATATTTGCATCAAAAATTCTTGCAGGGAGATATGAAAATTGATTGTTCCGCATGACTGTGATAGAATAAAAAAACAAAGAGGCGATTCAGATGTTAAAAATCGCTTTTTGTGACGATGATCTAAAGCAGTGCGAGGAAATCCAAGCACTGCTTTTAGAATATTTTAAAAAAGACGCAGATATCAAGCAATATACAGAAGGAAAAACGGGGAGTTTCAAATTATATATTTATTTTTGACCTTCAGCGTGTGAATGGCCAAACGGGACATATGGCCGGCGCATTATTTCCTCACTTTTCCATTTTAATAACAACGCCGAGTTGATGATAACGACAACCGAGCCCGCATTATGGACAAGGGCGCCCACAACAGGATTGAGAATGCCCGTAATGGCAAGTGCAATCGCAAGGAAATTAAGCCCCATTGAAAATGCGAGGTTTCGCTTGATTGCCGTCATCATGCGCCTGGACAGCGCAAAAAGATGGGGAAGCTCTTTTAATTCGTCATCTATAAGCGCAATATCAGCGGCATCTACGGCAATGTCGCTTCCCACGCTCCCCATTGCTATGCCGACATTTGCTTTTTTGAGCGCGGGTGCGTCATTGATGCCATCCCCGATCATACATACATCTTCCCCATTATTTTGATAGCTTTCGATGCAGTTCAGCTTATCCTCTGGCAGGCAATTTGCATATATTTCCTTAATATGGAGCTTTCGTCCAATCGCATCAGCGGCATTTTGATGATCGCCCGTCAAAAGGACTGGCTGGACGCCAAGACGGTTTAAGCGGTCAACCATGTGTGCGCTTTCTTCGCGAAGCGTATCAGAGAGGACGATATAGCCCGCCAAAATATCGTCTATGGCTATGTAAATAACTGTGCTGCCATCCTTCAAATATTTCCCTGCGCCCGCCGCCTGCGTGTGTGGCAGCTGTAATTCTTTATATTTGGAGAGAAATTTGAGATTGCCGGCTTTGATTTGTTTGCCTGCAACCATTGCAGTAATCCCCTCGCCGGGAAGCATTTGAAACTCCATGGCGGGAAGCAAGGCCGTCCCTGTTTCAGCTTTATAGCAGCGGACAATTGCTTTTCCCAAAGGGTGTTCGGAAAGCTGTTCGGCTGCAGCCGCAAAAGCAAAGACGCTATCCTTGCCGTAATCAGATATACTTTCTACAGCGGTCACCTTGGGCGTCCCATAGGTAAGCGTGCCCGTCTTGTCAAAGGTAATTCTTGATACTTTTGCAAGCCGCTCAAGCGCATCCCCCGCCCGGACAAGGAACCCATGCTTTGTAGCATTGCCAATTGCCGCCATGATTGCAGTGGGGGTTGCAAGCACCAATGCACAGGGACAGAACACAACAAGAATGGTAACTGCGCGGATAATTTCACCGCTGATCAGCCATGTAAGGGCGGCGGCAGTTAAGGCGATTACAACAATCCAAGTCGCCCATCGGTCCGCAAGCCCGACAATTTTTGCTTTTCTAGCGTCGGCAGACTGAACAAGGCGTATCATGCGCTGAATGGAGCTGTCCTCCCCCACTTTTGTCGCCCTCATTTCAAACGCGCCAAACTGATTTACAGTGCCGCTCGATACCTCGTCCCCGGCTGTCTTATCAACGGGCAGCGATTCGCCCGTCATAACCGCTTGATTGATAGACGTCTGTCCGCTGACGATAATGCCGTCAACAGGGACGGTTTCCCCGGGAAGCACACGAATCCTATCGTCAATGCTTACTTCTTTCGCGGGGATTATTTTCTCTGCTCCGTCTGTTATCACTCTTGCCGTTTGGGGTGTGAGGTGTATAAGCTTTTCAATCCCGGCGCGCGCTTTTGCGACTGTTAAGTCTTCCAGCAAAGCGCCAAGCTGCATAATAAAGGCAACTTCGCCGGCAGCAAAATCCTCGCCGATACAGATAGACGCAATCAAAGCAAGGGATACCAGCACATCGGCTTTTATGTCAAAAGCGGTGATAAGGCCGATCATTGCTTCCACGATAATCGGCAAGCCGCAAAGTACAATTGCAACCCATGCAGCGTCAAATGGAAGTGGGAGCAAGTCAAAGATACTGATAAGCAGCGCAAGGCCGGAGATAATTAAACATGCGATGTCCTTTTTTATCCCGCCAAGTTCCATAAATCCCTCGACTGTTCCAATGATTTTATTCACAGCAATCCTCCTTTATACATATAGGGGTATATGTATATTATACCTGCA
>JAJXRJ010000069.1 GCA_021629085.1 Oscillospiraceae bacterium | reverse complement strand
GTGATAAAATAAATATAACAATATTTCTTATCGCATCATAAGCGCAGGAATGGATAGAAGGGGAACGCATGGAAACCATCAAAACTGTGGCGGCAATTAACGACATGGCGGGATTTAGCCGGTGTTCACTCACCGTTGCTATTCCCATTTTAACGGCAATGGGTACGCATTGTTGTCCGCTGCCAACTGCCATTTTGTCCAATCACACGGGCTATGAAAGTTTCTTTTTTGACGATTATACCAGCCGTATGGAGGCCTATTTTGCCCAGTGGGCGGCGGCAGACATGCGGTTTGACTGCATTTATACCGGGTTTTTGGGTTCTTTGCATCAAATTTCGATTGTAGAAGCGTTTATCCAGCGGTTCCGGGAAGAGGACACCCTGGTGGTGGTAGATCCCGTGATGGGGGACGACGGCAAAATATATTCCACTTATACACAAGAAATGTGCGCACGTATGAGGGACCTCATTTCGCGTGCCGACGTGGTGACGCCCAATGTGACCGAGGCCTGTGAGCTTTGCGGGCAGCCCTATACAGGGGAAGAAATTCCGCTTTCGCTTGCGCAGAGCATGTGCGAGCGCATTGCCAAAATGGGGTGCAAAGACGTTGTGATCACTGGCATCCGCACCAACGGAATGGTTTCCACCTACAGCTTTGACCATCAAACGGGCCGGGGGACCGTGGCCTCTACCGACGCCGTACCGGTTTATTACTCTGGGACGGGCGATGTGTTTGCGTCTGTGCTGTGCGGTGCGCTGACAAACGGGGCGGATTTAGCCGGGGCAGTGCGCACGGCATCTACTTTTGTAGAGCGGGCGGTGCGCAGTTCGCGTTTGCTTGGCATTGCGCCAGAGGCCGGGGTTGCCATTGAAACTTGTTTGGGTGATTTGGTAAAATAATGTTTGGGGGTACATCATGATGCAAAAGACAAAAAAAATCACTGTGTCTGCCGTGCTTGCGGCACTGGTATTTGTCACCACTGCCTATGTGCTGCATGTCCCCGTTACCGGCGGCGGATACATCCACATTGGCGACGCCATCATTTATTTGGCCGCGTCCCTTTTGCCCACCGGCTACGCTATGGCGGTCGGCGCGGTTGGCGCGGGGCTTTGCGACGCCATGTTTGCACCGCTCTATATCATCCCCACCATCCTCATCAAGGCCATTCTCACCCTGTTCTTTACCAGCCAGGGGGATCGGATTTTGTGCAGGCGGAATGTTTTGGCAGTGCTGCTTGCAGGCATTGCCGGGCTTTTGGGATATTATCTGTTTGATACCTTTGCCGCGTTTGACGGCGATTTTATAAAGGCGTTCTGGGGCACTGTCCCGCTGGGCTCCATCCAGCCGCTGGCAAGCGCTGGCGTTTATTTGGTGCTGGGGTTTGCGCTGGATAAAGCGGGCATCAAAAAACGGCTTTTTCGCTAAAGCAGGAGGATTCATTATGAGTATTTTATACACCATCGGCGACGACAGCTTATATGTCAACGCCACCAATAAATGCCCGTGTAAATGCGTGTTTTGCATTCGCAACAACGGCGATACTGTGGGCGATTCAGACAATATGTGGTTTGAAAAAGACCCCACTTATGAAGAGATTATCGCGGCGTTTTTATCGCGGGATTTGTCGCAGTACAAAGAAGTGGTATTTTGCGGCTACGGCGAGCCGCTGTGTGCGCTGGACACCGTGCTTTCGGTATGCGACTATCTAAAGGAGAATACCAACCTCCCCATCCGCATTAACACCAACGGGCTTTCCGACCTCATCCACAAAAAGCGCACCGCACCCCTTTTAAAAGGGCGGGTGGACTGCGTTTCCATCAGCTTAAACGCGCCCAACGCAAAGGATTACCAGGCGGTGACCCGAAGCGCATTTGGCGAGGCGTCGTTTGACGCCATGCTGGCGTTTGCCAAGGATGCCAAGCAGTTTGTGCCAAAGGTGATGTTCACAGTTGTGGACGTCATTGGGGAAGCGCAGATTGCGGCGTCAAAGGAAGTGGCTGCATCGGTGGGCATACCGCTTAGGGTGCGGGCCTATGTGGAAAATAACTACGAACAGGAATGATGGCATGAAGGCATTGATTACCGGCGCGTCGTCCGGCATTGGGCGGGATATGGCGCGCGCGCTTGCCGGCCGCGGCTATGACCTCATATTGGTGGCGCGGCGGCTTGACCGGCTGGAGGCGTTAAAACAGGAGCTGCCGGTCGACGTGCAGGTCATTGCGGCCGACCTTTCCGACCCGGACGCATGCATGCGCCTTTATGAAACAGTAAAAAACCAAACCATTGATGTGCTCATCAACAACGCGGGGTTTGGCGCATTCGGCGCGTTTGACAAAACACCGCTTGCGCGCGACCTTGCACTCATAGACGTCAATATCCGCGCGGTGCACATGCTCACGAAGCTGTTTTTGCCGGACATGCGTTCGCGCGATTTTGGCTACATTTTAAACGTGGCGTCCTCTGCGGCATTTTTGCCCGGCCCGCTTTTAGCCGCTTATTATGCGTCTAAGGCCTATGTGCTGCGGCTCACCCAGTCCATTTACGGCGAGCTGCGGGAAGAAGGCAGCAATGTGCACATCTGCGCGCTGTGCCCAGGGCCAGTGGCAACAGAGTTTGACAGCGTGGCAAACGTGCGCTTTTCACTGCACTCTCTAAAAAGCCGCGACGTGGCAAACTATGCGATAAAGAAAATGTTTCAAAAGAAGCTTACCATCATACCGGGCGTGCAAATGAAACTCTCCAAGTTTATTCTGCGGTTTTTGCCCGATCGTCTGATCATTTGGATTGCACATATGCTGCAAAGCAAAAAAATGGGATAAATTTTGCCGGGAGGCGAGGGATTTTGAGCGATGCAAGGGAATCCAATATGGCACAGGATTTTGAAATTGAAATTCGGCAGCGCAAGCAGAAATACTTTTTGGGCAGCGCGCATTCACACAATCACTATGAGCTTTACTATTTGCAGGAAGGTGAAATCAAATATTTTATCGGTGACAACATCTTTTTGGTAAAAAAAGGGGATGTGGTGTTAATCCCGCCGCACATCATTCACAAAACCGTGCCCTGTGACGACTATTGCCACACGCGGATTTTGATGAACTTCACCGCGGATTTTGTGCGGGAATATCTGGCCTATAATCCCCGCCTGCTCGATTTTTTCAAACAGCCGGTGGTCAACATGCAGAAGAGGAAAATGGGGCGGGTAGAAAGCATTTTGGACTCCATGCTCTATGAATATGCCAACACGGGGGATATCATCATGATAAAATCCTTGATGGGAGAGCTGCTCTCTTTGCTCAACCGCGCCGCAAATGCAGACGCGCAGGAGGGCGGCGCGCCGTGCGGCGACGGATTGTCGCGCCGGATTTTGGAGATTGTGCGGTTTATCAACGTGCATTATCCAAACGAAATCAATCTAGAAACGCTTTCTGCAAAATTTTATATGAGCCCCACCTATTTGAGCCGGTCGTTTAAAAAGGTGATGGGCATCACGTATTCGGAATACATTAAGAGCGTGCGCATCAACCACTCAGTGCATCTTTTGCTCAACACGCCGCTCAACGTCACACAGATTGCGATGAAAACCGGGTTTAACTCCAGCAACCATTTTTGCAAAATTTTTAAGGATTCCATGTCCATTTCACCGCTGAAATACCGCAAAAATTACAACAAACTAAACAGCCGGACGGTCTCATAGCGAGCCGCCCGGCTTATTTTATTCTACGTCGTGTGAAACGAGGTCTTCATAGGTTTCCCGGCGCACCGCCAGCCGGTCTTTCCCGTCCTTTACAAACACCACTGCGGGCCTTGGCAGGCGGTTGTAGTTGCTTGCCATGGAATAGTTGTACGCGCCGGTGGACATGACGGCTAAAATATCGCCGGGAGAAAGCTTGGGAAGCTTGGCGTCCTGCATAACAATATCGCCCGACTCACAGCACTTGCCGCAAATGGTGACTGTCTCGGTTTCTGCCGCGTCCGCCCGGTTGGCAACCGCCGCGTCATATTCCGCCTGATAGAGGATGTAGCGGGGGTTGTCGGTCATACCGCCGTCCACTGAAACGTATTTGCGTACGTTTTTGATGTCTTTTACTGTGCCGATGGTGTAGAGTGTCACGCCCGCATCGCCCACAATGGAGCGGCCGGGCTCCATCAAAACCCGCGGCAGCGGGATATCAAGCGCTTTGCACTGTTCGCGGAGTGTTTCTGACACCGCTTTGATGTATTCCGGATAGCGTACGGGCTGGTCGCCCTTGACATATTGGATGCCAAACCCGCCGCCCAAATTGAGCTCGGTTAGCACAATCCCCAGTTCGCGGTTCACCTTCGCCATAAATTCCGCCATGACGCGTGCGGCAACCACAAACGGCTCCAGCTCAAAAATCTGTGAGCCAATGTGGCAGTGCACGCCCACCACGCGGATATGTTCAAGGCTTGCCGCCTGTTTTACAATTGCAAAGGCCTCGCCGTTTTCCAGCGCCACGCCAAACTTGGAGTCAATTTGCCCGGTGCGGATAAATTTATGGGTGTGCGCATCCACGCCTGGTTTAATGCGGAACAAAATGTCTTGTGTTACACCGTTTTCTTTCGCAATATCGTTTAAAAGCAGCAGTTCCCTTTCATTGTCCACCACAATTTTCCCCACGCCGTACTCCACCGCCATGCAAAGCTCCTCGGGCGATTTGTTGTTGCCGTGGAAATAGACCTGGTCCATGGGGAAATGTGCCTTTTTGGCGGTGAACAGTTCGCCGCCCGACACCACATCCAGCCCCATACCCTCCTGGGCTGCAATTTTCAGCATGGCAATACACGAAAACGCCTTGCTGGCGTAAAGGGCTTGTCCATGCCCGTCGTAGTCGGCGCGGATGGCGTCCTGATAGGCGCGCATATTTTGCCGGATGCGTTCCTCGTCCATCACATAGAGCGGCGTGCCGTATTTTTTTGCAAGCGCCACCGTATCGCAGCCGCCGATTTCCAGATGGTTTTGATGGTTTATGGTGAAATGTCCGTGTATAAGCATCTAAAACTGCCCCCCAAAAGAAAAAGATGACGTTATTCTACCATGATTCCCCAAAAATGTCAATCTTAACAAAAAGCCCAGTCAAAGTCAATGTTACTGCTTTTTGGGAAAAGGCGCTCTTGTTTTTGTAAGGCCGCAAATATAATTCATATCAACATTATAATAT
>JAJXRJ010000068.1 GCA_021629085.1 Oscillospiraceae bacterium | reverse complement strand
TAATTTTTGAAACAGAAGGAGAGACTGATACGTTATGGCAAGAGTAAAAGGCGCAGTTGCTACAAGAAAAAGACGCAAACGGGTTTTAAAACTCGCCAAGGGATATAGAGGTGCAAAAAGCAAGCTGTTTAGAACTGCTAAACAGGCGGTTATGAAATCGTTAGTATATGCCTACAAAGGCAGAAAACTTCGCAAACGTGATTTCCGCAGGCTGTGGATTACTAGAATCAGTGCCGCAGCAAAGTTAAATGGCATGAATTATTCCAGATTCATCAGCGGGTTAAAAAAAGCCAATATTGATATGAACCGGAAAATGCTTTCAGAAATTGCAATTTCTGACCCAAAAGCGTTTACTGAGCTGGTTGAAAAGGCAAAGGCCGCGCTTTAATAATTGACCACTATATGTTTATGCATATAGTGGTTTCGCATTTTACCCACTGTATCAAGGTGAAATTTTGCAGTGAAAGTGGAGAACACACATGAAGAAAATTCCTGTTAATCGGCTGTTTATTATCCTTACGCCTACGCGTATCCTGGCATTGGGTTTTGCGCTTATCATTTTAGTGGGAGCAGGGCTTCTTACCACATCGGCTGCAACCCGCAGCGGCGTCCGCACCCCCTTTTTAGACGCGTTGTTTACAGCAACGTCTGCAACGTGTGTCACAGGGCTCGTTGTTTATGACACCTATTCTTACTGGGCGCCATTTGGCCAGACAGTTATTTTGCTGCTGATTCAAATCGGCGGGCTTGGATTTATGACAATGGCAACCTTATTTTCATTTGCTATGCGCAAACAAATTACGTTAAAACAGCGCCTTGTAACGGCGGAAAGTTTTAATCAAGGCGATATTCAGGGGATTATTAATCTTACACGCCATGTCATTTTTGGCACTCTGTTGCTTGAGGTGGCGGGGGCACTGCTGCTCTCTATCCAGTTTTGCCGCGATTTTGGGCTTGTGGATGGTGTCATCAAGGGTGTTTTTCACTCGGTTTCCGCGTTTTGTAATGCGGGATTCGACCTGATGGGCGAGCGAGACGCATTTAGTTCGCTGGTTTCCTATCACTCTAATTTTATTGTGATGTATACCGTGATGGTACTGATTGTCATTGGCGGTATTGGTTTTTCAGTATGGGGTGACGTGCTGTTCCGCCAGCGGACAAAAAAAGGGTTTTCCCTACATACAAAAATTGTGTTCACTGTAACGGTAATGCTTCTTGTCGCGGGAACTTTGGGGTTTTTCATTTTTGAATATGCCAACGACAAAACCCTTGGCGGTATGAATTTGTGGGATAAATTTACCAATGCGCTCTTTCAGTCAGTGACAACCAGGACGGCGGGGTTCAACGCAGTGGACCAGAAGGGATTAACCGATCAGTCCAAGCTTTTGTCCATCATTTTAATGATCATTGGCGGTTCGCCTGGATCTACGGCAGGCGGTATCAAAACGACTACTTTTGGTGTGCTGCTCATTGCTATTTTGGCGGTTATGCGCGGATACAGCGATGTCAATATTTTTTCGCGCAGGCTTTCTGGAACGCTTATTTTACGCTGCTTGTTTATTTTGATGATGGCGCTTGGAATTGTCGTTTTCGGCACAATGCTGATTTGCGTATTTGAAGATTTTGACTTTTTAGACATATTATTTGAGGTGTCGTCGGCATTTGGCACAGTTGGTATTTCCACTGGCATTACGCCGCATCTTTGCGGTGCAAGCAAGGTTATATTAATCATTACCATGTTTTTGGGCAGGGTGGGCGTACTCACCATTGGATGGGCGCTTGCGCTCAAATCAAATAATCAGCGGCCTTCTAAAATCAAATATCCGGAAGGTAAAGTGAGTGTTGGATAAAAGGAGAAATCAGTTTATGAAAACCTTTGTAGTATTGGGTGCAGGGCGCTTTGGCAGCAGCCTGGCAAAGGCATTGTTCGACTTTGGATTTGAAGTGCTTGTCATTGACAAAAATGAGGATGTCATTTCTGATATTTCCAATCATGTGACCCACGCAGTGATTGGCGATTGTGCGGATGAGGCTGTGTTAAAGTCGCTTGGTGTGCGGAACTTTGACGTTGGCGTTGTAGCAGTGGGAGAGGACATGGAGTCCAGTATTTTAACCACGCTGCTGTTAAAAGAAATGGGATTAAAATACATTCTTGCAAAGGCGCAGAGTGATTTGCACTCCAAGGTGCTGCTAAAAGTCGGCGCGGACAAGGTCATTTTTCCCGAACGTGATATGGGAATCAAAATTGCCCGCAGCCTTGCAGACAACAATATTTTAGACTACATTGAGCTTTCTCCCAAGCACAGCATTGTGGAGCTTGCAGTCCCGGCGGACTGGGTGGGCAAGAGCTTAAAAGCGCTCAATGTGCGCGCCAACTATGGGATTACCATTATGGCCATCAAAACCAAAAATGGTATTGAGATTGCGCCCAGCGGCGAACGGCTGCTTAAAGAGGATGACATTATGGTTGTGCTGGGTGCAAATGCAGATTTGGAGAAAATCCGATGAGCAGTGTTGTTGATATTTCCAGCCCGTCCAATGCGGTCATAAAGCATATTAAACGGTTATCTGGCGCGGCATACCGCAAAAAGTGCGGTGAATTTTTGCTGGAAGGGCGGCGGCTGGTGGAAGATGCTGTAAATTTGGGCACAGAGGTTTCCTGTGTTGTCCTGTCGGATGCTTATGACGGCCCGGAAATTGCAGTTGCACGAACCTATCGGGTACCACAGGCGCTTTTTTGTACGCTTTCTGAAACTGTCAGCCCGCAGGGGATTTTAGCTGTGGCGAAAATTTCGGAACACCGCTTTTCACCCGCCGCGCTTTGCAACGCAAATTTTGCGGTTTATTTAGACGGGATTGCCGACCCGGGAAACATGGGCACAATCATTCGCACCTGTGACGCTGCGGGCGTGGATTTGCTCATCCTTTCTTACGACTGTGTTGATCTCTATAATCCCAAAACCGTACGTTCTACCATGGCTGGGCTTTGCCGGCTGCCCATTGCGGTGCTAAGAGAAGGGGAGTGTGTGTTTCCGGCGCTCAAATCCAGTGGGTTTTGTATACTCGCGGCGGCATTGGAAACAGAAACGCTTTATTATGGCGCCGACTTTACCAAAAAGACTGCACTCATCATTGGTAACGAGGCGCACGGCATCCGAAAGGAGACACGTGCGTGGGCAGACCAAATGATAAAAATTCCCATTTTAGGCGGGACGGAATCGCTCAATGCAGCGGTTGCCTGCGGAGTGATTCTCTATGAAGCCGTGCGGCAAAAAGCAAAGTTGGTACATTAAAAAAGCCTTGCTGCTGCAAGGCTTTTTTTGATATTAAAATTCACTTGCACGCATGTAGTGCAGCTTTTCAGGTGACGCTTGAAATTTGCAGGCACAAAGTACAATATTTCTCCCAATGGGCCGGGCGGTAGAAAATTTTTCGCCCATGTTTTTGGAGATTGCCTCATAGGTATCATAGCGCTCTTGCCACAAAATATGCAGGGTGTTGTCTTGGAAGAAAAGAAAGGGGCGGACGTTAGGGTCGGATCCAAACCCCACAGTTTTTTTCTGTTTCCCATTTTGTGCATGGTGGCACAGCGTATAATGGGCGTTTGATTTTGCCTGTTCCACATATGCAATATGCAGCGTGCCATCCGGTGCGCAGGCGCCGCAAAGGGCACGGATATCGCCGCTTATTTCCAGCATCTGCTCTTGGTACCGGCGCTGCTTGCTGTCGTAGATCCGGTATTGCACACCGCCCTCCGGCGCTTTAAACACAATGTGCAGCCGGGATTGGCTGTCTGCACACACAAAATAACTGTCATTTTCAATATAACCAATGACGTCGGGTGCGGCAAAGTTTTGTATATGGATGCTTTGGTGTACTAGCATAAATTTAAATTGATGAAGCAAAATGTAAAACAATTCCAGCTGCCCATTTATATAAAACAGGCGGAATGCGCGCATGTTTTTGTTCTGTGACCGGCTTTTTAAAAGGCAGTATTTTTTCCAGGTTCCATCGCTGTAAACGATATAATTGACGCTTCCTATTTCATCTTGATATGCAATGTGAATACTGCCATCCTCACTGCCGCAGACATCAAATTCTTCACTGCACGCCTCCAGCAAAATTTCGCGTTTCCCTTTTTTTGTCTCATAGCACAGCCGTTTTTTATCGTCCACATAAAAATTCCACAGGGAATTTTCCTGGCCTTTTATAAAAACATTTTTCAAAAAAAGCACCCCTTTTCAATCGCCTTACTACATGATTATTAAAAGGGGGCTGGGTTTATTCTTTTAAAATCCCATATTTTTCAGCCAGGCGGCACAAAGTGCGGGCCATGCCGATACGCCGGCAGTCTCTTGTGCAAGGCCGAGCCCATGCTTTCCGTCATGGAAGATGTGCAGCTCAAAGGGTACGCCGCATTTATCAAGGCTGGAGGCTAAAATCAGCGGATTTTGCACGGGAACCGAGCCATCATTTGCCGTATGCCACACAAACATGGGGCAGGTCTTAGCAGTTACACGGTTTTCAATGGACAGCATTTCATACAGCGCAGCGTCCTCGCTGCCGCCGGTCAGCGTCCGAAAGCTGCCTTTATGGGCGTGTGTGCCGGATGTGATGACCGGATAGCACAAAATGGCAAAGCCCACCTTTGCGCTTTCTTTGTCAATCTCGTCCCCAATTTGGTAAGCAGAAGTTTCTTCGGGCGTTGCAGTCGCGGTTAGCGCTGCAAGATGCCCGCCTGCAGAAGAACCGCAGATGCCAATTTTATCCGCATCAAATGGATAGTTGTGCCGTACAATCTTTACGGCACGCTGTGCATCCAAAAGCGGGCATGGATAGCGGTAGGGCGCAATTCGGTATTCCAGCACAAATGCCGAAATGCCGAGTGTGTTGAGCCAACGCGCATAGGGCTCTCCCTCATGCGGCGCGCGATGGGTATATCCGCCGCCTGGTAAAACAATCACTGCACTTTTTGCGCCATCCACCAAATAGGGCGTCATATAGGGCTCAAATTTATCCAAACCGGCATCGTAAAGCGGTGTTTTCCCAGTTTCCCAAAGTTTAATCACGGTTCATTCTCCCTTCAATTGATCACATTGTGCTTCACCTCATTATAGACCTGCATAAAAATATTGTCAATAAATTTTAAAAAACTATTGACATCGTGATTGGAAAAGACTATAATAGCA
>JAJXRJ010000067.1 GCA_021629085.1 Oscillospiraceae bacterium | reverse complement strand
ATGTAAGATGTTTCTATTATACTATAAATTTCACAGATTGCAATGCAAAGTTTAAAAAATAGATAGAAAATTGAAACAATGACGGATAGATGAAAAAACAACGAAAGAGGGGAAAATGACATGAAATTTGTTATGGAACATCTAACAAAGCGATTTGAAACAAAAGTGGTGTTAAAAGACATCAATTTTACCTTTGAAAGCGGCAAAATCTACGGCCTTTTGGGCAGGAACGGCGCAGGTAAAACAACGCTGTTTAACTGTTTAAACCGTGATATCAATGTAGACGGCGGCAGGTTTTATCTGGAAGAGAATAACGTGCCGCGCAAACTAAAGGCGGAGGATATTGGCTATGTGCTGTCTACGCCAACCGTTCCGGAGTTTTTGACGGGGCGGGAATTTTTAAAGTTTTTTTTGGATATCAACGAAACGTCCATCTCAAACCGGAAAGAAATTGATGAATATTTTAGCGATATAGGCATTGCAAAGGATGACCGGGACAAGCTGTTAAAGGATTATTCTCACGGCATGAAAAATAAAATGCAAATGCTGGTAAACATCATTGCCCAGCCAAACGTTTTGCTTTTGGACGAGCCGCTCACCTCACTGGATGTCGTAGCGGCAGAAGAAATGAAACAGCTTCTGCGTTCCATTAAAATCGGACGTATTACCATTTTTTCTACACATCTTATGGATTTGGCGCTGGATTTATGTGATGAAATCGTACTTTTAAACCATGGGGAACTGGAAATGGTGGACAAACAAAATTTGGATAGCCACGGGTTTAAGGATAAAATTATTGCGGCGCTGCGGGAGGATGAAAATGAATAAAACGTTGCAATGGTCGTTTGCCTTAAAAAACACCTATCGGGTCAATAGCATCCTATATGCGTTAAAGCAGATTCCTCTCATCAAGCG
Source organism: Oscillospiraceae bacterium (assembly GCA_021629085.1). Taxonomy (GTDB): domain Bacteria; phylum Bacillota; class Clostridia; order UMGS1810; family UMGS1810; genus JAJXRJ01. The sequence continues at coordinate 4,395 of JAJXRJ010000067.1, read as the reverse complement.
GCTGCTGCCTGGCACGTTGTATCGGGTGCGCGGTTTAAAGGTGTTTGCCAATGTACTTTCGGTCATTTGGGAATTTGTCTCCGTGTTTTTGGGAAAGCTCATTTATTTTGCGGTTATGGTTGCAGGCGCCGCTGCTCTCTACGGCGCTGTTCCAAGGACGCATGTGTTTTTACATATTCTCCTGTTTTTAACCGTCATCGGTGCGTTTGTCAACACCTATATGTTCAATCCGTCCAAAGACAAATATTATGCCATGGTTTGCATGCGGATGGACGCAAAGGCGTATACACTGGCCAACTATGGCTATGCGATGGCAAAGGTGCTGATTGGATTTTTGCTGTTTGGTATTGTGTTTGGCCGGATGCGTGGTGTCCCGTTGTGGATTTGTATTCTCATTCCGTTTTTTGTAGCGGGCATCAAAATGACTGTGGCAGCATATTCGCTTTGGGAATATGAGAAAAAGCGTAAGACAACGAATGAGAATGGACTGGACAAGCTGGTTTGGCTGGCCGTTGTTATGCTGTTGGTGGTGGCCTATGGGCTTCCTGCAATGGGCATTGTGCTTCCTATGCCGGTTTGCGCGGGGATTATGGTGCTGTGCACTGTGTGTGGCTTTCTATCCCTCCATAAAATTCTCATGTTTAACCATTACAGGGAGATGTATCAGCAAATTCTTGCAAATTCTACGCATCAAATGGATAAAGCTGTGCAAAAGGAGCTCACAGCAAACCGCAATCTTATCACTGCCGATACAGGCATCGCAAGTGAGAAAAAAGGATTTGAATATCTCAATGAGTTGTTTGTAAAACGCCACAAGCGCATTTTATGGAAGGCGTCACAGGTGATTGCGGTGGTATGCGTCTGCCTGTTTGCGGCGCTGTTAATCCTATTTTGGTTTTCACCGGAAATAAAGCTCAAAACAAACAAACTCCTGATGACATTTTTGCCGTATTTTGTATTTATCATGTATGCCATTAACCGGGGAACCGGCTTTACAAAGGCATTGTTTATCAACTGCGACCACAGCCTTTTAACCTATCCGTTTTATAAGCAGCCAAAAATGGTACTTCGGCTGTTTGGCATTCGGCTGCGCGAAATTGTTAAAATCAATCTGCTGCCCGCGGTAGTCATCGGCGGGGGACTGGCGTTGCTTCTCTGGGCGTCCGGCGGCACCCAGAATCCCATCCACTATGCGGTGCTGATTATTTCTATCATTTGCATGAGTGTTTTCTTCTCAGTACATTATTTGATGATTTACTACCTACTGCAGCCTTATAACGCTGCCACTGAGATGAAAAACGCCACTTACCAGATTGTTATGACGGCGACATACCTGGTGAGCTTTTACATTATGAAGCTTCGGATGGACACGCTCATTTTTGGGCTGATGACCATTGTATTTTGTGTGCTGTACTGCATAATTGCCTGTGTACTGGTTTATCGGCTGGCGCCAAGGACATTCCGGCTCAGGACATAGCAAAGAGAAAAAGATACAGTTGAAACCCTGTATCTTTTTTATTTTATCGTTTTTAAAACAGTTTCTTCTTATCGCCTGAAACTTCCTGTCATTTGCATATCAGGCCATAGGCACATAAGGTTTCTTTTGCAGCTTGTATCTCCTTTTCGGACGGCAAAGTTTCCGGGAGCGTATTATCCATATCAAGCGAGGCATATTTCGAACCGGCATAATTATGATATGGCAACACCCTTACCGCTGTAATACATTTTAACTGTGATAAAAACCTGCCTATTTTATCCATCTGGTTATCATTGAATTTTGGAACGTATGGGATCCGGATTTCAACCGGCACATTTTGCGAATTGATATATACAAGATTTTCAAGTATAAGCCTGTTTGAACGCCCGGTGCATTTTATATGTACATTTTCATCGTATGCTTTCAAATCATACAAAAACGCATCCGTGTACGGCAAAACCTTGTCAATTGCATCACGCTGAACAAAGCCGCACGTATCAACAGCCGTATTGATGCTATGGGATTTCAGCTTTTTTAAAAGCCCAGCACAGAAATCTGCCTGCATAAGACATTCGCCGCCCGATAGTGTTACGCCTCCGCCCGAGGTTTCATAAAAAGAGGTGTCCTCTAAAAGTATGGGCAGTATTTCATCTGCCGTCACCTTTTTCCCATACATTCTTAAAGCATTTCCAAGACATGCTTTTTCGCAGCTTCCGCACAGTTTGCAAATGCTCCGGTCAATTAAATGGTTGTGATCGGCAAATTTATGTGCGCTCACCGGGCAGGCCGGGAGGCATTCCCCGCAGCCGATGCACTTCTCTTTGTAGAAAGCAAGCTGGGGTTTAAAATGGATCCCCTCCGGATTATGACACCATATACACTTAAGAGGGCAGCCTTTCAAAAATACCGTTGTTCTTATTCCATCGCCGTCATGCACAGCGAACCGCTTTATTTCAAATATTATACCTGTCATTTGAATCCCCGTTCCCCCGTGTTTCATCTTGCCGCATTAGACTGCAAAATAAATTCATCCTGCTCTTGTTTGCTTAAATCCACAAAATGCACATTCCAGCCGCAAAGCCGCACCTGCAGGTTTTTATATTTGCCGGGTTCTTTTTGCGCGGCAATCAGGCTTTGCGGATTGAGCACATTGAAATGGATTGATGCTCCGCCGCAATCCATATATGTCTTTAAAAGGCTGTAAAAAGCATTCATTCCGTTGCTGCCGTTTGTTGCCGAGCAATGCAGCACAACATCGGCAACGCAGCCGTCAGGAATTTTTTCCATATCCAGTTTTAAGATTGAATTTAATAATGACGTTACACCGTTTTTATCGCATCCAATTGTCGCCGCCGCGTTTTTTGACAGCGGCTCGCCGCAAAGCCTTCCGTCAGGTGTGGCTGCTGTTTTTTTGCCGAGCAAAAAGCGAAGATCAACCGAAAACAAACCGCATCTGAATACCCCGCCGCGCCCGTTCGGCTGCCCGTTGATATGGTCTGCCAAACAATCGGTTAACGCTTTTGCAATCCTGTCTGCATCCGTATGGTTATTCCCATATTTCGGACAGAGGTTTTTACACGCATTATGCAGCCGCATCTCTCCTTGCCAATTCGAAAGAAGTATTTTTTTCATATCCGTAAAACTTACCATTTTATCTTCAAATACTACTTTTTTAACGGCAGCACAGCTGTCCGCACAAGTTGCAATTCCAACGCCGGCAATGGAGGAATTACTGTATTTTGCACCGCCGCTGTAAAGGTCCAGGCCTCTTTCGCAGCTGCATTGATAGGTTGCAGACATTACCGGCGACGGGCATATGCTATGATAGTATGGCTCAAATTGCCGGATAGCGGCCATCGGTATTTGGGTTATCGCTTTGAGCTGTGTTTTAACAGCGGCAAAAAAGTCGTCAAAGGTTTGGAAATTATCGCCGGTTTTTGCACCCATACGGGAATTTGTGACTGTATCCATCCCATTCGTAAAGGCGTATTCAACAGCTTTTGCCATATTGACATATGATGCGCATGTGCAAGGGATTTCAGTGCCTTCAGCCGAAATTTCATAGCAGCCGTAAACGGTAAGGCGCTTCGCGTCCTTTGCGTCAATCCCGATGTTGGCAAGGGCTTTTTCGGATGTTTTTGCATTTATAAACACAAAACTGTTTTTGCCCTCGCGGATCATTTCAAGAATAAGACGGAGTATTTTGGGGTTTGTGTCATCATAATATAAAACATGCATTTTAGGGTCATAAATATCGAGTTTTCGATATTCCTCAAGCAAAAGCATGGTATAGTCATTTCCCGAACGCCCCTCATCCCTGCCGCATATGTTAAACGCAGTGTTGGCAGTTACCCTCATTGCGGATATTTTCCATAGGAAATCGTCCGTCAATTCTCTGATTTGTTCCTCTGAGAAGGTGCCCGATTCGATATCCCTTTTATAAAACGGATGGTACAGCCGGTCGATTGCGCCCAAAGAGCGAACGCGTGTTGTGTCAAGATTTGTCTGTATGTTATATATAAGAAGCGTCAGCTGCATTGCCTGGGCAATATTCGCAGGGGCAGATACCGTGAGCTGTCTTAAATTTTGCGCCGCAAAGTTCGTTTTGTCGGTTTGATACATTTCTGCCGCGTCTGCAAGTCTTAAAATAAATTCCATGATCGCTTCGTATACGAGGATTGAATTGTCGTAAAACTGCTTCTTTGAAGCATCATTTATACCTTTGTAATACCTGAGACGATTTAAGACACCCGGCAAGCCCTCGTTCATAAGAAAATCCCAATCCGGGCCAATATGCCCAAAATCCATTCCGGGCGTTGCTACGCCGCTGTGATGTATTTCAGAATAACGCGCCTTGCCAAGCTTTTGTCTGATTGTCACATCCATGCGCTTTCGTAAAAAATCATACATTATATTTG
>JAJXRJ010000066.1 GCA_021629085.1 Oscillospiraceae bacterium | reverse complement strand
ATTTAATATTATGTCTTTTTTCAGTTTTTGCTCGTCATCATTCTTGTAGTTATCCCCGTTGCTCCTAAAAAGCGCTGGCACAAAAAAGGTTTTTTCAAAGAAAAGCCGAATATTATATAAATAAAATATTTTATGAGAACCTGCGTACAAAGGAGATGTTACTTTGGAATTTTGTCATTTTTTACCGACCAGAATCTTATTTGGGTGCGGCACGCTAAACAGCCTGCATACACAAGCGCTGCCCGGGAAAAAAGCGTTGATTGTGATTTCTTCAGGCAAATCAACCCGGGAAAACGGCTATCTTGACCGGGTGCAGAATGAACTCGAAAAAGCGGGGGCAGCATATGCCGTTTACGACAAAATCCTTCCCAACCCTATCAAAAAACATGTGATGGAAGGTGCGGCACTTGCAAAATCGGAAAGATGTGATTTTGTTATCGGTTTAGGCGGCGGAAGCAGCATTGACGCGGCAAAAGCAATCGCCATTATGGCAACCAACCCCGGTGATTATTGGGATTATATTGAAGGCGGCAGCGGTAAAAACCAGCCGGTAAAAATCAAACCGCTCCCCATTGTAGCTATCACCACCACTGCCGGCACCGGAACTGAAGCCGACCCATGGACGGTGATTACCAAGGAGGAAACCAACGAAAAAATTGGCGGCGGATATGATGGAACGTTTCCTGTCCTCTCCATTGTAGACCCGGAGCTCATGGCAACTGTGCCGCCGGAATTTACCGCCTATCAGGGCTTTGACGCGCTGTTTCACAGCACGGAAGGATATCTCAACCGGCATGCAAATCCCATCAGTGACTTATATGCCTTAAAAGCCATTTCACTCATTGCCGAAAATCTCCCTGCAGCAGTTGCCAATGGCAAAGATAGGGATGCGCGCGAGGGCGTTGCACTGGGCAATACGCTTGCCGGCATGGTAGAGACCACATCCGGCTGTACATCTGAGCACTCGCTGGAGCACGCCATGAGCGCCTACCATCCCAACCTTCCTCACGGAGCAGGGCTCATTATGGTAAGCTGTGCCTATTACAGGGCGTTTGCCAAGCATCCCGCCTGCGGCCCGCGCCTCATTGAAATGGCAAAGGCCCTGGGAAAAACCGACGCCACAAAGCCCTCCGATTTTGTGGACGCGCTGTTTGACCTGCAAAAGCGCTGCGGCGTGGACAACTTAAAAATGTCGGACTATCAAATCACAAAAGAAGAGCTTCCCACGATTGAAAAAAATGCGCGGGACACCATGGGAGGGCTGTTTGAGCACGATCCCATCGAGCTGACTTCACAGGATACGTTGGCCATTTTGGAAGAATCCTATCGGTAAAATCTAAAGCGCCCGCTTCTTAGCGGGTGTATTTTTTATAGATATATTTACAAAATAAAATTACTGTAAACTTAATTTTGCACATAACAAAAAGAACACCTATAAGGGTGTTCTTTTTGACTGCAACATTTTATAAGGATTGGCGCTTCCCTAGCATGGAAGCAGGTTTGGCTGAATTGTTTTTAGCGTATCAAACATTGCCTGTAAATCCGCCTTACAAAGAACAGGCGCATCCAGCAGAGGCAAATGCCGGTTGTCAATTACATCCGGCCGGCGATACACGTTGAGCCGATAGCATGGCACAACTGGCACTTCCGAAAGCAAGACTTTTAAGCCCTGGCGGCTAAGAGCGGGATATACGGTTGTGCGCACCTCAAATTGAGTTTTACATTTCAGTAAATATTGAATGGTATCCAGCGTTTTTGCCGCATCGCCATTACAAATCTTTGCGTATTCAGCCGCCGGCGCTTTATAGTCCACTGCTACATAGTCCACCAGATCGTCTTCTATCAATTGCCGTACAACGTCCAGCTTCTGCCCGTTTGTATCCAGTTTGAGCTGGTAACCAAGCGATTTTACCCATTTGCAAAACTCATATAAATCTGGCTGAAGCGTGGGCTCTCCCCCGCTTATCACCACACCGTCCAAAAGCCCTTTGCGCCGCAGCAGAAATTGTTTGACTTCCTCTTCCGGTATCAAAACGCCGTTTCCATCAATCAACGGCCGGTTATGGCAGTAAAAGCAGTCTAAATTACATCCAACACTAAACAGCACACAGGCTAAAACGCCCGGGAAATCAATTGTGCTGGTTTTGGCAATTCCGCCAAATTTCATAAATTGACAACGTCCTTCTCTTTGATTTTATATTTCACGCGTTGCCGCCACTCTTCCGCCTTGCCTTTGTGATAATTTTGCACTGGACGCAAATAACCGACTACACGGCTCCACACCTCAGTGTCTGCACCGCATTTGTCGCAGGAATACACCTCTCCTGAAATATAGCCGTGTTCCGGACAGACTGAGAATGTAGGCGTGAAGGAAATATAGGGCAGCCGATAATTGGTAAATGCCTTTTTGAGCACAGTTTTTGCCACTTCCACGTCTTTTATCTGCTCACCCAGGTAGAGATGCAGCACAGTTCCGCCAGTGTACATGGATTGTAAATCATCCTGCAAATCCAGCGTTTCAAAAATATCATCTGTATAACCCACCGGCAGATGGGACGAATTGGTATAATAGGGCTCTTTTTCTCCCGCAGTGATGATATCGGGATAACGCTCCTTATCAAGCTTTGCCAACCGATAGCTGGTGCCCTCCGCCGGTGTTGCCTCAAGATTGTAAAAATGCCCGGTTTCCTCCTGGATTTTTACAATCTCTTCCCGCATATAAGAGAGCACTTGTTTGGCAAATGTTTGCCCCTCCGGCGTTGTGAGATCTTTTCCAATAAAGTTTTCGCACGCCTCGTTCATCCCAATTAATCCGATGGTGTTAAAGTGATTGGTCCAATAGCTGCCCGTCCGTTTATAGATGTCTTTTAAGAAGTTTGCAGAATAGGGATACATCCCATTTTTTGTTTGCTCTTCAATGGTTTTCCGCTTGATTTCAAGGCTATTTTTTGCAATCTGAATGGTGCGCCACAGCCGGCTGTAAAACTCGTTTTCCGTTTTGGATTTGTAGGCAATCCGCGGAAGATTGATGGTGACCACACCAATAGAGCCAGTGAGCGGATTGGAACCAAATAACCCACCGCCGCGCTTTCTCAATTCACTGGTGTCCAGCCGCAGGCGGCAGCACATGGACAGCGCATCTTCCGGTGAAAGGTCGGAATTGATATAGTTTGAAAAATACGGAACACCGTATTTACAGGTGATTTCCATAAATTTATTGACCACTTCACTGTCCCAATCAAATTCCTTGGTGACGTTGATGGTAGGAATGGGGAAGGTAAACACTCTGCCCTTTTTGTCACCCTCCATCATCACTTCGCAAAATGCGAGGTTAAACATGTCCATTTCCTCTTGAAATTCACCATATTTCTCAGGCTTTAACTCCCCGCCCACAATAACGTTTTGGTCTTTTAAAGTGCGCGGTGCAATAATGTCAAATGTGAGATTGGAAAACGGGCACTGAAATCCCACGCGCGTAGGAACATTTAAGTTAAAAATGAACTCCTGCAACGCCTGTTTGACTTCTTTAAACGTCATATTGTCATAGCGGATAAACGGTGCGCAGTAGGTATCAATGGACGACCAGGCCTGTGCCCCGGCGGACTCACCCTGTGTGGTAAACGTGGAGTTGACAATCTGCCCCAAAAATGTGCGCAAATGCTTTGCAGGCCGCGATTCCACCTTGCCCGGCACGCCGCCGAACCCTTCTGTGAGCAGCATCCGAAGATCCCACCCCGCACAATACGGGCCGAAAAACCCAAGGTCGTGCAAGTGGATATCACCCGACACATGCGCCTCGCGGATTTCATCCGGGTACACCTCGTGCAGCCAATACTGTTTGGTAAACGTTTCACGGATATAGTTGTTCATACCATTGATGGACTTTTGCGTATTGGCATTTTCCTTAATGCGCCAGTCCATATCGCTGATATAGTTTTTAAACATTTCAATGGTGGCGCCAATCAGCGCGTTTGCCTCTCTGGCGCCGCGCCGCTTTTCGCGGTACAAAATATAGGCCTTTGCAGTTTTTGCATGACCATTTTCAATGAGTACTTTTTCTACAAGGTCTTGAATTTGTTCCACTTCCACTATGGTATCGGGATATTTTTCTTCCGCTAAATCAATCACCTGATTGCAAAGAGCACTGGCAGTTTCAAAGTCCTCCCCTCCCACAGCGTTGGCAGCTTTAAAAATTGCCCAGGTTATTTTTTCAGGAATAAAAGGGACGACCTCCCCATTCCTCTTTTGGATTGTCTGAATCATTCGGCACCACTCTTTCTCTTATAAGTCTATTCATATAATACTACATTTTGGGGGATGTGTCAATAGTTTACACAATATATTGTTCCAAAATTTTAAATTATTGTCGAATTCATAAATAAAAAAGCATTGCGTTGCTTTTTTTACATTCCGCTTTCTTCCAGCCAGTTTTTAAAATAATTTTTGAAACCTATTGACAGTATTGGTAATAAGCAGTATAATAGTGTTACTATTTAGTAATGCTAAATAGTAATACCAAAATGGAGCTGGGACCTATGGATAGCCGGTATGTACAACAATTCAAAAAAGGATCGCTTGAAATGATATTACTGTGTTTGATTGCAAAAAAAGAAACCTATGGCTATGAAATTATCACCAAGCTAAACGATAACGGCGCAGCCGTTTTAGGATATGCCAAAGAGGGAACCGTTTACCCTATCCTATATCGCCTGCAAGAATCCCACCTTATCAAATGCCGCATTGCCCCGGCAGCCGCAAATGGAGGCTCGAAAAAATACTACTCCATTACAGAAAAAGGGCGTAAAACACTGGCAGAGCTGATAAGCTTTTGGCAGCGATATACCGTTTGTGTAAACAGCTTTATTGGAGAATATGACTTTGCGGAGGTCACAAAATGAGAGAAGATTATATTGAACAAGTGAAGCGTAGCCTGATTACTTCACGCAAACAAAAAAATGAAGTTGTCCGTGATTTGCAGGAAGCGTTTGCTTCTGCTGTGGAACATGGAGAAACCGAACAGCAAGTGATTGAGCGTTTGGGAAGTCCTTCTGATTTTGCAGATAGCATACATGAGCAGTTTGGCATAAACCGCTTAGAAAAACAGAAAAGAAAAAAGAAATGTCAAATTGCTATTGCACTTTTTGCTGCAGCCGCCGCTTTTGCAACCGGAATTTTTATTAACGTATCAACCGTCCCCCATAATATAATTGGACAGGCCGACGCTATGACAAATATCCAAGTCAGCGCAGCAGCGGTTGACCCATTTATTTTGTTTATTATAGCAGGTGTCGCTGCTCTGGTAACAGCTGTCATCTTAATTGTTCGTTATCCTCACAAAAAATAATACAGGG
>JAJXRJ010000029.1 GCA_021629085.1 Oscillospiraceae bacterium | reverse complement strand
CCTATGTGCAGTGAGCACATACCAAAATGGACAGGCTCATCAATCTGTCTAACCATATTGTATAATCTTTTGGAAAAAAATGCAATAGTTTTTTAATTTTCCTTATTTTTTGCGTTGATGATACCCTCTTGAATGTTTTTGGGCACTTCACTGTAATGGCTGGGCTGCATGGTATAGTTGCCGCGCCCCTGTGTGCGTGAGCGAAGGTCGGTCGCATATCCGAACATTTCGGAAAGCGGAACAAACGCCGAGATTGCCTGTACACCGTTGCGTGCTTCCATACCCTGAATCTGTCCGCGGCGGGAGTTGAGATCACCCATAACGTCGCCCATATACTCTTCAGGTACTAAAACGTCAACCTGCATGATGGGTTCCATCAAAACCGGGTCCGCCTTGCGGCAAGCTTCTTTAAATGCCATAGAGCCGGCAAGCTTAAAGGCCATTTCCGAAGAGTCAACCTCGTGGTAGGAGCCGTCGTACAAGGTAACTTTTACGTCCACAACATTGTAGCCGGCGAGTACACCGGTTTGCATTGCACCCTGAATACCGGCGTCAACCGCGGGAATATACTCTTTGGGAATTGCGCCGCCAACGATTTTGTTGATAAATTCGTATCCAGCGCCGGGCTCGTTGGGTTCCACTTCAATAAATACGTGACCGTATTGGCCTTTACCACCCGACTGCCGTGCATATTTATATTCCTGCTTGACAGTGCGGCGAATGGCTTCTTTGTAGGAAACCTGCGGTTTACCAACGTTTGCTTCTACTTTGAACTCACGAAGCAGACGGTCAACAATGATTTCTAAGTGCAGCTCACCCATACCAGCGATAATGGTTTGCCCTGTTTCTTCGTCCGTATAGGTTTTAAATGTGGGGTCTTCTTCTGCCAGCTTGGCGAGGGCAATGCCCATTTTTTCCTGTCCGGCTTTGGTTTTGGGTTCAATCGCAACCCGGATAACCGGATCAGGAAACTCCATGGATTCAAGGATAATCGGTGCATTCTCTGTGCACAGCGTATCACCCGTAGTGGTGTTTTTCAAACCAACCGCTGCGGCAATATCGCCGGAATAGCAGGTTTCAATATCCTGACGGTCGTTTGCATGCATCTGCAAAATTCTGCCGACGCGCTCCCGGTTGTCTTTTGTGGAGTTTAAAATGGTCGAGCCCTTGTTTAGTTTGCCGGAGTATACCCTGAAAAAGCAGAGCTTTCCAACAAATGGGTCGGTCATAATTTTAAACGCCAGTGCGGAGAAGGGACCCTCGTCGTTTGCGGGGCGCTCTTCTTCTTCACCGGTAGACGGTACAATCCCGCGGATCGGCGGGATGTCAATGGGGGAGGGCATGTAATCTACCACAGCGTCGAGCAGGTTTTGCACACCCTTATTGCGGTAAGAGGTTCCGCACAGCACCGGCACCATTTCATTGGCAATTGTGGCTTTGCGAATTGCTTTTTTAATTTCGTCAACCGTGAGCTCTTCGCCCTCCAGATATTTTTCCATGAGCACCTCGTCGGTTTCTGCAACCGATTCTAAGAGCGCTGCCCGGTATTCTTCCGCTTTTTCAACTAAATCCTCGGGAATCGGTTCCTCACGCTCGTCCTTTCCGAGGTCGTCATAATACACATACGCTTTCATAGTCACCAGATCCACCAGACCCTTGAAGGTATCTTCCGAGCCGATGGGGAGCTGAATGGGAACAGCGTTACATTTTAAACGGTCTTTCATCATGTCGACAACATTGTAAAAATTCGCGCCCATGATGTCCATTTTGTTCACATACGCCATACGGGGAACCCCGTATTTGTCAGCCTGGCGCCAAACCGTTTCCGATTGGGGCTCTACGCCGCCTTTTGCACAGAACACCGTGACCGAACCGTCCAGAACCCGCAGCGAACGCTCAACTTCAACAGTGAAGTCAACGTGTCCTGGCGTGTCAATGATGTTGATTCTATGGCCTTTCCACTGTGCGGTTGTTGCAGCTGAGGTAATGGTGATACCGCGCTCCTGCTCCTGTTCCATCCAGTCCATGGTGGCTGCGCCATCGTGCACGTCGCCGATTTTATAGATTCTTCCCGTATAGAAGAGAATCCGCTCGGTCGTGGTGGTTTTACCGGCGTCAATGTGAGCCATGATGCCGATATTTCTTGTTTTTTCCAGTGAAAACTCTCTAGGCACAATCTTTCTCCTTCCAATGAACTTTAAAAAATTTAATTTGCAGTTTATACTGCCCGCAAATGAGAGAAATTATGCGAAAAATTACCAACGGTAATGGGAGAACGCTCTGTTGGCCTCGGCCATCTTGTGCGTATCTTCGCGTTTTTTCACCGCTGCACCCATGTTGTTGGCCGCATCCATAATTTCAGCTGCAAGCCGTTCACGCATGGTTTTTTCGTTTCTCTGGCGAGCGTAAAGCGTCAGCCACCGAAGCCCCAATGTCTGCCGCCTTTCTGCGCGGACTTCAATGGGAACCTGGTAGGTAGCGCCGCCGACACGCCTTGCCTTAACCTCTAATACAGGGGCAATATTTTCGAGCGCTGTGGTAAACACTTCAACGGCATCCTTGCCTGTTTTTTCGTTGATGATTTCAAATGCGCCGTAAACAATGCTCTGCGCCACACCCTTTTTGCCATCCAGCATAATGTTGTTAATCAGCTTTGTAACAACCTTGCTGTTGTACATGGGGTCGGGCAGAACCTCTCTTTTTGCGATATAACCTTTTCTGGGCACTATTCTTCCCTCCTTCATAATAAAATGATTTCATAGGTACTCGAACAAACATGCTCGTTTAGCGCTTAACAAAAGAACAATGTATCTATCGAAAAAAGAGATTCCGATCTATATATAAATTCCGTTGTAAGCGACTTTGCGGAAACTATTTAGCCTGTTTTTGTTTCTTTGCACCATACTTTGATCTTGCCTGGTTGCGGTTTGCAACGCCGGAAGCATCCAGCGCGCCGCGGATGACGTGATACCGAACGCCAGGGAGATCTTTTACCCTGCCGCCCCTGATGAGCACAACGCTATGCTCTTGCAGGTTGTGTCCGATACCGGGGATATACGCCGAAACTTCAATCCCGTTTGTCAGCCGGATTCTGGCCATTTTCCGAAGTGCCGAGTTTGGCTTTTTCGGGGTCATGGTTTTCACCGTTGTGCAAACGCCGCGCTTTTGCGGAGCATTTTGGTCTGTTGTCCGCTTTTTGAGCGAATTGAACCCAAACTGCAGGGCAGGCGCCGTGGATTTCTTTTCAGAAGTTTCCCGTCCCTTTCTCACCAGCTGGTTAAATGTTGGCAATGTGTCTCACCTCCTTTTTAAAATAAAATTTATATTATACATTTATAAAAATGTGTAATATCAAACATCATTATGCGTCTTTGGTAACCACTGCAACGGCGGCATCCACATCCAGCCGGCAAAACTTACCAAGCTCGCGCTTGGTGTCTACATACACCACGTCGACATTTTGCTGCCTGCACAAATCAAGCAGGGGGGTCATGATATGCTGGTCGGCATCTCTTGCAACAATCGCTTTTTGGACGGCACATTCTTCCAAAAGGCGCTTAGACTGCCGAAATCCGACCACAATATGGTCGGAACTGATTTTATCTTCCACCATTGTTTCCTCCTCATATATACATACCGTTTTATTTTACATCACAAACACAGGTGTGTCAAGCTTTTTTGCAATATTTTTCTAATCTGTGCCAAAACAAGAAGCGGTTGCCATCTAAAACGGAACGCCATATGGTTGTTTTTCAGTATCATTCGTTTACACAGGCGGTATCAAGCTCGTTTAAATCGGTCAGGTAAATGTCTGCGATGGATTTGAGCGCGTCCTGCTCGTTTTTCGCGACGTCATCATATACGGCAGCCACGCAAAAGCCAGCCCGTTTTGCAGTTTCTACAGCATGCAGCGAATCTTCAAAAATCAGTACTTCATCATTTTTTAATCCAAGCATTTTTGCAGCTTTCAAAAAGATATCCGGCCGATCTTTGCCGCACCCCACATCGGCGGTGGTAAGCACAAAAGAGAAATAACGGTCAATGCAAAGCCGTTTGAGCACAGCGGCCGCTAACGCCTGGTCGGTGGCGGTGGCGATGCACATCTGTACGCCGGCATTCCTCTCTAAAAATTCCCTTACGCCTTTTTTGAGCGGGATATGATAGCGATATTGGTCTTCTATAAACTGGACAATTTGATTCCGGATTTCTCCCGGGGAAAACGGAAGCTGAAATTCATTTTTTATAAACAGGGCCGATTCCGCCAAATCCATAGTTTTAATGATATTTGTAAAGTCCGCAGGAATGTGTGTGACGCCGTTTTTGCGCAAATACTGTTCTCCAATGCTCTCCCAAACCCCCATGGAATCGATGAGGGTACCATCTAAATCAAAAATAAATCCTTTTGTCCGCATGATAGTTCCTTCCTAATTTATAATTTGCTGGTAAACAGTGTATCATGCCTTGGGCAGTTTGTCAAATTGTGCGGCATGGCAAAATGCGTGGGTTTTGCATCCTTGACAGGCGGCGGCGGATAAGCGTATAATAAAACAAACGTATTTGGAACAGAAAAGAAGCGGGGGGATGTATATGCAGCGGCTTTTGGTGGTTGTGGATATGCAAAACGACTTTATTGACGGCGCGCTGGGCAGCGCGGAGGCACAGGCCATTTTACCGGCTGTGGCAAAAAAAATTGAAACGTTTGACGGCGAAGTGGTGTTTACCATGGACACGCATGATGCGGCATACAGGGACACGCAGGAGGGGCGGCTTTTGCCAGTCGCGCATTGCCTTGCAGGCACACAGGGCTGGGCGCTCCCGACGGTTTTGGAGGGGCTGCAAAAACAGCGGCGTGCAAAGGTGTATCAAAAAGGAGCGTTTGGGTCAGAAGCGCTTGCTGCGGATGTGAAACAGATGTGCATAGAGGGGTTGAAAGAAGTTGTCCTCATTGGTGTTTGCACAGATATCTGCGTCATATCAAACGCAATGCTCCTAAAGGCCGCCGCGCCGGAGCTGCGGGTGACGGTGGACGCTGCCTGCTGTGCGGGCGTTACGCCAAAAACGCATCAAACCGCGCTTGATGCAATGCGCCAATGCCAGATTTATATTGAAAATGAATAAAAAAGACGGGCTTTTTTGCCCGTCTTTTTTACTGCATGGTATTTTGATGGCTGGAAAAATCTTTGGTGAAAATGTGGCTGCCGTCTTTTTTGACTTCGTCGGTGTGATAATAGTAGTATTCGTGCTGTTCTGGGAAAATAGCCGCCTTTAGGGAGTCCAGCCCGGGGCTGCAAATCGGCCCGGCGGGAAGCCCTTTGAATCGATAGGTGTTGTAAGGGGAGTTGGTTTCTAAATCTTTGTAATAAACGGTGTCCACGTCGTACAAGCCGTCCGAGATGGCGTAGATGACCGTTGCGTCCACCTGAAGCAGCATGTCAATGTCCAGCCGGTTTTGGATGACGCCTGCAATGGTTGTGCGCTCTTCGGGAAGCCGGGCTTCGCGCTCAATGAGCGAGGCCATGGTGACAATGTCGTAGAGCGTCTTTTTGTTTTTGCCCTTGTCGATGGATTGGTACTGCCGGTCAAATTCGCCCAGCATGGTGTCGATGATGTGGTTGGGGGTGGCATCATTGTAAAATTCATACGTGCTGGGGAATAAAAACCCCTGCAATTTGTAATTGTACGGTTTGTCGGACGGGATATCCTGGATAAAATCGTAGGAATAGCTTCCGTTTTCCAGCGCATCTAAAAAATCCTCTGCCGTACAGATTTGCTTTTCTTCCAGCAGCACGGCAATTTTTTCAGCGGAATACCCTTCCGGGATGGTGAGCGTAAAGGTATTTGCAGCATCGCCTTTGGTTGCGAGGGTGTAGATGATATCCGACAAGCTCATATTGTCGTGGAGCTCAAAGGTGCCGTAGCGCAGCGCGCTGCCATGGGAGGAGAGCTTGGCCTTTAATTGAAACACCCATTTGTGTTCAATCAGCCCGTTTTCCTGTAAAATGCCGGCAATATCGCTGACAGATGCGCCCTGTGGGATGGTGACAGTCACGGGCATCCCGCCCTCTTTTGACGGACGGAAATATTCGTTAACAGGCCCGTAGAGCATAACGGCCGCCGCGATGAGTATCAGTAAAACCAGCAGTTTTCTAAATAGTTTCACAATGGAACCTCCTGT
The DNA here is from genome assembly GCA_021629085.1 of Oscillospiraceae bacterium. Classification (GTDB taxonomy): domain Bacteria; phylum Bacillota; class Clostridia; order UMGS1810; family UMGS1810; genus JAJXRJ01. Next base: position 21,565 of record JAJXRJ010000029.1, on the reverse strand, counting down.
GTGCATATCCGCGTAAGGGACAAATTCAACCGCATTGTACCATAGATTTACAAAAAACGCAATCAATTTGCCCTATTTTGCAAAAAATGCACAAGCTGCGGTCAGGTTAAGTTTTGCCCATGCCGTTTCATTTTTTGAGAGGTGGTCTTTTCAAACGGCGTTTCGCGCACGTGTACACGCCGGATTTTTTTGTGCATGGGAAGGGTGCTGTTGACAGACTGAACCACCTTTAAAAGGCAGTCCGCAGCCTCTTTTTGCGTGCAATCCGATATTTTTTGCGCACGCTTTATGGCCTCGTAGTCTGGATAAATACGCGCCTCTATGACAATGTCGTCTTTTTGGGGGACGCCCAAAATCAAAACCTCTTTGATGAACGGGTGGCGCAGCAGCACTTCTTCCAGTTCTTCTGGATAGATATTTTTTCCATTTTTTGCAATAATCACATTCTTTTTGCGCCCGGTGATGTATAAAAACCCATCCTTGTCCAAATAGCCCAGATCCCCGGTGTGAAACCAACCGCCGCGCATGACCGCTTCGGTTGCCGCAATGTCGTTGTAATACCCCAGCATAATGTTGTTTCCCCGCGCTAAAATTTCGCCGATCCCATCCGGCCCGGGGTTGCAAATTTTAAGTTCCACGCCGGGAATGGCAAGCCCGGCAGAGCTTTCGTTGACAAAAAAATCGTTGTTGCCGGCAAGCAGCGGTGCGCACTCAGTGAGGCCGTAGCCTTGCAGCGCGCGGATGCCAAGCTTTAAGAAAAAGCGGATGGTTTCCGGATCCACAGGCGCGCCGCCCACAATGAATGTGTGCAGCTTGCCGCCAAGTGCGCGGCGAACCTTGTTTTTAATGGCGGCTAATATATAAAAAGGAAGCTGATTTAGAAAAGCGCTGGGCGCTTGATCTGCCGCCTGCCTGGCAAAACGGCGGGGCAGCCCCTTTATAATCGTAGAAAAAATCCGCTTTTGCATGGATTCTAATAAAATGGGCACGGCAACCACAAAGGTGGGTTTTGATTCCAGCATATTTTTGTTGATATGCCGCAGCCCGTCGCAGTAGGAGATGCAGGCGCCGCTGTAAAGCATCATTAAAAATCCGAGGGTGCATTCGTAGGTGTGGTGCAGCGGCAAAATGGAAAGCGCGCGGTCGGTGGGCTTTACCCGCACCATTTTGGCAGTGGAGAGAATGTTTTCACAAATGTTTTTGTGCGACAAGCATACGCCCTTCGCATAGCCGGAGGTGCCGGATGTGAGAATGAGCACCCGCATTTCGTCCGGGTGGATGGAAATGGCCTCAAATGCGGCATTGCCCTGCTTTCGAAGCGACTGCCCTTTAGAAATCAGCGTTGGGATGCCGGTTTCCATCGAAATGGTTTTGGCAGGCACGCAAAGCCCGGCAAGCTTTTTTAGCGCTGCCCTGTCGCCAATGAGCACCTTTGTTTGCGTCTTTTCTAAAAATACTGCAATGTCCGCGCCGGAAAGCTCCCGGTCAAGCGGCACTGCCACGCCGACGGTTGTTGCGGCAAGATAGGAGATGGCCCATAAAAAGCTGTTGGCGCCAACAATTGCAATTTTGTCGCGGGGGCCAAGCCCTTGGCAAAGCAGTGCGGTGCACAGTGCCCGGTAGGCGGTGTAAAGCTCTGTGTAGGAAACTGGGTACAGCCTTTTTTGCTCATTTTTTAAAAGAAATGCCGGCCGGCTGCCAAACCGCTGTGCGCTTTTTGCAAGCAAATCTTTGATATCAAAAATGGGCCGGACGCGGTATGCCTGTTGTTGCAGTTTTTTTGAAGCGGTCTGCTTCATGGCCGCGGCTCCTTTCTTTTATAATTTTAAAAAAATGACTTTACTTTGTGCAAAAAATCTAGTATAATCAATCTGTATACAAAGTATTATTTGCAGAAAGGAAGAGAATGATGAAAAAAGTTTTTTCAGTTGTTCTGGCATTGGCCATGCTTTTGGCACTGCTGCCGGCGCAAACATTGGCTGAGGGGCCGTATGACGGCTATGTGCTGGCAAAAACGTTTGACTTTGAAACCGTTTCGTCCCTGACAGAGGGGTCTGACTACGTGTTAGGCGGCGACGGCGGGACTCCTACCGTGGAGATTACAACGGATCAGGCACACTCGGGCACCAAAAGTGTTAAGTTTGGCGACCGTGTGAAAGATTACCGGCGTATTAAGCTCAACCACATGTTTTCAGAAAGCGACTTAACCAACGCCGATAAAGGCCGGAAATTTAAAGTTTCCATGTGGGTAATGCCCACAGACATTTCAGGGGGCGCGGACATAGAAACTGTTAGCGTCCGTGTGGGCGTTTACGGGACAGTTTCTACTGCTGCCACAACGTCGAAAAGCACGGTTGATCTTAAAGCGGCAAAAGTAGGCGAGTGGAACGAGGTTGAGTTTGAGTTTACCATTTCGGACGAAGAAATTGCAGGAAACTATAACCTGATTGGCGTGTGCCAGCAGCTGGCTGACTCCCAAACCGTTGCGAAAACGATTTACATAGACGACATTGAAATCTGGGAGGTTCCGCCCACGGGAATCAGTTCCACAACAGTGGCGTTTACTGACGATGCCGGCAATCCTGCCGCCATGTTTGAGGCGGGGGACACCATTACTGCAAGCGCACATGTGACCAACAATGACGAAACACCAGCAGATTTGGCACTGCTTGTTTGCTTAAAGGATGAAAACGGCGTTGTGAAAGCGGTGGACATGGTCAGCAAAACGCTTTCTAAGGCAGACGGCGAAACAAAATTTGAAAAAGACGTGATAATTCCAGACGGCGGCGAGGGGTACAGCATAGAAGCATTTTTGTGGAACATGGGCACGCTCGCGCCGATTGTAGAAAAAGAGGCGCTTAAAAATTTGATTGTAGATCCGGAAGAAATTTGGGTAAATGTGCAAAACCCCGAAAGCGGCAATGACTATGGCTCTTTCCAGGTGTATGTGAAGGGCTCTAAAGCGATCAGCAAAAAATATGTGAGATATAATTTCCAATATGTCAACAAGCCGTTTAACGAGGATGCCTTGACTGATCTAAATAAAGAGCACGATTCCAACCTGAATTTATATCGGATCCGGTGTGCTTATGGGGCGGAACGCACAGACGACGGCAGCGGCGTACCAACCTTCCAAACCCTTTTTGGCGGCACGCAAATTATCAACAACGGCGAGTGGGAAATGGCCATTCAGGAAAAAGGTGCAAAGGACTTTATCGGCGGCTTCCATGGTGACGAAAACCTCACCAGCGTTGCATTAAAAATTGACGGCGAGCCCGTTTCCCTCTCAGAGGGCGGCAAGTGGTACAGCGGCAGCACCATTGAATTCCAACAGGTAGCAGACGTGAACCGCTGCAACAAGCCTGGTGAGAAAGTGGGTACCCACACGAAAAATTACACCATTACACAAAAAGACGGTGTGAAGCTCAACCAGACGATGGAGTGGTGTGTAGACGACTTTACATCCGGTAACGGCTATTTGACTATGCTGCCCATCATGCGGTGCTCCAGCTCACAGCGCTTCTGCGATTTTGTGGATCTTTATGACAAGAACGGCGACAAAGTAGAAAGCTACGATACGTCAGATCTCCCTGGAGGTGTAGAGGGGGATTCGGAAATTTTGACTCCTGCAGTTCCGATTGTAAAAGCGCATGCGTACAGCGCAGACGGGGGCATTGACGTTACCGTATCTTATGAGGCGGTCAGAGGCATTGAAAATCCGTTTGCACAGCTGCAAATTCGGCAGTATAACGACAATAAGATGTATTTTGGAAGCAACGAAGGCAGAACGTTTGCAAACGGCGAAGTGCTGGAAGTGAACAACATCTACAAGATTGACTTGACCAACTAAAAAAGCAAAACAAAAGCGCGTGGTTTTTACCACGCGCTTTTTAATGCCTGGAAATATAAGGATTTTGCATAAAACTTCCATAACGACGGATCAAAATCATTCTTAGGCATACTTCATATATGTACCTCAGTCAATTTCTTTTTTTCAAAAATTTTCTACAGCCCATTTCTGTAAGCATAAATCCCCATTTAATTTTATTACATTGCATGTAAAAGTTCAATTCAACAATGGTAGCGGATTGAGCGGCAATGTTGTTTTTATTTAAAGTCCAAATAGTTTGTTTACATCCGCATCATTTTTATCTATAAATTTTTACTTCTTTTTGCCAAAGTCAATCTTTAAATTTTACAACCTGATGCTAAAATTAAAAAATGAAAAGTGCAGTATCAAGTTGTAAATTTATAAAGAAAGCGAGGAAAATTGAAGTATGAGAGCAAAACGGTTTTTGTCAGCAGGCATCGCTGCAGCATTGCTTGTGGGAATTTCAGCAGGCTGTGCTTCCCAGGGAAACGAGGCGCCCAGCGCTGAAAATAATTATGGTTTGAAAGAATTGGTGATGATTCGGATCCCGGGCGAGGATTCAGAAAAAAATGTGCAGCTGCAGGATGATTTGGCAGAGGATATGACCAAAGCGCTGGGGATTCCCTGCACGGTTTACCGTGCAACAGACTACAGCGCTGCAGTTGAAGCTATGCGCACCGGAAATGCACAGCTTGCAGAGCTTGGCCCATTTTCTTATGTGACAGCGCGGGAGCGCGCCGGGGCAGAGGCGCTGGTGGTCCGCGGCAACGAGGACGGCTTAGGCGGCTACACTTCACAGTTTATAGTAAAAGCGGACAGCGATATAGAAACTTTGCAGGATTTAAAAGGAAGGACATTTGCCTTTTGCGACCCGGAATCCACCTCGGGCAACATCATCCCGTCCGACATTATTTTAAATGAAATGCCGGAACTGGGACTTACCTTTGACGACCTGCACACGGATGGGAAATTTTTTAAATCCGCTATGTATTCGGGTTCGCATATCAGCTCGGTGCAGGCGGTTGTCCAGGGAAATGTAGACGCTGCAGCGGTCTCTTCTGTCACCTTGAATAACCAGCTGGATGCCGGGATTATCAAAGAGGGCGATCTAAAGATCATCCATGAATCCCCCATCATCCCGATGAACCCAGTTGCCGTTCAAAAGGATTTGCCCCAGGAGCTTAAAGACAAAATAAAAGAATTTTTGCTTAACTACGATGATCCAGAATTTTTCGGCGACGAGGAAGGAAAAGAGAAAGAGCGGTTTATTCCGGCAGAAGACAGCCATTACGACTATCTGCAGGAGCTGAAGGAAAAATATAACCTCTCAGATTAGGCTTTTGTGGTAAGAAAGGATCGCAAGGATATGGAAAAGGTATTGGAACTTGTACATTTAAAAAAGTATTATGGGCAAGCCCGCGCGGTTGAGGATGTCAGCTTTCAGATAAACGCCGGCGAAGTAGTCGTTATCATCGGCCCGTCCGGCGCGGGGAAATCCACTGTCCTGCGCTGTATCAACCGTATGATTGAGCCCACGGACGGCAGCATTCTTTTTGACGGAAAGGACATGGCAAAGCTCAAAAAGGAAAAGGAGCTTAAGACGGCACGCCGGAAAATTGGTATGATTTTCCAGTCGTTTAACCTGGTATACCGGCTGTCGGTATTTCAAAATGTCCTGCACGGCAGATTGGGCTATATGTCTACGGCAGATGCGGTAATGGGCCGCTACACGGAGGAAGATAAGCAAAAGGCAGTGCAAATTTTGGATATGATTGGCCTAAAGGATATGATATACAAAAAAACCGGCGAGCTTTCCGGCGGACAGAAGCAGAGGGTGGGGATTGCCCGCGCATTAATGCAGGATCCGACGCTTTTGCTTTGTGACGAACCGATTGCTTCCCTTGACCCCAGTTCCTCACGCATTATTATGAATCAGATTCAGGAAATGGCCAAAAAACGGAACATTGCCTGTATTGTAAACCTGCACCAGGTAGATGTGGCCATGGCCTATGCCGACCGCATCGTGGGCATACACAAGGGGCGTATTGTTTTTAATGATGTGCCCCAAAAATTAACAGCTTCTATGATTGAGACCATTTATGATGCCCCGATTGATGAGCTTACCGTAGGGCTGGAGGAAGGAGGGGCCTTTCATGAGGGATAAAAAAGAAAGGATTGCGGTGATTCCCAAAAAAGAAAAAAGAGCGGCCATGGCAGCGTTTTTCATTGTTGCCGTCCTGTTCTTAATCGCTACACTGCAAACAAAGTTTCAGCCCTTTGAATTTTTGGTCAATATGGAAAATTTTTGGCTGTTTATTTTTGAGGACCTTCTCCCGCCGCAGATTGCCGATATGAGCACCATTGCAGAGGGTGTGCTTCAAACCGTCTGTATGGCAATTGCAGCAAGCCTGCTTTCCACAGTGGTGTCTTTGGCGCTTGCATTTTTGGGTTCCAATACAACTGCTCCCTTTCGAACGCTGAAAAAAATAATCCGCTTTATTGCTTCCATTCAAAGGAATATCCCCAGTATGATTTGGACGTTTCTTCTGATTATGGCATTTGGAATTGGCACCGTAGTCGGCGCGCTTGCGCTGTTTATCACGACATGCGGCTTTTTGATACGCTCCTTTATCGAAACGATTGACGAGGTTGGCAGTGAAAGCCTGGAGGGCTTAAAATCTGTGGGGGCAGGACGCCTTTCTGTTATCACCCAGGTGATTATCCCCGCATCGCTGCCAGGCTTTATTTCATGGCTGCTCTATTCCCTTGAAGTGAATATCCGTTCCTCTACATTGGTCGGGGCAGTCGGCGGCGGCGGAATTGGGCTTATTATGATGGGGTACATCAAACAGTTCCGGTATCACTCGGCAATGGGTGTGATTTTGCTGATTGCGGCGATTGTGATTTTGGTTGATATTTTGACAAATTATTTGAGAAAGAAGGTACTTGCATGACAGAAATGACAGGTGCTATTAAAAAGGGAGGGCTGGTTACGCCTTCGCCGGCAATCCAGCCGGAAGAAGACGGGCTGCTCCGGGATCGGAAAGGGCGTATCCGTACCAAAGACCCGGCGAGAAGCAGGGCAATGAAATACTTTTTAATTATTTTATCTGCGCTCGGAATTGCTTCTATGTTTATGATGAAGCTCGATTGGGGGCAGCTGTGGGAAGGGATACTGCAAATTCCGGAAGCTGTGGGCAAGCTTGCCAAAATTGATTTTAGTAAACTTGACATTACATTTATGTCTCTTCTGGAATCCATCGGTGTTACGGTTCTTGCCACTGTGTACAGCTTAATTGGCGGGATGCTGCTGTCCATATTTTTGGCAAAAAATTTGACACCATTAAAGTGGGTTTCTACCATTCTTTCTGCCGGCTTAACCTTTTTGAGAGCCATTCCTTCTATTATTTGGGTGCTTTTAGTGCTGGTCTGCGTCGGGTTTGGCCCTTCAGCCGGAATTATAGGTATTTGCATTTTTAGCACCTCTTTTTTTGCACGCTCCTTTGCGCAATGTTTTGAGGAAGTCCCGGAAGAAACATTGGAGGCCCTGCGCGCAATGGGGGCCGGAAGGATTAAAATCTTTTTTGGCGCTGTGCTGCCTTCGTCGTTTACCGGTATCCTTGCTTGGACCTCTATCAGCTTTGAAAATAATTTTGGATCTTCTGCCGTTTTGGGAACGGTAGGCGCCGGCGGGATCGGATACGTGGTTTCCAATTGTATGACAAGGTACGAATATGGCCAGGCCATTGTTGCGATTATTATGATATTGTTGTTCACATACATTATGGAGCTTTGCTTCACTGCAGTAAAGGAACGAAAAGGAAAAATCCAATAGGGAAGGGGTATGATTTTTTTGAAGGTAAGCAGACGATCGAAAATCCTGGGGAAATGTGCAAAAGAGGCCATAGAGAACTTGGCAGAGCCGGTTATGCAGCGTTATCCCGTTCACATAATCCGCAAGCCCTCTAAAACCTTGGTTATGGTCCGCATGCAGGAAACGGTTGCAAAAGCACAGTTTTATTTGGGAGAAATGCTGGCCTGTGAAGCGCTTGTTGAAGTAGAAGGGAAAAAGGGATTTGCGCTTATGGCAGGCGATGATACAAAAAAAGTGCTCTGTGCTGCCGTTTTAGATGCAGTGTGCAAAACTGATCTGCCGGAAAAAGCGGAAATCATAAAAGCGCTTGAACACGAGGAAAAAAGGATTGCCGAGCGCAGGGCGCAGGAGATCAAAAAACATGCCGCTTCAAGGGTTCAGTTTAACACGCTTGAGGTGTCATACTAAGCAAACAAACATGGGAGGTAACCTGAAATGATAACCGAAACCCAATTCGACCCGGTGTTTGATTGTCAACAGATTTTTAAGGCGTTGATGAATGCTTTGGCACGTCCCGGGAAAATATTTTCCATTGCTGAAAATATAAAAAAAATAGAGGATAAAAATGCCCCTTTGGTGGCGGCGGGGCTCACCCTGCTGGATAACTGGAAAAAATTTTTTGCCAGCGGTGCGCCAGACTTGGAGAAAATTTTGCAGCAAATGACCTATGGCGTTCCCGCTTCGGTAGAAGAGGCAGATTATATTTTCCTGCCGGAGGGAACATTTGATTTGCCGCTGTGCCAGAGTATCCTGTCCCAGGCAAAAACTGGAACCCTGCCGGAGCCGCACAAAAGCTCCGCGATTTTCATTGTGGTTGACAGCTTGGAAGGCGGGGAAAAAAGAGAACTCACCGGGCCGGGAATAGATGGATCCATTCAGATTTCGCTGCCGCAGAAGGCTTTGATGTGGGTTGAAGAGAGGCAGCGGATGAATTTTGAATTCCCCTGTGGGTTAGAGCTCTATTTTATGACGCCTCAGGGCGGCGTGATGGGAATACCCAGAAAAACCAGGATTGGAGGGGACGACGGATGGGATATGTAGCGGTTACCGGCGGCCAGGAGGCAATTGACGCCTCGATTGAGTTACTAAAGGAATATCGTTCTAAAGGAGATGCGCCGGTAGAAATTAATGTAATCAGGGATAGAATGGGGCTTTTAATTGACCGTGTGATGTCTGAGGCGGGATTTTATGCGCCCGATTATGCCGCTTTGGCGCTTAAGCAGTGCGAAGGCAGTACAGAAGAGGCTGTATTTTTACTGCGCGCTTACCGCAATACACTGTCAAGAAACTATACCTCTTGCATGGTGCGCGGCGATGAAATGCACATCCGGCGGCGCATTAGCTCCGCTTTTAAGGATATTCCGGGCGGGCAGATGCTTGGCCCTACTTACGACTATGTACATAGGCTTTTAAATTTTAGCCTTGCAGAGGAAGACGAAGCGAAGCTCAAAGAATGGTGCAGGAATTTTGAGGAGCAAACCAAAGAAAGCGGAATAACCGAGCTTTCCGATACAGCGCCACGGGTTTTGGATATTTTGCGCAAGGAGGGGCTGCTGGAAGCGGTGGAGGAAGATCATTCCGAGCCCTGTGACGTTACGATGGAAAAGCTTCCCCTGCCCGCGCCCCGCAGTGCGGTATTGCAAACCCTGACCCGTGCGGACACGGGCTTTATCTCTGGGTTGGCGTACAGCGATATCCGCGGGTTTGGGATGTCGCACCCGACAATCGGCGAGCTGCGTTACGGCAGTTTGGAGATTATGGTTGATTATCCGCTGGATGAAGATGAAACATGGTATGTGGGAGACATTTTCGTTACCGAGGTGGAAGCGTTGATGGGAACGCGCCCGGGAAGCGAGGGGATTGGCGTGGGATATGGCTGTGTCATTGGCCGCAATGATACCAAGGCGATTGCCATGTCTGTATTGGACCGTGCGCTGACGCTTGAGCTTGACAGCCCGACAAGCGACATGGAATTTGTGCTCCTGCACGGCGACTGCCTGGAGATGAACGGCTTTATTTCCCACCTGAAGCTGCCCCACTATGTGACCTTCCAATCCAAGCTGGACGGATTAAGAAACCGGAAAAGGAGCCTTGAAAATGGAAAATAAGATGGATAGAAATGATTATAATTTTGCCTTTCTGGACGAGGGGTCAAAACGAGAAATCCGCCGCTCTATTTTACATGCAATTGCCATTCCCGGTTACCAGGTGCCCTTCGGCTCGAGGGAGCTTCCTATTGGCAGAGGCTGGGGAACTGGAGGGATTCAGCTTACCATGTCGCTGATTGGCCCGAAGGATACGCTCAAGGTCATTGACCAGGGCAATGACGACAGCGTCAATGCGGTCAGCATCAAACGGTTGATTTGCGCGACTACGGGTGTGGAAACGACGACAGATACCGTTCAGGCGGATATTATCCAGTCGAGGCACCGTATTCCAGAAGAGCCTCTGCGAGAGGATCAAGTGCTGGTGCTGCAGGTCCCTCAGCCGGAACCGCTGCGCAGTGTGGATGCGCACGAGGAGGTAACCCGCCAGCTTCATGCAGATGCCGAGTATACTGGTATTTGGGTAAATTTATTTGAACAGCTTTTGACCCGCGGTTCCGCCTTTAAGGGAGCGGATCACCCGGTGTTGACGGACAACCGTTATGTGATGAATCCAAGCCCTATTCCACGCTACGACAATCCCAAGCTGCATCAGGCAAAATGCCTGTACCTGTTTGGCGCGGGCCGGGAAAAGAAGATATATGCCGTACCGCCGTACAGCAAGGTGGAATCGTTGGCGTTTGAAGACCATCCTTTCCAAAGAGAGGATATGTCTGGGCGCAAATGTCGGCTGTGCGGTGCAGAAAACGTATATTTTGACGAGATATTCGACCCTAAAACCGGGGAACGCTTTTATCAGTGCTCGGATACGGGATATTGCTTAAAGCGCCGAAATGCCGGGGAGCAAACGAAAAAGGAGCGTTGCTTATGAATAAAAAATCACCAGTTATGGAAGGGAAGCACATCACCGTCCGCTTTGGCAGCGGCTGCGATTACTGCCGCAGCCACGTTGATTTAAAAAAGGGGCGGTGCCCGGCCTGCCACACCATTTGGGCTGTGCGGGATGTGGATTTTCAGCTTTATCCGGGCGAAATTTTGGGCATCGTGGGGGAATCCGGTTCGGGGAAAAGCACGCTTTTAAAAACCCTTTATTTCGACCAGCCGGCAACTTCCGGGGAGGCGTTCCTCTCTCTTCATGAAGATGGAAAGACGAATTTTTTAGAGGTAAGCAGTCAGCAAAAGCGCTATCTGCGCAACCATCTGATGGGAATGGTCTACCAAAATCCGATGCTGGGGCTGCGCATGAAAATTTCAACCGGTGCAAATGTAGCCGAAAAGCTGATTGCCGCCGGCAACCGGAAAGCTGACGGCATGATAGAACGCTGTAAAGAACTTTTGCAGCATGTGGAAATTCCCGTCGAACGGCTGAAGGAACAGCCGCGGGTGTTTTCGGGAGGAATGCAGCAGCGTGTCCAGATTTCAAAGGCCATTGCCAACAACCCGCCCATTTTACTGCTTGACGAGGTAACGACCGGGCTTGATTTAAGCGTGCAGGCAAAGGTGCTTGATTTGATCCGGTCTATCCAAAAGGAGCTGGGAATTGCAATGATGGTGGTCAGCCATGATTTGGCGGTTATCCGCATGATGTCTGACCGCACCATGGTTATGCTGGGCGGCAGGGTAGTGGAAGAGGGCTTGACTGACCAGATTTTGGAGGACCCGCTCCATGAATATACCCAGACGCTTGTCAGTTCATTACTTTAAAATAGGAGAATCGATTTATGCAGGATATTGTGATTAAAAATGCGGCCGTAGTTTTAAAAGACCGCGTGCTGAATTCAGCTTCTGTATGGATACGGGGGCCTCAAATTCAGGAAATTTCCGAAAATCCTGATTTTGCAGAAAGGGTTTCGAACGCAAAGCAAATTGACGCGGAAGGCGCGTATCTCATACCTGGGTTTATTGATATTCATTCGGACAACATTGAAACAGTAATTCAGCCGCGGCCGCAAAGCATGATTGATTTTGAGATTGCGATGCGGGAGCAGGAAAAACAGCTTGTCAACCAAGGAATCACGACCATGTACCACTCTTTGTCCATCCTTGAGATTAAAAACCCAAATGAGCAGGTTTCATTTAAAAAAGGGCTGGTGCGCACGCCGGAAAACTTAAAACGGCTGGTGGGGTTTATCCGTACCTTCCACGAGGGTGACCACCTTATCCGTCACCGGTTCCACTGCCGCTATGATATTACCAATACCAATGGCTACGATATGGTGCTGGATTTTATCCGCAATGGCGATATGCAGCTGCTTTCCTTTATGGACCATACGCCCGGGCAGGGGCAGTACCGGGATTTGGAGCTGTTCAAAAACCACGTGCTATCCCCGGAGCAGAGCGATGCGGAAAAGGAAAAAATCCTTTCCCAGAAAATGAGCCGTGCAAAGCTTACCGATGAGCAGATGACACGGGCGGCGGATATGGCTGTGCAGGCGGGAATACCCATTGCCTCGCACGATGACGACAGCTTAGAAAAGCTCGATTATGTCACGCAGAAACTGCACGCTACAATATGCGAATTCCCGGTAGAGCTTGCTGTTGCAAAGGAGGCGCACCGCCGCGGTATGCAGGTGGTGGTGGGTGCAACCAATGTTTTGATGGGGCGTTCCCATTCCAATAACCTGTCCGCTCTGGAGGCGATTCAAAATGGATGTGCAGATATTTTAGTATCGGACTATTTCCCGGCTGCTATTTTGCACGCTGTGTTCCAATTGTATGAACAGGGTGTGCTTTCTCTTCCCGAAGCGGTAAATATGGCGACATACAATCCGGCCAAGGCCATTGGGTTAAGCGAACGTTTGGGTTCTGTTGAGCCGGGAAAGTATGCGGATTTGCTTTTAGTCAGCAAAAAAGGCACCGTTCCGGTTATACTTTCGGTCTTTATCAATGGCGAGGAAGTTACCAAAATCCACTACCGCAATGATTTTGCCGGGAAAGACGGTGCCCGGCTATGACTGACGTGCGTAATTTTGCAAAAAATTTGGTGCTTGACTGCGGAGGCCGGCTGCGCCAAATGCGCCGTCAAAGCAACTTCTCTATACAGCAAAAGACGGGGCACAGCGACATTGTGACCGACCATGATGTTTGGGTACAGCAGTATCTGTGCACACAGATTTTAAAGAAGTATCCCGACCATGGCATTGTCGGTGAAGAAAACATGTGCCGTGCGGGGGCTTCCCCCTATCAATGGGTGATAGACCCCATTGATGGGACGACCAACTATTGTCAATTTGGCAGGGACTATGCCATTTCTGCTGCACTGCTGTACGAGGGGAGGCCGGTATACGGCGTTGTTTTGGATGTGGAGCAGGAGCAGCTATACGAAGGGGATTCTGCTGAGCCTGATCTGTCCAGTTGCCAGGAAAGCATGCAGGAGGGCATTTTACATATCGGCTTTAAAACTATGCGGGATTTTACCAGCCAGGGGGCGGACCCATATGCACTTGCGGAACAGTTCCGCGGGGTACGCTATCTGGGTTGTGCTTCGCTGGAGCTGTGCGGTATTGCGGATGAGCAGGCGGGCGTCTATTTCCATTCCCACTTAAAGCTGTGGGATTTTATGGCGGCATATGTCGTTTTGCAAAGCCGCGGCTGCCATATGTCGGCTGCCGCGCTTTCGGGTGGGAATTACTTTGTCTGCGCATATCGCTCACCGGCTCTTTACCAGCAGTGTTTTCCTTTTTTCCCGGATGGGATACGCCGGAAACTGAATGAAAATGGAGGGGATATTTTCCATGCTGCAAATTCGTGATTTATCAAAAAATTTTATTATGCATATCCGTTCAGATGCAGAAATATATGGATTTGACAAAATAAATTTTTCTGTAGAACAAGGGGAGCTGGCGGCAATTACCGGGCCAAGCGGCTGCGGGAAATCTTCATTGCTCAAATGCATTTACCGGACGTATATGCCTACGGGCGGACATGCATATTACACCTGTGCAGACGGGGGCACAATCGATTTAGCAACTGCTGAGCCTTGGGAGATTATTCGTCTGCGTGAAACAGAGATTGGCTATGTTTCTCAGTTTTTCAGCGTAATCCCGCGTGTTTCCGCGATCGATATTTTAACGAATACGCAAACCGGCCGCGGAGCAGAGGCCAAAACCGCCCGGGAACGTGCTGCCGAATATCTTGAAAAGGTGGGAATATCGCCTAATCTTTGGGATATGTACCCCTCTACCTTCAGCGGCGGAGAAAAGCAGCGGCTCAACATTGCCAACGCGCTTATTACCAAACCCCGCCTGCTCTTGCTGGACGAACCCACAGCGTCCCTGGATGCGCATAGTAAAGAGTGGGTAATGAATATGATTCTTGATTTAAAGCGGGAAGGAACAGCTATGGTGGGCGTGTTTCACGATGAGATTGCGATACAGACGCTCGCTGACTGGCGTTATGAGATGCGGGAGAGAAAGATGGTGCCCAAGGATTACAAAATGGAATACGCCTCAGAAGCGTTGGCGGAATTCCTGTAAAAAGGGGGCGTGTCACATGATGGATCTTCACGTCCATTCCCATTGGTCAGATGGGGAGCACGCTCCGCGTGAATTGGTGCAGGCCGCCCTAAAAAAGGGCCTTTTTGGCATTGCGCTGACTGACCACGACACACTGGCCGGATTGCAGGAGCTGATACAAGCTGGAAAAGAACTGGGATTGCCCGTCTATGGCGGAATTGAAATCAGCTGCATGCAGCAGGATGGCCGTCCGTTACATTTACTTGGGTATGCCATACCAGAAAGTGGGCAGGAAACGGTAGAAGCGTTTTGCCGTCCATTTCGCATATCCCGCAACCATGCAGTACGAAAGAGCGCGGAAGCCTTGCGGTGTGCGGGCTATCCGGTAACGGTGGAGAGGGTTCAGGCATTGGCGGGGCCGGGCAGGGATGTGTGCAAGCAATATATCATGCAAATTTTGCTTGAGGCTGGCCTGTGTACAGAGCTTTACGGCCCCCTTTACCGCACTCTTTTCAAAAAACAGGCGGATGGCACGCCGGGCATCGCAGCCCTTTCTTTTCCAGCGGCACAGCCCGAAGAAGCTGTGCGATGTATCACCGCGGCTGGAGGCAAGGCGGTTTTGGCGCACCCGGGTCAATATAAAAACTTCAGTGAGATACCTAAGCTTGTGGCCGCCGGGCTAAAAGGAATCGAGGCGTTCCATCCAAAGCACGATGAGCAGGATACGGCACGTTGCCTAAAGCTGGCGAAAAAATACGGCCTTGCTGTTACTGGGGGTTCGGATTTTCACGGCCGATACGGTGAGGGAGAGCAGTTGGGGGAATATGGCGTACAAAGGTTTCCTTTTTAGAATGGAAAAAGGTTGGTGAAGGATTGGATGCTAATCAGAAAGATGACCGGACAGGACTATGCCGGTCTATATACACTTTGGACATCTTGTAAGGGAATGGGACTGAATGACGTTGATGATTCAGAAGAAGGGATTTGCCGCTTTTTGGCACGCAATCCGCAAACCTGTTTTGTCGCTGAACAAGATGGCGCCGTTATCGGGGCAATTATGGTTGGAAATGATGGACGAAGAGGCTATATTTACCACACAGCAGTTGCGCCCAAGGTTCAACGGCAGGGAATTGGCACATCGCTAGTGCAGGCCGCCGTACAGGCATTGAAACAAATGGGAATTACAAAGATGGCACTTGTGGTGTTTGAACAAAATGAGGCAGGAAATCGATTTTGGGAAAGACAAGGATTTTCCAGGAGAACGGATTTAGTTTATCGCAATAAAGCATTGGTAAAGATGAAGCGCCTTGACACATAAAAACCCAAGCCTTAAGATTAAAAAAGAGATGTTCAGGAAGTAAAAATATGGAACGTGACTATCTGGTACAAAAGAAGCCTTTTATAGCCTTGTTTATTTTTGTTTTGCCTATCATCCTTGGAAATTTGTTCCAACAGGCCTATACTTTGGCTGATTCTGCCATTGTAGGCCAGTTTGTCGGCGAGCAGGCCCTGGCAGCTGTCGGAGCTTCATATGCGCTGACAAATATTTTTATTTGCGTAGCAATTGGTGGTGGTTTGGGGGCTTCTGTGATTGTTAGCCGTTATTTTGGTGCAAGGCTGTATGATAAAATGAAACGGGCTGTTTTTACAGCATTTTTGTCTTTTTTAACCGTAAGTATGATTCTTGGCGGTGTGGGGTTGTTGCTTAGCCGTAGGATTATGATATTGCTCGATACCCCCGCCGACGTATTGGATATGGCAATAGAGTATTTAAATATCTACTTTTTGGGAATGCCATTTTTGTTTATGTATAATGTCATATCCTCCATGTTTAATGCCTTTGGGAAATCAAGGGTTCCGCTTTGCTTTTTGATTTTTTCCTCCGTATTGAATATCATATTGGACATTGTTATGGTTACACGCTTTCAAATGGGCGTTGCTGGGGTTGCCTGGGCAACTTTAATTGCACAGGGGGTTTCAGCGGTTCTGTCTTTTTTTGTCTTTATGATACAGCTCAAAAAATTGTATTGCGTGCATACAAAACGATTTGACAAAGAAGAGCTGGTTTCTATGATAAAAATTGCACTGCCGTCCATTTTGCAGCAATCCACAGTATCCATCGGCATGATGTTGGTGCAGTCGGTAGTCAATGGCTTTGGGTCTCAGGCATTGGCCGGGTTTTCCGCCGCCATGCGCATTGAATCTATGTGTGTTGTCCCTATGTCTGGTATTGGAAATGCAATGTCCTCATATACCGCGCAAAATATTGGCGCCCAAAAGCCGGAACGAGTGGTGGCCGGTTATCGCATGGCAAATATCATGGTCATCCTGTGTGCCGCTGTACTATGCCTGATCCTGGAATGTTTTTGCACGCCCATCATTGCCTTTTTTCTTGGAGAAGAAGGAACGGCAGTTGCTGTTGCCACCGGTGAAGGATATTTAAGATTTATTGGATGGTTTTTTTGTCTAATCGGGTTTAAAATGGCAGTTGACGGGTTGCTGCGCGGTGCCGGGGATATGAAAATGTTTACCATTGCCAATTTGGTAAACCTGTTTATCCGTGTATTCCTTGCGGTTTCATTGGCTGGTAAAATCGGGATCGCAATGGTTTGGTATGCTGTTCCCGTTGGATGGCTGGCAAACTGGGTTATATCGTTTATGCAGTACCGTACGGGAAATTGGAAACGCCTTAATACGGATCGGCATTCCATTCTGTAAAAAATAGATTTATTAATTGAAACGCTGGTTATGCCGGCAGCCAGGAGTATAAAGCGCTCCTGGCTGCCGGTTTTGTTTTTATGGAATCAGTTTTTCCAAAAGCGCAAGGGCTTCCTCCAGTTTTGGATTGGGTTGGTCTGTTTGCAGCCCCTCCCGGACACAGCAGCGGATGTGCGCATGGAGAATTTCCTGGTTGGCCTTTTTTAAGATGGCCTGTGTTGCCAGAAGCTGGTTGGAAATATCCACACAATAGCGGTCATCCTCAATCATTTTGAGAACACCGTCCAGCTGCCCACGGGCGATTTTAATGGAATGGGTCACATGGGCCTTATCAGCTTTCATCGGTCTGAATCCCCGTCACTTCATACCCAGCTTGTGTGATGGCAGCCTTTAGGGTGTCGTCACTGATTGAATCCGATACGCAAACCGTTGCCTTTTTTTCCTCCAGGTTAACGTTGACGTCTGAAACGCCGGGAATTCCCTCCAGCGCATGGGTGACATGCTTGACGCAATTTTTACACATCATGCCTTCTACAGATAATTCTTTTCTCATTGTTAAACCTCCATATTTATGATTGTATTCCTGCTCTTTTACAGGGGTAAAAGAAATCGGTTTTTGGGGCAGCTTGTGGCTTGCCGGCTTTGGCTTATCCTGCTGCCGTGCCTGTGTATGAACGGCAGAAGAACTGTGTTTCAGCTTGAAGAAACGCAGCCTCAGTGCGTTGGTGACGACAAACACGGAACTAAAGCTCATCGCCAGCGCCGCCACCATGGGGCTCATTTTCAGCTGGAAAGCGGCATAGAAACATCCGGCTGCAATCGGGATACCGATAATATTGTAGAAGAACGCCCAGAACAGGTTCTCCTTAATATTGCGGATGGTCGCTTTGCTCAGTTCAATGGCACCGGCCACATCCAGCAAATCATTCTTCATCAATACAATATCGGCTGACTCCATAGCCACATCGGTGCCGGCGCCGATGGCAATGCCCACATCAGCACGGGCAAGCGCGGGTGCATCGTTGATGCCATCGCCTACCATGGCAACTTTTTTGCCGGATTTCTGAATGTTACGGATTTCCCGTTCCTTATCCTGAGGAAGCACCTCGGCAATGACCCGGTCCACGCCGACCTGCTTGCAGATGGCTTCGGCTGTCTTTTGATGATCGCCGGTGAGCATGACAACTTCAATTCCCATATGCTTTAGTTTGGCAATTGCCTCTTTGCTGGTGGGCTTCACCACATCTGCTACAGCGATCATACCGATCAGGCTCCCGCCTGCGGCAAAGAACAACGGCGTTTTCCCTTCCGCTGCCATATGGTCCTGCAGCGCATTTACGATGGTATCCTGCACAGAAAAAGCATCCATCATTTTATGGTTTCCAGCCAGGCATTCCACGTCGCCAATCGTACCCTTAATCCCCTGGCCCGGGATTTGTTCAAACCCATCCACCGGCAGAAAGGGGATATCCCTTTTTTGTGCCTCCTCTACAATGGCGCTAGCAAGCGGGTGTTCGGAAAGCTTTTCCAGGGAAGCCGCCATTTGAAGCAATTGCGTTTCGGTGATTCCGTTTTGGCAGGCCAAATCGGTGACTACGGGTTGGCCCTGGGTGATGGTTCCCGTTTTGTCCATCACAACCGTCTGCACACGATGGGCGGTTTCCAATGCTTCCGCAGATTTAATCAAAATGCCGTTGGCCGCACCGCGCCCAGTGCCTACCATAATGGCGGTAGGGGTTGCCAATCCAAGGGCGCAGGGGCAAGACACCACCAGAACGGAAACGGCAATGGTCAATGCAAATTCAAAAGTGGCCCCGCAAATCAGCCACGCAATAGCGGCAATCAGGGCAATGCCAATCACAATCGGGACAAAAACGCCCGCCACCTTATCCGCCAGTTTTGCAATGGGAGCCTTGGAACTAGTGGCGTCATCCACCAGGCGGATGATTTGGGCAAGGGCGGTTTCATCTCCCACTTTGGTAGCCTGCATTTTAAAATAGCCGCTTTTGTTGATGGTAGCGCCAATGACCTTGTCGCCTGATTGCTTATCCACAGGTATGCTTTCACCGGTGATGGCGGATTCGTCCACCGAAGCAGTTCCTTCCAGGAGGACGCCATCTACGGGAATGGATTCTCCCGCTTTCACGATCAGCATATCGCCCTTTTCCACCGCTTCTGCCGGGATAACGCTTTCCACCCCATTCCGAATGACAGTAGCAGTTTTCGGAGCCAGATTTAAGAGCTTGTTGATCGCGTCAGAGGTTTTGCCTTTGGCACGGGCCTCAAAGAACTTGCCAAGGGTAATCAGGGTGAGAATGGTACCAGCCCCCTCAAAATACAGGTCGTGGGTAAACTGATCCACCATTGCCAGATCCCCATGGCCGAGGCCAAAGGCAATTTTATAAAGCGCGTAAACGCCGTAGGCCAGGGACGCACCGGAACCTAGGGCAATCAGAGAATCCATATTCGGCGACCCGTGGAACAGCGTTTTGAAGCCGGTACGGTAATATTTTGCATTGATGACCGCCACTGGCAGTACCAGCAAAAACAGGGTCAGGGCGTACAGCATGGAGTTTTCTGTTCCCAGGAAAAACCCCGGCAAAGGCCAGCCCATCATATGGCCCATGGAAATATAAAACAAAGGGATGGTAAACACAAAGGACCAAATCACCCGGCGCTTCATGGCTGCGTATTCTTTTTTTGCTTCGTTTACCGGGGAGACCATCGGACCGGCGCTTTTGGTTTTGGCCTCCTGAAGGGAAGCGCCGTAACCGGCTGCCTCCACTGCGCCTATGATCTGGCCGCTGTTCACGGCGGCTGTATCGTAGGTCACCAACATACTGTTTTTCAGCAGGTTGACGTTGCAGTCCTGCACGCCGGGCAGGGCGGATACGCTCTTTTGCACACGGGATGAACACGCCGCACAGGTCATGCCGGTTACATGATATCGTTCCTGCATGATTCATTGCTCCTTCCTATCTTTAATACATATACGGGGTGGGGGTGTCTGATTGCCGGATATAAGCTCACCCCATTCAAAAAGAATGCCCCTTGGAACTTGCTTTCTATAATTTTATTATAATACCATACTCATAAAAAAGCAAGTTTGTTTTCTAAGCAAAAGGCATGGTATAATATGTACAGTGCCCTGTATAAAAAATTTTAACAGTTTGTCACACTTGCCCCCTCTGAAACGTGTATATAGTGAAAGGAGTTGAACAAAGTGGCAATGTCTACAGCGCGGCCGCCTGAAGACGAGATTGAAAACACAGTCAAACGTTACGCAAACCGTTTATTCAAATTATGTTTTACCATGCTTTGTAACCACTGTGATGCTGAAGATGCAGTTTCTAATACCTTTTTAAAATACATAACAAATTCGCCTGTTTTTGATTCGGAGGAGCACAAAAAAGCCTGGCTGATTCGGGTGGCGGTTAATATCTGCAAGGATATGCACCGATTTTACGCAAGACATACTACGGTTCAATTGGAGGATGCAGTTTTTTTTGTGAAAGACGAGCCGTCAAAGGAGATTTTAGAGGATGTGCTGCGTCTGCCAGACAAATATAAAACCGTAATTCATTTATATTACGTGGAAGGATATCAAACAAAGGAAATCGCCAAAATACTTTCCATCTCTCCGGCAGCAGTCAGAAAACGGCTGCAATATGCACGCGATTTGTTAAAACTCGAATACCGAAAGGAGGATATACGATGAAAGAACATGATCTTAGGCAGGCAATGGACAAAGTTCAGATCACAAATGAAATGCAGCAAACAATTTTATGTAAAGTAAAAAATCACAAAAAGGAGGCTTATGCCATGTCAAAAATGAAGATATGTCTGACTGCAGCGGCAGCAACAATGATTTTAGGCGTTGCGGTTTTTGCCGGAAGCAATATGATCAAAAGCTGGAACAGCAGTTCTTCTTCCATACCCGATTATACCTCGCTCCCGACTGCGGAAAAATGTGTGGAGGACGCAGGCTATGCACCCGTTTTACTCTCAGAATTCGAAAATGGCTATGCGTTTGAGGAAGGCTCGGTTGTCCAAAACAATTTAAAGGATGCATCTGACAGAAGTGTGGAAAAGTTCAAATCCTTCTCATTTGAATATGAAAAGGGCGGGGAAGAGGTTTGGTTTTCCGCAGGCCAATATGTTTCTGAAATGACACAAGAAGGCGAGCTTGCCGCAACGATTGATGGGATTGATGTATACTACACAAGTTACACCAACAAAATGGTCCCCGCAAATTATGAGATGACGGCGGAAGATAAAAAGGCAGAAGAAAATGGGGATTTGGTATTTTCGTATGGTGCCATTGAAACATCCGTCTCACAGGTGCAGGGAGTCTCGTGGGAGGAAAACGGCATCCACTATAACCTTACACACATTGACGGCTCTTTGTCTCAACAGGAACTCGTCGATATGGCACAAGAGCTGATTACACAGTAAAATTTAGCGTGGGAAAAAGAAAGGAGCGCCGCTTTTGGGTCTGTCTCAGATTTTGTGTAAAGTCCAAACAAGGGTAAAACAGATATTG
>JAJXRJ010000028.1 GCA_021629085.1 Oscillospiraceae bacterium | reverse complement strand
CTGGTGGAGATGTATGCATATGATGGATTGAACCGTCTGACCAGGGCAATGAAGGGAGGCCAGACAGCAGAGTATACGTATGACGGGAACAACTTAAGGCAGAGCAAAACAGTGGACGGGGTGACTACCACGCACATCTGGGATGGGCAGAACATGGCGGCGGAAAAAGCGGGGGGCGAAACCACCGTGTACATCCGGGGGCTAAGCCTGGTCACACGCAAGGGAGCGGACGGCGGGAAGAGCTACTACCATTTCAACACGCATGGGGACACGGCCGCGCTGACGGATGCAAACGGCACGATTACTGCAGACTACCGCTACGACGCATACGGCAACCCGCTGACAGAAATCACTGACCCGAACCCATTTCGGTATGCAGGGGAATACACAGACGACGAAACGGGCTTCCTCTACCTGAGAAACCGGTACTATGAGCCAGCAACAGGAAGGTTTGTGACAGAAGACCCGGTAAGAGATGGGCTTAATTGGTATGCGTATTGTGCCGGGAATCCAATCGCGTTTATCGATCCGTGGGGGCTAGATCGGGCATATGTAAATGTTTATGAAGTTGACCAAGTAATGCTGAGATATTCTGCGGAAGATAACGGATATACTGTAACATGGAATGAGCAAACAAAAACGGCAACTGTAACAAATAAGCAAGGTGATGTTGTAGCTACGTATACAGAAGGGGTAAATGCAAAGCGCGTCGGAGGAAGACTAGTTGTGGATGCCCAAGGATTGGCCGACAGTCTTAATGTCGATAAAAGATTTGTGATTAACAAAGACCATAAATATTTTCAGTCAGCAGAAGACGCAGCAATAGCATGGAGTTTAGTATATGGAGAAAAGTCACAACAGAACGGCGAAGAATACGGTGCAAAAATTGTTCAGGATAAATACGGTTTTTATTACACAGAGACTTATACAGATCATAATAAAAATGGCGTAGTTATTGAAGGCCTTGGGTGGAACGGCGTTGTAGCAGCTGTACATACACATCCGCTGGTGTTTGGTGTAAGTGATAATGGCGAAGGATTTAGTGTTCCTTATGACGGATTATTAAATGATACAGGAATGGCGGATAAATATGGAATTACATTATTTTTGCTAACACCCACAGGTAAGTTAAAAAGCTACTCCGAGAAGTCTGGTGTGCAGCTTGTTGCTGAAGGGCTGAGCATTGACAGGAATATAACCTATTAGTTAAAAGGAGATTAAAATGAAAGCAAAAAAAGTGATTGCAGTTGTAACTTTATTGCTATTTGTAGTTTTGGGAGGGTGCAGCGCATCGACAACGGAGAATGAGGATACACCACCATCTGAAATGCAAAGTGAACAGGAAGCGGAAAAAGAAATGCAGGAAAAAATGGCAGAGCATGAAAAGTATTGTACGATTGACGGCAAAGTGGATAATCCGGATTATTATCTTTTTAATATTAAAAATGCGGTTCCAGACGAAGAGACGGCAATACAAGTAGGCAGGGCATTTTTAAATGCAATATTTCCGGAAGAGGGAGAAAAGTTTAAATTTAATGCATACTATCATGAAGAGTACAATGCTTGGGAGATTACAAGAGCTTTTGACAGAAAAGAAGATGGGTATGGGGGACATGGATTTATCGTAATAAGTAAAGTTGATGGACGAATAATGGCAGTTTGGCATACCCAATAAATGTGTGAAGGCTCATGAACAGAGATGGATATATCTATCTCTGTTCATGAGCCGTTGAGGGGTGTACGGCAAATACAGGATGTACGAAAAGCACAAAAAACAGTGCAGGTGACAGAGACGGGCAAGCGCGCGGAAACTATACGTACGACGAGTCAGGGAAGCTTATAAAGGAGGAGGAAGGCGGGTATGCGATTGCATACACAGTCTGCTATTGATGCAGATAACCATATGGTGCCTATATGGATGATTTGAAAGAAAATGATTGGAGGAATTACAGTGAGTCAAACATTAGTAGCATATTTTTCTGCAAGCGGCGTTACTGCCAAGATTGCGGAGCAGTTATCGGAAGCGATCGGCGCGGACCTTTACGAAATCAGACCGGAGATTCCATATACGCAGGCAGACCTTAACTGGAGAGATAAAACATCACGTTCAACAAAGGAAATGCAAAACAAGGCCTTTCGCCCTGCCATTGCAAATGATAAAATTAATCTTGCGGATTATGACACGGTGTTTGTTGGATTTCCGATATGGTGGTACGTTGCGCCGACAATTATCAATACATTTCTTGAATCGCACGACTTTTCAGGAAAAACAGTTGTTTTATTCGCGACTTCCGGCGGCAGCAATTTCGGTAAAACAGCAGAAGAACTCAAAGTGAGCCTGCCGGACAGTGTAAAGCTTATAGAAGGCAAGATTTTGAATGGCAAGTATTCCAACAAAGAGCTTTTGGATTGGGCTGACGGATTAAAATGATAATCCCTACTCCCGGCACTGTGGCGGCGGATGCGCTTCGTAACGATACGGGACTTACCGCTGTCATTAAAGTCGCACAATTATTTTGGAGGCACAGCATAAAGCATATAAGCGGGCCATTACGCATGACGGTATATATGCCGAAGGAACTATCATAGCGCTGGATGATGAAACCGGCGAGATGCAGGTTCATTGTTTGCTGAATGAATTGGATAAGAAATCATATATAATTTCTAAAGAATACGAAATATAGAACGCGAAAACGCAAAAGAATAAACCGCTTCCTATCTGGAAAGAATTTAGTCATCCAGATGGGAGGCGGTTTTTGTTTGAATCCAAAAAAACAGGGCGCGCAGGCGGCCGCGCTTACCGTAAACCGGCTGCTCTATGAAAAGGGCGCCATCAGCAAGCAGGTTTATCAAAACGCCGAACAGCGGCTTATCAAACAACCCTTGCCAAAGGAGGGCGGCGTGTGGAAGCCTTCAAACTGAAAAGCCTGTTAGAAAGCGGAAAAAGCATCTATGAAATGCCGCTCAAGGTAGCCTATTACGCCCGCGTGTCAACCGAGCTTGAAAGCCAGCAGAGCTCGCTTGCAAACCAGGTTTCTTATTACGAACAGCTCATCCAAACCACCCCGGCGTGGACGTTTGCAGGCGGCTATGTGGACGACGGCATCAGCGGCACAGCGGTTTTGCACCGGGCAAGCTTCCTCCAAATGATTGACGACGCGCTCGCGGGAAGCATCGACCTTATCATCACCAAGGAAATCAGCCGGTTTTCGCGCAGCGCGCTGGATAGCATCCAATACACCCGCATGCTTTTAGAGCACGGCGTGGGCGTGTTTTTCCAATCTGACAACATCAACACCCTAAGCCCCGACAGCGAGCTCCGCCTCACCATCATGAGCGCCATTGCGCAAGAAGAGGTGCGCAAGCTTTCAGAGCGCATCAAATTTGGCTTCAAGCGCTCCATCGAGCAGGGCCGCGTGCTGGGGCGCGACAACCTTTTGGGCTACACCAAAAAGGATGGGCGGCTCACCATTGACGAGCGGCAGGCCGAGGTGGTGCGCCGCATTTTTTATACCTATGCCGAGGGGAATGTGGGGCTCCGCCAGCTTGCCAAGGAGCTGTATGCCGACGGGGTGACCAGCGCAAACGGCAATATGCTTTCCTATTCCACCCTAAAAAGTATTTTGCAAAACCCCAAATACAAGGGCTATTACTGCGGGCAGAAATATGCGTCGCTCGACTACCGCTACGGCAAGAAGACCAAGCTTTTAGAAAAGGACTGGGTGATGCACGAGGACGCGCGGGTGCCAAAGCTGGTGCCAGAGGAAATCTGGGCGCGCGCCAACGCCATTTTAAAGGAGCGCGGCGAGCGGTTCCGGCAAAAGTCCGAAGGGTGCCAGGCGCGCTATGATTACAGCGGCAAAATTTTTTGCGGCACGCACCAAACCGCCTGCCACAGGAGCGTGTATCAAAACAAGCACGGCGGGCGCGAGGTGTGGAGCTGCCGCATCTACCGCCTAAAGGGCAGGGCAGCTTGCCAAACCCCGCCCATTTACACCGACGAAATAGACGCGGTGCTTTTTAAAGTGTATCAAGATGCGGTGGATGTGCAGGCCCTTGCAGCCTGGCTGATGGAAATTTACCGCGCCTGCCCGGACGACCGGGACTACGCGCGGGAAACCCAGCTTCGCGCCCGCGAACGCACTGCGCTTATAAAAAAGCGCGACCGGCTTTTGGAATTAAGCCTGGACGGGTTGCTTTCTAAGGAAGAATTCCAAGCGCGAAACACCGCATTTTCTAAAAAAATTGCCGCCCTGGACGCGGAAATGGCACAGATTTCTAAGGAGCAGGCCAAATCCGCCGCGCGGGACATGACAGAGCTTTGCCACGCGGTGCTCGGCCTTTTGCAGCATCCCCCCACCGCGCTTTTGGCCGCCATACTGGAGCGCGCCGAGGTGGTATCGCCTGCACCGGGGCAGGTGAAAATGGAAATCACCTTGACAAACGGCAGCCGGTATACAGCCGTTTACGGCAAAAAAAACGGTAAAATTACGGAATTTATAAGCCCGGTTTCCCGCGTGGCAGGCGCGTAAAAAAATGCCCTCACTTTTTTGTGAGGGCATTTTTTATTCCCAGCTTGCAAGCTGTGTATGCACTACGTCGGCCACGTTTCTAACTACGCTCAGAGGGTACAAATCCCCCGTTTGCGCGGTGACCATGGGCACATAGCGGCCGTTTGCAACTGCTTGTTTTAACGCCTCAGAAATTGCAGGGCGCATATCTTTATGTGCGTCGCCAACCTTTAGCAGTGCACGGATGCTGTGCGAAAACATCTGGAAAAACATATCGTTAAACCACGCGCCGTTTTTTTCATAGCAATGCGGCGTATAGGCGGGGTTTTTATATTCCTCATCGTCGGTTATCAGCTGTATAAGGTCGCCTGCGATTTCTGTGTCTTTGAGCCGCCCGCAAAGGTACAGCGCCATCACCGCGTGGATTTGGTTTTGCTTGCGCATGTCAAGGAGGCGGAAATTGTCGCGAGCCCGAACCATACTTCGCAATACCGGCAGCGCGCGCGTATCGCCAATGAGCGCCAGCGCAAACGCGGCATGCTTGGAAAGCATTTCGTCCGCCGACTGGGTAAACGCTGCAAGCGCGTCAGATACGGCACTGCCCAAAAGGCGGCATGACCAGATTGCCACGCCGGGCCGGTCGGTTGCAAGCGCACCCTTGATGGTGTCGATATTGTCAAGCCATGTGACGGCATAGGGTGTCTGCTTTAAATTCCAGCCGTCAAATGCAAAGTCCGATTCCCAGGGCTTTGTGCGGCAGCCGGTTTTGTCCAGCATGGAGATAAGCTCGTCTTTGGGGATATCTTTTAGCGCACAGTTATATTTCACCGCAAGGGAGGCCGCGTATCCGCCCGCCTCGCCGGTTTTTTGCATATCGCGGATCATGCGGACACAGTTGGACATGTCGTGGTCGAGCGAAATGCTGCGCCCTACGTTCAGCAGGTTGGAAAACCCCTTTGGCAGCAGCGTCTCATAGGGGATGGGCACAGTGATATTTAATGCGCCGAGGTTGGCGCCCACCGTCCAGTCGCACAGCGTTTCGGTTTCAAATGCGGTGTCAAAGCCGTGTTTGTCCACATCGGCATAGGCGTAAAAAATGGGGGTTTCCTCCCGTTTCCCATTGAGATAGTCGTCCAAGCGCACCGTTTTTTCGCCCTCCACCAGCCGCCCTTCGCGGATGCCCAGAAGGTTTGAAAGGCACAGCATGCGGTCGCCCTCGTCCGTATATTGCGCTTTTAGATGCAGTGCACCCGAGTCCACAATCGCTTTGGACAGCGCAAAGGGGTCAAACTGGTCCACAATGCCGCAGTCAAAGTTGGTACCCAGCACAAGCCCGTCGTGGATGTTATTCATCATATTGGTGATGGGCACAGTCTTGCCGTCCAGTTCGCGGCCCACCGCCGACGCGGCGCCCAGCATATCGCACACCGCACTGTCGCCGGTGCCGTCTAAAAGCACCTTGCAGGCAACGTCGGTATATTCCCGGCCGTCAAACAGCCGTGCGCCCATCACGCGGCCATCTTCCATATAAATGCCGGTAAATATGGTGTTGTAACGGATTTGCGCGCCAGCGCGCAGCGCCCACTGCTCGAACGTATATTTTTTTGCCTCGCCGCAGGTTTTTCTCGAGCCTTTGTATATGGTGTCCTTATAGCCCATTGCCTCACGGTCGACCTCTTCAAACAGGCCGCCGGTCGACCCGAAATAATAGCCGAACACGCCGCCGGCCACATTGGTGCCGCCCACGCAGGAAAGCTGTTCTATGCCAATCACGCTTAAGCCTTGCTGGGCCGCGGCAATTGTGGCATAGACGCCGCCGCTGCCAAGCCCGATCACCAGCAAATCACAGTGCATGTCAAAGGTCACGGCGGACGGCTCGTTGATGTTAATCCCATCTTGTTTTGTATAATACCGCATCAGAGCGCCTCCTTCCTAGCGCACCGCGCGCCCGCGTCAAATGCGTCCAGCACGTTGTCATACCCGCGTGGGTTTAAGTCGATATAATTAGGGCTGGTTTCCCGGTCCAGCACATCCGCCTGATAGGCGAAATAGTCGGCCGTGGCGGCAATGGTCCAGTCCAAAAGTGCCGCCGGACGCGATTTCCAAAGCTGGTGCAGCTTTTTGCGTGCGCCGGAAATGGTTTCATCGGGAGAAACAAAAAAGCGGAGCACATATTCCCCCTCCAGCTTGCCGGGCACAATCCGCGCTGCTTCCCCCTCCCAAACAGGCGGCTGCTTCCCGCCGTAGAGAATGGCGTTGAGTGATTTTACACGGATGTTTTGCGGCGCTGATTCATAAAGAAACGGGCAATTTGCCGTGTCAATGACAGTGCGGGCCAAAATGCGCAGATAGCCCTTTACACAAAACAGCTCCAGCGCATAGCCCTCCGCCGTCCGTTCAATGTTTGTCACGTTGGTCATAAGCAGTAAATCAATGCCGCTTTCTTTGAGCTGGTGATACAGCATGGGCAGTACGGCGGGCAGATGCACCCGCCCGTCATCTGACAAAATGCCGCGCGCAAACAGCTCGTCGCGCAAATGCGCCGCTTCGGGTGTGAGCGGATGCGCGTTCCAGTTTGTGCCGTAATAAAAGCTTTGGACATATTCACACGCCACATGCGGATGTTTATCAATCATTAACGTTTTCCCTTTTTTGGCAAACGCCGCGCCAAGCCCTGCGGCGGTTGCGCCGATGATTACAGTATCATACTCCATAAGCACGGCATGGCAGTGTTTTGCCATGCCACAACCCCCCTTTGTATGGATTAGTTTTATTATACACAATATGCCTAAATTGTCAATAGTTTTCATCCCGCCGCTATTCACAGCTTATTTGGGCGGACGGCGGTAATTGCGCGGGCTTTGCCCGGTCACCTGGCGAAAATAGCGGGAGAAGTGAGAGGGGCCTTTAAACCCCACTGCCTCGGAAATTTCGCTCACCGAAAGCGAGGAACCGTCCAAATAGCGGATTGCATAGGCAATGCGGGTGTGCAGCAAATATTGGTGCAAGGACATGCCGGTGTGCGCAATCATCAGGCGGTTGATGTAATTGGGATGGAAGTGGAACGCCCTGCCGATGGCCGCGTTGTCCAAAGGCTCATGATAGTGGGCATGGATATACTGCACAATGCTTGCCGCACTCTCCCCGGCTTTTTGCGCCTTTGCGCCGGCCATGCCGCTGTGGATGACCGCCTGTGTGAGCAGCTCCATGCACTTTGCGCTGATGCGGGGTGCAAAATAGCGCATCTTTTGTTGGTATAACGTTTCAATTTCTAGCAGCAGCGCCTCTGCTTCCACCATATTTGGCACATACAGCGCGCGGTTGAGCTTCGGGCAGTCGGAAAACAAAACCGGCGACAATATTTCCTGCGGCCGGAATTCTTCCGGCGGGTCGGGCTGGATGGGCACCGTCTTTTCATGGTTTTCATATGTAAAGTCAAAGTTTAAGGCGAGGTATTGCACTTCGCCCGTCTTAGGCGGCAACAGGTGGTAGGGCACGCCCGTGTTGATAATGAGCATATCCGAGCGGCAAAGCGTGACCGTCTTGTTTTCGCACACAATCTCCCCGGTTCCCGAAAACGCGTAAAATACCCGTGCATCGTAGGGGACAAAGGTGGGAAAGACCGTGTCGGGCTTTAGCGTGAGCGTTCTTGAAAAACGCACGTAGGGGTGGATTTCACTAAACTCCATAAAAACCCTCCCAGTTTATTTTTGACAAGTTTTGTTTTAGTTTCTATCTTGATTATACCGCATAGATTTACTATAATCAAGGGTAGAAAAGGAGTGTGCTGAAAATGATTCAACGCAAAGCTTTGCGCACGGCGAAAATCGGTATTTTTGCGGTGGGGCACAGCGCCTATTGGGCGCAGTTTGAAGGCTTACATGAAACGCTCATGCGGTATCACAAACACTTGTGCGGTAAAATTGCCGTTGGCGGCGTTGAACTGATAGATTTTGGCATGGTGGACAGCAGTGAACGCGCTTTTTTGATAGCAAAACAAATGCGTGCGCACGATTTGGATTTGTTGTTTTGCAACATGGTGACCTATGCAACCTCTTCGGTGTTTGCACCTATCCTGCGTGAATCCGGCCTGCCGATTGTGCTGACTGCCTTACAGCCGCTTTCCGCACTGGATTACAGCCGCGCCGACACGCTGATGCAGCTTGAAAACGACTGTATTTGTGCGGTGCCGGAATTTACCGGCGTGGCGCTGCGTATGGGGAAACGGGTGGAGGATGTCATTTTGGGCACGCTGTTTGACGATGCCGGGGCAGACGCTGAAATTAAGGAATGGTGTGACATTGCCTGCGTTTTGCACGCGTTAAAGGGCGCGCGCATTGGGCTTATGGGCCATGCGCTGGAGGCCATGTATGATATGCACGCCGACCCAACCGCGGTGAGCGCAGCGTTTGGCGTACATGTGCCGCTTTTGGAAATGGACAGTATGGTGGAGGAATACCAGGCAGTTTCGGGAGCGGAAATACAGGAAAAAATCGAACTGATTCAAAAAGAATTTGACATGCCGGATCCCAAATCCGACGCACTGACCCGAAAGCTGACCCAGCCCGATTTGCAGCAGGCGGCACGTTCCGCGGCGGCGCTGGACCGGTTTGTGGAAACGCATAGGCTAAACGGCCTCGCCTACTATTATGAGGGCAGCGAAAACAGCCTGCAGCGGCAGGTGGCGTCCTCCCTCATTGTGGGGAACTCCATTTTAAACGCACAGGGCATCCCCATGTGCGGCGAATTTGATTTAAAAACCTGCATTGCCATGCTTATTATGGACCGGCTGGACATTGGCGGCAGCTTTGCGGAGCTGCACCCGTTTGACTTCTCGGAGGATTTCATTTTAATCGGCCACGACGGGCCGCATCATCTGCGCATTGCGGATGGAAAGCCGGCGCTTAGAAGCCTGTTAAAATATCACGGCAAGCCGGGATCGGGCGCATCGGTGGAGTTTCACATCAAAGAGGGCCCCATCACCATGCTTGGCATCACGCAAACGCAAAGCGGCGCATTCAAATTTGTCATTGGCGAAGGGGAATCCAAAAAAGGGCCTATCCCGCCCACTGGCAACACCAACACGCGCGGGCACTTTTTGCCCGACACCAAGACGTTTATCAAACGCTGGGTGATGGAGGGCCCCACGCATCACTATGCGCTGGGCATTGGGCACCATGCAAAGGCCATTGAAAAAATCGCACGGATATTGAACATAGAAAGCGTGATTGTCAAGTGATTGGCGCATACGTTTCACAAGCACCGCAAAACTTTGAAATCCTGCAAAAAGAGCTTCCCATGTTCCTTGCCGGCACGAAAGAGGGCGGGCAGGTGTATGCAAAGCTTTTGTGCGAAAAAACCGGGCGTACGGCCATAGACTGGAAAAAGGCACAGCAGTCGGGCAATCAATGGAGCGTGGAGTTTAAAAAGGTTCCGCCTGGGCTTTACACCATTGCAACCTGCCTTCGGGAATCAGATGAGGATTTGGAGCTTGCGCGGCAGGGCGACAAGCGGTTTCACGTGGGGGTGGGGGATGTATTTGTAATCGCCGGGCAGAGCAATGCGGTGGGATTTGGCCGCGAAGCCTATGATGACCCGCCCATGCTTGGCGTGCACCTTTTGCGCAACAGCGGCCATTGGGATTTGGCCGCGCATCCGCTGGGCGACAGCACCGGAAGCTTAAAAGTCAACCGGGACAAAAAAAATCCCGGGCACAGCCCGTATTTGTGTTTTGCAAAACTGCTCTGCGGCGCGCTGGGCTATCCCGTCGGCCTGGTGCAGACAGCGCTGGGCGGCTCGGGCATGGCGCTCTGGAATCCGGATGAAACGGGCACGCTTTATCAAAACATGCTTTGCTGTGCCAAAAAATGCGGGAGGATAAAAGGCGTTTTGTGGTATCAGGGGGAGAGCGAAGCGATTTCTAACAATACCGACGGCTATGCGGACAGGTTTCTCAACATGGTTTCGCGCCTGCGCGCTGATTTAAACCAGCCGGATTTGCCGTTTATCACCTGCGGGCTCAACCACTATGACCGTGATATTGGGAGCAATGATAAGAGTTGGGAAACCATGCGGCATGTGCAGGAGACGCTTTCCAAAACACAGCCGCACATTCTCTTTGTGCCGACGGTGGGCCTTCCCACTACCGATGGAATCCACAACAGCGTTTCTGCCAACAAAATCATTGGGCGCCGCCTGTTTGAAGCGGTGTATCAAAAACTCTATCAAGCGGAGGAATGACCATGTTTCAAAATATTACACTGGAAATGAGCTTAAAGCCGTTTAAGCAGACGGATACCGCCTACATTGAGTCGGTTTTAAAAACCATGTTTGAGCAGTGGAAGCCGCTTGTAAAGCATGCAAAGCAGGTTTCGGTGATGCTTTGGACGGCGGACGGCTCAGAAATTTTGGAGTATAAGGGCGATTTGGACGAACCGTTTGAATGGTGCTATTTTTTGGGCGTTGCCAACCGCCGGCGCAAGTGGAATACCAAAACCGACCCGGAGGGCGTCAGCCTGCACGCACACCATCATTTGTACATAGAGCATCCACCGGTAATGACCTATCGGATTTTGAAAACCATCATCGCAGCCATCAAACGGGTTGGCAAAGAAATGCTGGGCAAGGACATCCGGGTGGGGGAGACGTTTGACCCCGGGCCGGAGTTTGCAAAGTCGGATTTTAAATACAACCGGCACAACGAAATCTGCACCGGCGCGGACATGGGAAATACGTCCATGGTGTGTTCCTACACTCGCCTGCATGCGGATTCTGTCCCTTACGCGGGTTTTCCGGACGGCATTCCGGAGGGGCTGCCGTTTGGCACCTTTTTGGGCCGGCAGTGCCAGCACTTTTTGACAGACATGGGGTTTGACTACATCTGGCTGTCCAATGGGATCGGCTTTGGCCGCGAAACCTGGAGCCCCTATGGCGCGGTGTTTGACGGCGAAACCTTTGATATTGGCGCACTGCCCGGCGTCAAGCAGGACGTGCTGGAATTTTGGAAGCTGTTTCGCGCCGAGTGCCCGGACTTTCCCATTGAAACGCGGGGCACTAATCTGACGATGGGCATTGACATGGCCACCGACGGCGTGCCGCTCAAAGACATTTACGACGCGGTGCCAAACCTCCTTCCGCCGCCCAATTCACCCTGGGCCGCGCTGGACGGGGATTTTGGGCTGGAGATTGCGGGATATTTGTCCCGCGTGGCCGAGGTGCCGGACGATATGTATCTGTTCCGGTATTACATCCACGACCCATGGTGGGTGAACAGCCCGTGGTATGACCGCTACCAGGGCCAGCCGCACGACATCTACCTGCCCATGGCCGCCGCGCGCATTGACCAAGCGGGAAACATGAAAAGCCCCACGCATTTAAACCTTCTCACAGTGGACAATTCCTACGGCGACATGCCGGACGCATGCGTATACGAGCCGCTGCCGCACCTGCTAAAAGCGGCGAAGGACGCGCCGGACCAGCCCTCCCCTGTGGTTTGGGTGTACCCGTTTTCCCAGTACAGCAGGGCAAGCGACGAGCCGTCCATCCGCGAAATGTATGCCGGCGACTGGTTCATCCGCGGGGCAATCAACCACGGCGCACCCATATCGAGCGTGGTGTCTGCGGACAATTTTGTAAAGCACAAGAAAGAAATTTATCAAACAAGCATTTTGGTGTCGCCGGTGCCGGAGGCGGATTCCGATTATGAGCGCGCGGCAATCGACTATGTGCGCTCCGGCGGCAAAATGATATTTTACGGAACCGTCGCCCGCGCGGGAAAGGCGTTTTTGGAGCTTGTAAATGTGCGCCCGGCAGGACATCCGGTTTCAGGCGAGCTGCCGTTTGTGCTGGATAAAAAGCCCATGGGCGTCATCAAGCACAATCCCATCCTATGCGCGGGCGGCATTGACACTGAGCTGTTAAACGATACTGGCGCTGTGCCTTACGCTTATGCCGGCGGTAAAGTGGTTGCAACGGCGGGCAAGAACTGCGTTTGGCTGCGCGCCACCTGCTCCTGCGACGTGGTAAAGGGCAAAAAACTGCCGGTATCCCACCCGGAAGAGCTGTTTTTCCACGGCGAAGCCCTGCTTTTGGATGCAATTTCCCGGCTGGGCTATGGCATCTCATTTCACAAGTGTGAAATAACGTGCAAGCCGCCGGTTTTGATGCTTTCCAAAAATGACGGCGCACTGTGGTTTTCCGTTTATTTGCCTGATACAACAGTGGAATCGCGCTTTTTGTTCCCGCTGGGCGCACCGGTGCTTTTGGGCTGTGAAACGAAACTCAAAGACGGATGGTCGAGTTACCGGTTCCCCAAGGCGGCGCACAGCGAATGCCGGATCTTTGTGGAGCAGAAAGACGGCGTGGTGCGCGCAAGAGAGCTGCCGCCGGTCAGCCACATCATGCACCGGCGCATCGAGCTTTCCGGCTTAAAGGATGCCATTGTCCGGTTTTTCCCGGAACGTGGCGCAAACGGCGATGTTTGTGTGGTGCACAATTCGTTTTACGACCCGTACATTTTTAGCGAACCGTTTGACGGCGGATTTGTAGAGGATGAACACGGGCGGTATTATGAGGCAAGGCATATCACGGGCAATTTGGTTTTCTCCCTGCCCAAAAAGAAATAGCAAAACGGCCCCCAATTACGCTGGGGGCCGTTTTGCGCCTTTTTGCAAATGCGGTGCGGTTTCCCTGCGGTAGTTTGCAGGGGAAGTGCCGTATGCTTTTTGAAACGTTTTTAAAAAGTGGGAAAGCGATAAAAACCCGGCGGCAAAGCAGATTTCAGTGACAGAAAGCGCACTGGTGCGCAAAAGCCTTTTGGCACACGCAAGCTTGAGGCCGTTTCGGTAGGCGGTGTAGGTCTGGCCCAATTCTTTGGAAAACAGCCCGCTTAGGTAGTTGGGGTTTACGTGCACTGCCCGGGCAGTTTCCAAAAGAGACGGGTTTTCCCGAAAGTGGATGTGTAAATAAGAGACGGCGCTTGCAAGAGGAGGGGTTGATGCGTGCACAACCGGCTTGGTATTGGTACACCGAAGCACAGTTAAAAAGAGCGTGTGCAGTAAATGGGAAACGGCCTCCCCATAGAAATCCAGCTTTGCCTCACATTCCAAAACCAAAAGCCCGCCCAGTGCTTTTGCCTGTGCAAATGCGGGTTCGGGCAGATAAAAAAGCAAGTTTTCCTTTTCAAAAAGCGACTTTTGTTTGAGCGCTTCCGGCACCAAATCTTCATGCATCATAATGTTTAGCACTTCCATCTTCCCATCGACGGCAATTGCGTGGAAATCGGCAGGGGATAGAAAATATGCCGTGCCCGGCCGCATGGGGTAGACAACGCCGTTGAGCGTCTGTGTGCCGGTGCCTGAGAGCACAAATTCCAGCTCAAAAAAATCGTGCCAGTGGAGCGGATAGCAGTTTTGAAGCGTGTGTTTGCGCGCAGTGGCCATATCCGCCGCCTGGATATTGTCCTTTGCCAGCAGCCGCCGGTGTGATTCACCGCTTCTTTTTACCATTAATTCCGCCCCCTTCTTTTTCCTTTATTATACAGTCTATTATCATATTTTTCAATAATAATATGAAAAAACAACACAAAAAACTGACAATTTGGCAAGAAACCAGCCGCCTGGTTGTATTACAATGACAACAAAAGGGGGGAACTAAGATGGATATTGGAATTGACATTGGCGGCACCAAATGTGCCGTGGTGTGCGGGACAGCCTCTAAAGACAGATGCGTGGTGCAGGGCCGGGTGGAATTTGCCACGGCAGGGGAGACGCCGGGGACGCTTCTAAAAAAGCTTTCGGACGCGGCAATGTCGATGTGCGCATCAAACATTTCAGCGGTGGGCGTCAGCTGCGGCGGCCCGCTGGACAGCAAACGCGGCATGATTTTGTCGCCGCCCAACCTGCCGGGCTGGGATCATGTGGAAATTGTCAAAATGCTGGAACAAGCGCTTTGTG
This sequence comes from Oscillospiraceae bacterium, assembly GCA_021629085.1. Lineage (GTDB taxonomy): Bacteria > Bacillota > Clostridia > UMGS1810 > UMGS1810 > JAJXRJ01. The sequence continues at coordinate 13,821 of JAJXRJ010000028.1, read as the reverse complement.
CGCCCGCCTATTTGTGCAACGACGCCGACGCGTGCGCACTTGCAGAGTGGAAATACGGCGCGGGAAAGGGATGTGCGCACATGGTGTTTCTCACCTTTGGCACCGGCATGGGTGCGGGGCTTATTTTAAACGGCAGATTGTACCGCGGCGCAGGCGGCATGGCGGGGGAAATCGGCCATGTGCGTATGGAGCGGTTCGGCCCTGCAGGCTACGGCAAGGCGGGCTCGTTTGAAGGGTTTTGCAGCGGCGGCGGCATTGCAAATTTGGCGCGCATCCAGGCGGAGGCGTGTTTTCAAATGGGGCATGCGCCCGCATTTTGTAAAGACCGCGCCGGGCTTTTTTCCATCACCGCAAAACAGGTGGCAGAATGCGCCGATGCAGGCGATGCGCTTTCTTTGGGGATTTTTAAGATGTGTGGCGAACAGCTTGGGCGTGGGCTTGCTGTATTAATCGATTTGCTCAACCCGGAGTGCATTGTGATAGGCAGTGTGTTTGCCCGGTGTGAGCACTTGCTGCGCACGCCCATGGAAGCGGTAATGGATGCGGAGAGCCTTTGCAGCGCACGAAAACAATGCGTGATAAAGGCGGCACAGCTTGGCGATTCGATTGGCGACTGTGCGGCGCTTGTGGTCGCAGATTTGGGAAGGCGGGGAGAACTATGACAGACAAAAACCAGCTGTTTGCACGCTATCCGGCGCTGTATGCCTGCAAAAGTCAGATACAGGCGGCGCTGCAATGGATGGTGCAGACGGCCAAAAGCGGGAACAAGTTCCTTCTTTGCGGCAACGGCGGCAGCTGTGCCGACTGTGCGCACATTACAGGGGAGCTCATGAAGGAATTTTTGTGTAAACGTCCCATTCCCAAACAGGATGCAAACAGGCTGGAACAACTGTTTCCCAAGGATGCGGCCTATATGCGTGAAACGCTGCAGCAAGCCGTTCCCGCCATCTCGCTTATGGAGCAGACCGCCGCACTCACCGCCTATGCAAACGACGTTTGTGCGGATATGGCCTATGCCCAGATGGTATACGGCTATGGCACACCGGGGGATTTGCTCATCTGCATTTCCACGTCGGGAAGCTCCAACAACATTTTATATGCGGCAAAAGCGGCAAAATTAAAGGGGATGCACGTGATGGGCATGACGGGCAGTGCGGACTGCCCGCTGCATGCGCTGTGTGATACATACATTGCCGTACCGGCACGTCAAACATATCAGGTGCAGGAAAATCACCTGCCGGTGTATCACTTTTTGTGTGCCGCATTGGAGCGGGAATTATTTGGAAAGGAAGCGGGACGATGAATCAGAAATGTTTGGACGGAAAATGGAAGCTTTGGTTTTACCGCCGCGGCACTGTGGATGTAACCACGCCGGATGCGCTTGCAGCTCAGGATGTTTTGTGCATAGACGCACAGGTGCCGGGCAATGTGGAGCTGGATTTATCGGAAAGCGGGCATCTTCCAAAGGATTTGTTTTTGGATGAAAATATTTTGCAGGCCGAGGCGTTTGAGGACTATGAGTGGTGGTATGGGACAGAGTTTTTGGGAGAAGCATTTACGGGAAAACCTGTGCGGCTTCGTTTTTTGGGCGTGGACTGCTTTGCGGAGTACTGGCTCAACGGGCGGCTGATTGGCACGTCGCACAACGCGTTTATTCCAGCGGTGTTTGACGTGGAGGTTTTGGCACAAAACAAGCTGTTTGTACACATTTGCCCCATCACCGGGCAAGCGGAAGCAAGCAAAAACAGCTTGTTTTCCATCTATCACGGAAGCCTCATTCACACCACTGAGCTCATCCATATCCGCAAGCCGCCGCACTGCCAGGGGTGGGACATCATGCCGCGCGCAATCAGCGCGGGCCTTTGGCGGAGTGTGTATTTGGAGCAGCCAGATGCATATGAATTTTTGCAAACGGCATACGGCCTTTTAGGCGCCGTGTCGCAAACGCAAGTGACGCTCCGGTTTTGCTATGAAATAAACCGCGTAGATGCGGGCTGTGAAATAGAAGTGGAGGGGCGATGCGGCAAATCTTCGTTTTATAAAAAAATGCCGGCAAAGCATCGTGCCGGCGTGGTGGATGTGAAGCTGAAAAACCCGCTTTTTTGGTGGCCGCATGGCTATGGCGCGCCCAATCTGTATCAGACACAGATGCGGCTGATGCAAAACGGCGCGGTTTTGGCAAGTGCGGAATTTGCAGTTGGCATCCGCACTGTCCAGCTTTTGCGCACTGACACCACGGATGGCACAAATGGGCAGTTTGCGTTTGTAGTAAACGGGGAAGAGATTTTTGTAAAGGGCACCAACTGGGTGCCGCTGGACGCCTATCACAGCCGAGACGCTGTGCGGCTTCCCCGTGCGCTTGCACTTTTAAAAGACATTGGCTGCAACATGGTGCGGTGCTGGGGCGGCAATGTATATGAGGACCATGCGTTTTTTGACTTTTGCGACCAAAACGGGATTTTGGTTTGGCAGGATTTTGCCATGGCATGCAATGCATATCCGCAAGATGAGACATTTATGGCGGAACTGAAAACAGAGGCCGAAACCATTGTGCGCGCGCTGCGCAACCACCCGTGTATTGCGCTGTGGTCGGGCGACAACGAGTGCGACCAGATGCTCTCCTTGCGGGGCGCCGACCCAAACGGCAATGTGCTGACGCGCGAGGTGTTAAAGCGGGTTGTGTATGAAAACGACATAGGAAGGCCCTATCTTCCGAGCTCCCCCTATTTTTCGCCCGTCGTTGTGCAGGCGGCAGATACCAGTATGCTTCCGGAGGACCATCTGTGGGGGCCGCGGGACTATTTTAAAAGCCCGTATTATCAAAACAGCAATGCGCATTTTGTGAGCGAAATCGGCTATCACGGCTGCCCGGCGCCCAGTTCGGTCAGGCGTTTTTTGAGCGCGGCGCGCGTGTGGCCCTATCAAAACAACAGTGCCTGGATTTTGCACTCTTCTGACCAGCACAATGATGATGGCCGCGTGCAGCTCATGGCAAACCAAATTGAGCAGCTGTTTGGCGAAATCCCCAAAAACCTGGAGGATTTCTCGTTCGCATCCCAGATTTCACAGGCCGAGGCGCTCAAGTTTTTCATTGAGCACATGCGCTGCCAGCGCCCGCGCCGCACAGGCATTTTGTGGTGGAACCTTTTGGATGGCTGGCCGCAGTTTTCCGACGCGGTGGTAGATTATTATTTTGAGAAAAAGCTGGCATACCACTATATCAAGCGGTCACAGCAGCCATTTTGCCTGATGATGGACGAAATTCAAAACTGGAACCTCACCCTGATGGCGGCAAACGACACGTTAAATGAAGTGAGCGGCGACTATGTGGTTTTGGACGCAGAAACGGGCGAGACATTGCGCGCGGGACGTTTTTCTGTGGGCAAAAACAAAACCACGCCGCTTGCTGCAATCCGGATGCCCTATTGTGCCCACCGCTGCCTGCTCATTTCGTGGACGGCAAATGGAAAACCGGGGCGCAACCACTACATTTGCGGCATGCCGCCGTTTTCACTTGCCGCCTATCGGGCGTGGCTTTTGCAAATAAAAGATTAAACCAAGGACGCACGGTGTTTTGCCTGTGCGTCCTTGGTTTATACATTGGATCCCTGCTATTTTCCATCCCTCTTTCGAGCGCGGCTCAATTTAAGCAAAGCGCAATCAGGTCGTCCACATCGGCGGTTGCCAAACACTCAAACGTGTCGGATGCGCCGTAGTAAATTTTTACTTCCCCGGTATCCTCCAAAATCATGCCGCCCGGGAAGATGACGCTGTTGCGGAACCCACCGTCCGTTTCATAGGATTCTTCCGGCGCGATGAGGGGCGATTTTGCCATGCCCACGATTTTGGTCGGGTCTTCCAAATCTAGGAGCATCAGCCCTGCGCAGTAGCGCTTTTTCCACGGCCGTTCCTCCCAGCCGTTTTTACCGCGGTCTTCTTCAATGTCCACCGTGTGGAAGGTGGTAAGCCATCCTTTTTTGGTTTTTATGGGCGGCGCGGCGGGGCCAAGCTTGTCGTTGGCGTAGGGCACATTTTCCACCGCGAGCAGCAAAGACGTATCGCCAAAATAGCGTAAGTCGGGCGATTTTGACAGCCAAATGTCAAATTTGGGGTCTTTTGGCCGGCCATAAACCGGGAACGGCCGCTCTAAACGCACATACAGCCCGCCGATTTTTTCCGGGAACAGCACCATGTTGCGGTTGTCCGGCGCGGTCATATGTAAAATCTCCAAGTGTTCAAAGTCGTCTGTCACACCAATGCCGCCCCGGATGCCATGGTGGGTGTCCACGGCAAAACAAATGTATGCGCGGCCGTCAATCACTGTGATGCGCGGGTCGTAAAACCGGCTGATTTCCGGGTCGCCAATGTCCTCTTGCGAGAAAAACGGCTTTTTCGCCACTTCCCACACAATGCCGTCCTTGCTTGTGGCAAGGCCGATGTTGGTGCCGCCAAACTGTGCGTTTACAATGTGGTCGTAGTCGTTGCGGAACAGCATCACATATGTTCCGTTGATCTTCGCAACGCCTGCATTAAATACCAAATCGGACGGATAGGGGACGTCTTGATTTGTCAAAATGGGGTTTTGCGGATGTTTTTTAATACAAGCTGCAGAATGCAGGATGGGGGTTAAAATTCCGGGCATAACATCTGTCTCCTTTATTATATAATATACACTGCTATTATAGCCCTGTAACAAAGATTTGTAAATCCATAAAACAGACGTTTTTTTCTATGATGTGTCGTAATTTTACAAGGAATTTGAAAATGAACGGCGAATTTTTGCAATAGGGGAGGCGATGGGAGATGAATGATACAAGCCGGCTGCTTTTGAGCGAAAACAGCGTGCGGCTGCAGGACGGCGGCGCCCAGATGTCGTTGCTGTTTGTCAACTATGAACCGCCGAGGTATCCGTGGCACACAAAAAACCATTGCCACAACAACTTTGAGCTGCACTTTATTCCCGACGGGTATGGGACGCTCCGGGTGGAAGGGCGGGCGTATTCCATTGTGCCGGGTACCTTTTACATCACTGGGCCGGGCGTTTATCATGAGCAGGCGTCCGATGCGAACCAGCCTATGACGGAGTATTGTGTTGGGCTGGACATTCGCAACATCAAACAAAAAGACCGGCCGCACGGCGATTTGTTCCGCGCGGCGCGGATTTTGTGCGCGCACCCGTTTTGGTTTGGAACAGACGACGCACAGTTGTTTCAGCTTCCTAAAACGATGATTTTAGAAATCAACCGGAAAAAGGTGGGGTGTGTCAGTGCGCTGGAAGCCCTTCTGACGCTGGTGATTGTGTCGGCAGCGCGCAAGGTGAGCGGGGATGCCGCATCTGACATCCCCATCCCGAAAAAGGATATCCAGGCCGACCGGAAGTTCCAGTTGGACGTGTTTTTTAGGCAGTATGACACCGATTTAAAGGTGAGCGCACTTGCAGAAGCGCTAAACGTCAGCGTGCGGCAGGCAGAGCGGATTGTAAAGTCTGTATATGGTGTGACCTTTGTGCAAAAACTGAATGAAATCCGCCTGGATCAGGCAAAGGCAATGCTGGCAGAAACTGGCCGCTCCATACAGGAAATTGCGGAAACAGTGGGGTTTTCCAATGCGGGCTATTTTTGCCGGAACTTTAAAATGAAATTTGGCGAAACACCCACTGCATTTCGTGTTCGAAACAGCTTGGAAGCAGAGCTTTAAAATCGCACATTTTCTTAAGAGATATCGATAAGAAAATGTTGTGAAAAAAATCCCGTCCTTGTATGGACGGGATTTTTGCCTGTGAAACAAACACATCTGCAAAAGCAGGCCGGATGTTATTTGGCTTGTGCCGAAAGGTCCAGCTTCCACAGGCCGTGCAGATTGCAGTATTCATACACTGCCAAAGGCGTTTGGCAGGGCGGAATCACAAATTGTGCTTTGGGCGCATCGTCCGGGCTCAAATAGGTGAGAAGTGTGCCGCAGTCGGTTTCCACACAAACAAACTGAATGTAATGCTCGTCATTCATGGGATGCTCCACGCTTCCCACACAAACATTTAAAACGCCGTTTTCCAATTCTGCCACCGGAACATGTTTTTCCTGCGCCGCATCCGCAGTGTTTGCAACAAGCTCCAGCATGGGTTCGTGGCAGCACACCACCGGCACGCCGGTGTTTTGAACCATTTGCACAAGATTGCCGCAGTGCTTGCAGTAAAAGAATTTTAACTTGTCTGGTTTTGCCATTATAGCCATCTCCTTTTTGTAGTTCCCAAATGTTAGGGTGTGTTGATTTTATTCAATTATACCTTTTAAAAAGGTGTAATTGTTAAAGCGCAATGCCGCATGCGTGACGCGGCGTGCCGTCAAATGCGGCGTTTAACATCACTTTTTCATACAGCCGGAATCCGCCCGAAAGATTGTAGCAGTCAAAGCCGTTTTGCGTAAGGATGCGGCAGGCAATGTAGCTTCTAAGCCCGCTGTGGCAGTTGACGTAAACGGGCTTTTGCCTGTCCAGCTTATCCATTGCGCCGCGCAGACGGTCCAGCGGGATGTGCACCGACCCGGGAATAAACCCGTTTTTGCGTTCGCTGTCTGTCCGCACGTCCAGCAGCGTGACGCTGCCGTCTTTTGGGAGGGTAGCAACGTCGTGCCAGTGAAACTGTTTGAATTTTTTTGTAAGGATGTTTTCTATCACAAACCCCGCCATGTTGACCGGGTCTTTGGCAGAGGAGTAGGGCGGCGCATAGGCCAGTTCCAGCTGGGCTAAATCAAACGCGGTCATGTTGGCCCGGATGGCAGTGGCAAACACGTCGATCCGCTTGTCCACGCCTGAAAACCCCACAATCTGCGCGCCAAGAATTTTTCCGGTTTCCAATTCAAACACGGTTTTGATAGAAAGGTTGGACGCGCCGGGATAATAGCCCGCATGGGAGGGAGAAAAGGTGAACACCTTGTCGCAAGCATAGCCTGCCGCCCGCGCCGCGCGCTCGCTTAAGCCCGTGGCGGCAATGGTCATATCAAACAGCTTGAGCACGCTTGAGCCCTGTGTGCCGTTGTAAACGCTTGGATATCCGCAAATGTTATCCGCCGCAATGCGCCCCTGCTTGTTGGCAGGGCCGGCCAGCGGCACATAGCCGGGATGTTTGGACACATAGTCTACAATTTCCACCGCGTCGCCCACCGCATAGATGTCCGGGTCGGATGTTTGCATATGTTGATCCACGCGGATGGCGTCTTTTTGGGACAGTACAAGCCCCGCCGCTTTGGCAAGCGCGGTATCCGGCAAAACGCCCGCCGAGAGCAGCACCATATCGGCTTTGAGCGAACGGCTTTTTGACAAAGATACCAAGAGTGTTTCGTCCGTTTCCAGCGAAATGGCTTCCACACCGGTGTTTAACAGCACGCGGATGCCTTTGTGTTCCAAATAGCTCCGGACTTCACAGGCGATATCAAAGTCCAGCGGGCCGATGACGTGGTCAGAAAGCTCCACGATGGTGACCGAGAGTCCGGCCTGCGAAAGGTTTTCCGCCATTTCTGCGCCAATGTAGCCACCGCCCACCACCACGGCTGTTTTGGGCTGGTGCGTCTCAATAAACGCACGGATTTTTTCCGTATCGGGAATGGTGCGAAGGGTAAACACCCGCTCGCTGTCCACACCCGGAATGGGCGGGAGTATGGGCTTTGCACCGGGTGACAGAATCAGCTTGTCATAGCGTTCCTGATAGACGGTTTCACCGCACTGCACCGTCACCTGTCTGTTTGCCCGGTCAATGGCAGTCACTTCACTGTTGACGCGCACATCAATGCGAAACCGGCTGTAAAAGCTTTCCGGCGTTTGCAGCGTCAAAGCGCTTTTTTCCGAAATATCCCCGCCGATATAGTAGGGCAGGCCGCAGTTGGCATAGGAAATGTATGGCCCGCGTTCCAAAACGACAATTTCGGCCTGTTCATCCAGCCGCCGAAGCCGTGCCGCTGCCGATGCGCCGCCTGCCACGCCGCCCACAATGACAACCTTCATTTGATTCACACTCCTTTTTAGAAGATAATTTTAGTCTATCATAAATTTATATAAAATACAACCAAAAAACGGCCTGCTAAAAAGCGGGCCGTTTTTCATTTCGGATTCAAGGCAGCGCGATTACAGCTTGTATAATTCGTCCTGTGTCATCAGTTTGACATTGTGCTCTGTGAGCGCTGTCACAGCCCGGTCGTTGTCCTCCACCCGCAAAATCATGTAGGCGAGGTCTTTGTTGCGGGTGATAAACGCGTAGGTATATTCCAAATTGATACCCGCTTCCCCCAAAATTTTTAAAATATTGCACAGGCTTCCAGGCGCGTCGGGCACCGCCACTGCCAGCACCGGCGTGATGGAGGAGATATAGCCCGCGTCCTTTAATACGCACACCGTGTTAAACGGGTCGTCCACAATCATACGGACAATGCCAAAATCCGGCGTTTCCGCAATGGACAATGCGCGCATGTCAATTTGCTTTTGACGCAGCACATCTGTAAACTCCGCAAGCCTGCCGGGCTTGTTTTCCAAAAATACAGAGATTTGTTTGACCGTCATGCAAACTCCTCCTTTAATATAAATTGCGGTTGTCAATAATCCGCGCGGCCTTGCCCTCGCTTCTTGCAATGGTCTTGGGCGCCACCAGCCGCACCTTGGCATAAATGCCCAGCATGGCTTTTAGTGCGTCAACAAGCTGATTTTCCCGCTCTGTCACCTGGCTTACGGTGTCTGAAAACATCTCAGGCGTCATTTCCACCTGCACTTCCAGCTTGTCACTGTTGTGCTCCCTGGTCACAATGATTTGATAGTTGGCAGGATAGCCCTTATTTAAGAGCACGGTTTCAATTTGCGAGGGGAACACATTGACGCCTTTTATGATCAGCATGTCGTCGCTGCGGCCCATGGGTTTGGACATTTTTACGTGTGTGCGCCCGCAGGGGCATGCTTCGCGGGTGAGCACGCAGATATCGCGCGTGCGGTAGCGCAAGAGCGGAAACGCCTGTTTGGTGATGCTGGTGAACACCAGCTCGCCTTTTTCGCCGTCCGGCAATACCTCCCCAGTATCGGGGTCAATGATTTCCGCAATGAAATGGTCTTCGTTGATGTGCATACCGGTTTGCGCGCTGCACTCAAATGCCACGCCCGGGCCGGAAATCTCAGTGAGGCCATAGATGTCATACGCCTTGATGCCCAGCTTTTGCTCAATGTCCCGGCGCATTTCCTCACTCCAGGCTTCTGCGCCGAAAATGCCGGCTTTGAGCTTGATTTGATCCTGCAGCCCGCGCTCCCAGATGGATTCGCCCAAGTATGCCGCGTAAGACGGGGTACAGCAGAGGATGGTGGATTCCAAATCGCACATGAACTGGATTTGCCGCTCCGTGTTGCCGGAGGACATGGGAAGCGTTAAAGAGCCCAGCTTATGCGAGCCGCCGTTGAGCCCCGGGCCGCCGGTGAACAGGCCGTAGCCATAGCTTACGTGCACCACGTCGTCCTTGGTGCCGCCCGCCGCCGCAATGGCGCGTGCACAGCAGTCGTCCCACAAGTCGATATCGTGCTGGGTGTAAAACGCCACCACCCGCCGCCCTGTGGTGCCGCTGGTGGACTGGATGCGCACACAGTCGGACAGCGGGACTGCCAAAAGGCCATAGGGATATGCGTCCCGCAGGTCGTCTTTTGTGAGAAAGGGCAGCTTAAAAAGGTCGTCCGTCGAGCGGATATCGTCGGGCGTCACGCCTTTTTTGTCCATTAAATTTTTGTAGTAGGGCACATGGTCATACACATGCCGCACCTGCTTTACAAGCCGTTCATCCTGCCAGGCGCGGATTTGCTCTTTAGAGGCGCACTCGATTTCAGGCTGATAGTAGTGTTCCATTTTCAATCCATTCCTTTCTGCTATGCTTGCATCCGCCGCTTCGCGCGCCGGATTGATATGCTTAATTTCAACATTATCATATCACAATTTTTGTGGGAAGTAAATATTAAAATTTCATTTGCAGTAAAAATTTCCCAGCCGGTTGAACACATGGGGAAAATGTGGTATACTGCCCATAGAAAAAGGACGGGAGGCGGTTTTTGTGGAAGAGGAGATTTGGGAACGGTTATATCAATGTGCGGCAGCGGCACTGCGCCCGCGGACGGTCTCGCCCTTTGTGGAGGCGGGCGGTGTGGCGAGTGCAATCCTTAGCAAGTCCGGCGCCATCTACACCGGCGTTTGCATTGACACCGCCTGCACGCTGGGTATGTGCGCCGAGCGCAATGCCATTTCCACCATGCTCACGCAGGGCGAACATGAAATTACAAAGCTGGTATGCGTGATGGCGGATGGCACGGTGGGCTTCCCGTGCGGCGCGTGCCGGGAGCTTTTGATGCAGCTTTCCAAAAACAGTCCGGACATTGAAATTTTAACCGATTATACGGCCAAAACCACCGTGCGCCTGCACACACTGATGCCAAACTGGTGGGGCACAGCGCGGTTTGAAAGGGAGGAAGCATGCAAAAATGGATAAGTGTGAAGACTGTGTCAACTATTATTTTGACGAGGATTTGGAAGGATACATTTGCGCGGTGTCGCTGGATGAGGACGAAATGCTGCAATTTTTAAAGGGAAGCTTTAAAGACTGCCCCTATTACCGGTCGGGCGACGACTATAAGGTAGTGCGCAGGCAAAACTAGGGCTCCTGCTTTGGCGGCCTGCCGCGCAAAAATATAGGGATTGGTATGCTTCAAATCTATTGACATCCCATTTCCAATTACGATATAATAATACTATCAATCTATAGAAAATAGAGGGAACTAATATGAGCGAGAAAAAACGCACGTGTTTTGTAAAAAAAGTGGCAGTTGTGTTGGTATTTGCCTGTGTGTTGTTTCAGCTTCCAGCCCTTGCGGCGCCTGAGACGCATCAAATGATCCCTGTGTCTGCGGATACCTTTGTGCGGGGCGGCCTGTATGAAACGACAAATTATGGAGACGCAGAGCTTTTGGAGTTTAAAGCCACGGGGTCAAAGGACTATAACCGTAAGGTGTATTTGGCATTCCCAATATCCGGCGTGTCTGCCGAAAATTTGTCCAATGCCGTCGTACGGCTGAATATGCAGTCGTGCGACAATGTAGCCGGCGGCTTTGCCGTCCGCGCATTTGTCACCCACCCGTTTGAGGAACATGCGGTCATCTATTCTGGGAGCCCAGGTTTAAAGCGTGTGGCGGGTGTGGGATACGCGGTGCGGGGCAATAAGACGGTGGACATTGACGTCACCCAGAGTGTGAAGGACGCCATAGAAGACGGCGACCAGGTGCTGTATTTGGCGCTGTATGACCGCGAACAGGTGGACCACCGGGCGGATTTTTACAGCCGCGAGAGCGGAAACGGCCCTGTGCTGGACCTCAAATACGGCGGCACGCCCGACCCCATCCCGCCGCTTGACGACGGGCTGGGTTTTTCCGGTGCCACTGTGGAAAACGCCATTGAAAATGCACAGCGGATATTAAAAGAATCCCGCGCGGAATATATGGGGCCGCAAAACGAAATCCCCCAGGTGGAAAAGATAAGCGACACGGAGGTTTACTTTAAGCCCACAGACGACACCTATGTCAACGGCGGCACCGAGGCCGACAAAAGCTTCGGCACAGAATCCAGCCTCCGTGTAAAAACCGCGCCCAATGCCCCACAGTATTCGCGCTATTCAGTTTTAAAATTTGACGTCAGCGAGGCAGATGCCAGCGTTGTGGGCGGCGCATTTTTAAAGCTTAAAACCACAGTGTTAGAAGGCGCGGCCGAGCAGGAGCTCACGGCGTTTGCCATAAATGATAATGACTGGACAGAGTATAGCCTCACCTGGAACAATGCACCTGCGCTTGGCGCGGCCATTGACGCACAGACGGTAAAGAAAGTGGATCGGAATGTGTATTTTGACTTGACGTCCTTTGTCAATGAGGTTTTGGCGCGCGGGGAATCAGTGTTAAGCGTTGCGGTAAAAGATTTGCACACCTATAATCTACAGCTCAGCTTTGGTGCAAAAGAGAGCGCCGATCCGCCGAGGCTTATGCTGATGGACATTGGGGGAGAGCCCGGCAGCGTGCCCAATCCGTCTTTATCCGAGCCGGAAGAGGAGGCGGACGATGCATATGATTACATCACTGTAGGCGTCAACCGTAACCAAAAGCCCTATACCAATTTTACCCCTACGAAAACCCGTGTGGTCAGCTCGCTGCGGGAGTTTACACCCACTACGAGCGCGCCGGAGGTTTCTATGTACGGCGGCCTTTTGAGCAAGCAGTATGATGCCACGGGCTTCTTTTACGCCAAAGAGGTGGACGGCCGCTGGTGGTTGGTAGACCCGCTTGGGCATCCCATGTTTAACTTTGCGCTGGGAAGTGTGACGCCGCCCAAATCGGAAAAGGAGATTGCGGGTATGCAGCGCCGGTATGGCACGGTGGAAAACTGGGCAAAAAGCATTGCGCCGGAGTTTAAGGCCATGGGGTTTAACGGTGCGGGCGTAGGTGACGGCGTCATTGCGATGATGGATGAAAAAATGCCCTATTGCAAAACGGTTTCCTGCATTGGCCCCTATGGTTATGCGCGTGATATGGTGACTTATTCGGGAAGCACCATATTTAAAGACGATGTGATGCCAGTGTTTGACCCGCAGTTTGTAAGCTATGTGGACAAAAAAGCGCAGACTTTGGCAAAATATAAAGATGATCCATACTTAATCGGCTGGTTTTCCGACAACGAAATTTCTGTTTCAGAAAACATGCTGGATAATTATTTGAAGCAAGACCCAGAGGACGACAACTACATTTACTGCTACTATACGGCGTGGGAGTGGCTTAAAGAGCGGTATGGCGAAGACGCGTCTATCACTGATATCACAGCGCGTGACCGGGATGATTTTAGGGAATTTGTGTTTGACTACTATTACCGCGTGGTGTCGGAGGCATTCCAAAAATACGACCCCAACCACATGTATATGGGGAGCCGGCTCAATGGCGAGGCGCGTTCCAGCGAGGGCATTTTTAAGGCTGCCGGGCGCTATGCGGATGTGATTTCCTTTAACTATTACGGCGTTTGGACGCCCGACTTAGAGCAGATGGCAAACTGGTACAGATGGTCTGGCAAGCCCTGTATTATCACCGAGTGCTATACCAAAGGCATGGATGCATCAGAGCGCATTCCCGGCCTGACCAACGAGAGCGGCGCAGGCTGGATTGTGCCCACCCAGACTGACCGTGGTTATTTCTATCAAAATTATGCGCTGGCCCTTTTGGAATCCAAAACCTGTGTGGGCTGGCACTGGTATAAATATCAAGACAACGACCCGGATATGCTCTCAAGCGACCCGTCTAATCTAAACTCCAACAAGGGCATTGTGGACCGCGATTTTAACGACTATCCGGAATTGATTGAAAAAATGCGGGAACTAAATTTCAATGCGTATGCGATTATTGACTACTTTGACAGCAAAAACGGCAGTGATGCGTGGGAGGACGGCACCTGCACAAGAACGGTTTCCAACAGCGCGGATACACCGATTTCCTGTGTGATGCTGCTTGCGCTGTGCGACCAAGCAGGCAATCTGCTTTCCATTGATTTTGGGACGCCGGTTGAAATTGCGCCGGGCGGGCAGGCGTCTGTTTCGGCAAGCGTTTCAGATAAAACCCTGCTGTCGGGCGCGCACCATGCCAAGGCGTTTTTGTGGGATTCGGCAAATATGCTGAAACCCTTTGAAAAGGCCAGTGAATATGCAATTAACTAAACATTAAAAAAAGAGCGGCTAAAATTGATATGCACCCCAAAAGTTAGACACTTTTGGAGGTGCATATTTTTATGTG
>JAJXRJ010000027.1 GCA_021629085.1 Oscillospiraceae bacterium | reverse complement strand
GGTTTACAATGATCAGAAAATGTATCAGTTTGTTTATTGTATTCACCTTAGTTTTAACGATATTTACTTCTGCCTACGCATCCAATGAGGTTTTAGAGCCTCCAAGTGAGGGTAGCGGTTACGGGGATTATCCTCCAAGCGAGGACACACCCCTCCCTGAAATGAGCGAGGCTGAAATGAATGCGCTAAATAATGGCACTTCCATATTCCGTGAACTTTCGTTTGAGGAAGATGACGCATCGGTTATTTACCTTACCGAAGAGGAGCTGCAAATAATTGAGTGGGAAAATTCACGTGCAACAGAACGGATGATGGCAGAGGCTGAGGCCTATGCGCAGCAGGCGGATTTTTCCCAAATGCCAGCACCGGAAAAATCGGATAACGAAAAAATCCTCACCCTTTCCGCTACGTCAAAAGCGCCTATGGTATCGACAGGAGGAAATCACAATGTGCTTCTAAAGGCTGACGGCACGGTATGGACATGGGGGGAATATTGCAACTATGAAATAACAGCCGCTGTGCCGGAAATTTATACTTCTCCCAGAAAAGTTGAAAGTCTTGACAATGTAATTGAAGTTGCGGCAGGCGGATATTTTTCCCTCGCGTTAAAGGCAGACGGCACTGTTTGGGCCTGGGGCGGAGATACCTATGGAGTGCTGGGAACAGACGCTTCTGGACAGGAAAACACGGCATCCATGACGCCGGTGCAAGTGCACGGCCTGAACAACATTGTGTCAATCGCGGCGGGCTACACGCATTGCTTTGCGCTCAAGAGCGATGGAACTGTATATGCCTGGGGGCTCAATGATTATGGGCAATTGGGCGTTTTGACAGATGAAACTTACACATCAACGCCTGTGCAGGTTTCTGGATTAAATGAAATTGTGGCAATTGCTGCCGGATGGCACCACAGCCTGGCACTGACAAGTGGCGGGAATATTTTATCTTGCGGGCGAAATCATTATGGGCAATTGGGCATTGGCAATTATGATTCCTCCCCCTACTTTGTGCCCGTGTCAAACCCTGGCAACATCCAATTCATCGCAATTGATGCGGGACAATACCATAGTGGCGCTCTTTCGGACAATGGTGATGTTTATACGTGGGGATATAATTATGAAGGGATGTTAGGATGCCCTCAAGATGAAATTTATGTGGATACTGTCATCCCATCTAAAGTATCCGCAATTAATCATGTATCGTCAATTGCAACCTTTACTTGTCATTTTTTTGCAGTTAGAGAGGGAGAGGTATACGGTTGGGGATATGACCATTGTGGCGTTTTTGGCGTGGACACGGTCAATATAAAGCATTTTGAACTTTCCAATATCGTTTCGGTCTCAACTGGACATGGCCATGCCGTTGCGCTTGCGGCAGACGGAACCATATATGCTTGCGGGGATAACCATCATTATCAAATGGGACTTGGAGAAGGCGGTTCATATGTGGATACCCCTCAAAAGGTGTATATATCAAACGATGTCAAAGATATCGCTGCTGGGATAGAGACTAGCTTTGCATTAAAAGAGGATGGAACAGTTTGGGGATGGGGCCAAAAGATCAATTATTCTTCTAGCAATTCAACATACAATGGCCTAACCACTCCAACTCAAATAGACGGGTTGGAACATATAACCGCGATTTCATCAAATTATTATAACGTTGGAATCGCTTTGGGGGAAGACGGCTGCGTATATGATGATTTTAACTTAATTGACAATCCCACCATAGTAGAAGGGTTAAGCTCTGTTACGGCGATTACTGGAGGAGAATATCACACGCTTGCCCTGCGCGCAGATGGAACAGTTTGGGCTTGGGGAAGCGGCTACAGTGGAGCGTTGGGAAAT
Source organism: Oscillospiraceae bacterium (assembly GCA_021629085.1). Lineage (GTDB taxonomy): Bacteria > Bacillota > Clostridia > UMGS1810 > UMGS1810 > JAJXRJ01. The sequence goes on along the minus strand of JAJXRJ010000027.1, from coordinate 26,820 downwards.
GGCGAAAATGTAAGCAGCTCTGTTCCTGTTCAGACAAATATATCGGATGTAGCTGCGATATGCGCAAAAGGCAAATATAACTTAGCGTTAAAAAATGACGGCACGCTTTGGGCTTGGGGGGATATACCTTCTTATTTTAACAGTAATACCCCCCTTCCGCTTATATTTGACGATGATACAGTAATCGTAGATTTTGCTGCAGGCTATAATTTTGGCATCGCCCTTGACAGCGAAGGAACTGTGTGGGCGTGGGGAGATAACTCTGTTGCGCAGTTTGGGTTTGACACACCCAACGATTATTATGAAGCCCCCATCAAAACACCGCATCAAAATGTTACAAGCGTTTTTGCAGGAAGCTACAATAGCGTAATCGTACAAGAAAACTTTTTATATGTAAGTGATTCAACCACCCATACGTATGAAAAAATAAATTTAATGGATGTGGTGGCTTTTGAATGTGGGAACGATCACAATTTAGCGCTAACATCTTCCGGCACGCTATACGCATGGGGAGACAACGAATATGGCCAGCTCGGCGACGGGATGGGCAAGGGAGCCTATGACTGGCAAAAAGTGTACACGCCCACAGCAGGTGTTGCGCAAATCAGCACGGGGGACAACCACACGCTGGTACTGCTGAGCAATGGCTGCGTATACGCCACAGGCAGCAACGCAAAGGGGCAGCTCGGCGACGGCACAACAGTGAACAAAGCAGACGCCATCAAAGTGCCCGATTTGTCTGACATCACGGCGGTTGCGGCTGGATACAGGCACTCGCTGGCGTTAAAATCGGACGGAACGCTTTGGGCGTGGGGAGACAACGGGAATGGCCAGCTGGGCAACAACACCGGAACCATGTCAAGCTTTGAAACGCTTCCTGTTCAGGTGGTTTGTCAGGACGGCTCGCCGCTTACAAACGTGATTGCAATTGCAGCAGGCAGCGACCACAGCTTGGCACTCAGAGTCGACGGCACGGTTTGGAGCTTTGGATATAACAGCGTTGGGCAGCTGGGCAGCATTGGTTTGCTTTACGAGAAAGTCCGATATGCTGCACCGGTGATACATGAAAATGGCACACCCCTTAATGAAATTACAGCTATTTCAACCAGAAACACCCATAACCTTGCGCTGTGTTCGGACGGCACAGTGTATGCCTGGGGCAATGCCGACAGAGGGCGGTTGGGCGATGGAACAACGGTTAACAAGCTTTTTCCGGTTAAAGTGGCAGATCCTTCTGGGGATGGAATTCTAAGCGGAATCAAATCCATATCCGCCGGATATTACTCAAGTGCGGCCATTACAGATGATGGGAAGTTGTATATGTGGGGAAACAATGACCACGGCCAGCTTGGCATTGGCTCTACTTCAAACACGCCGGCAAACAGCAAGCCTGTTTTGACAAAAAATAGTGATGGAAGCGACTTTGAAAACGTTTTTTCAGTTGAGCTTGGCGGAAACCACACGCTTGCGATAAAGGATGACGGCAGCCTTTATGCCTGGGGACTGAACACCTCCAGCCAGCTTGGGTATCCGGTATATACGAATCGCCCATCGCCGGTGCAGGTAAGATCACATTCGGGATTAAGCGGTGAATACTTTAACAATGCAGCCAAAATATCCGCGTCAGATAGACACAGCATGGCGGTAAAGGCAAGCGGCGAAATTTATGCTTGGGGCGCCAACACGTACGGCCAGTTTGGGATTGGCTCATCGGGCACAATCGTTTCCCGCCCTACGCGTGCGTTTGTGATGCCAGGTGAGGCGACGGATGACTATGCAAACGACTTTTCCAATGCGGATTCGATTCCTATCAGTGCGGTAATTACAGGCGATATCAGCTATGAAGAGGACACAGACTGCTTTCAATTTATTCCCGCAATCAGTGAAAATTTTTCAATTACAATTGTGCACGGAGCCATTGCGGTAAAACTTTTTAACATTTCTACCGGTGCAGAGATAAAACCTAACGTCAATCAGCATTACGCGTTAGAAAAAGGTGTTTCATACGGCATTCAAGTAAGCTCGAATATCACGACCAGTTATGGTTTCAAAATCAGCATGGGCGTTGATGAATTAATGATCGGCAACCCGGTGTTTACAAGTGGAATTGCCGGGACAACGCCAATCACTGCAATTACAAACGGCTTTATAAATGGGTCGGTAACGCTTACAAACGTTTCAAACGATGCAAAAACAGCACTTGTTATCATGGCGCTTTACGAGGATGACAACACGCTGATTGACATTAGAACCTCTCAAACGAACATCCCCGCCGGTGCCTCGACAACCGTTACAACTGGATTCAACGTTCCTGACGACTACCAAAATTACAAAATTGTACTGTCGGTGTGGAAAAACAGCAGTCTGATGGAACGTCTTGCAAACGACGCCATTTTGGAGTAATATAAAAGGAGGATTGAATTATGATAAAAGGGTTTCGATGTTTCCTAATTAGCATTCTCATATTCTCTATCATATTACCAGGTGTCACTTTAGCGGCAAACCATAATGCCAATAAAAAAAATGCGTTTGTTTCCACTGAAATCATTGTGAAATACAAAACTAAAACTGCCGCTGCAGCGGTTAAAAACAATGTGAAAAAGAAGAAAAAATTAAAAAAGATATCCACCAAAGCGCAGATTAAAAGCCTAAACACCGAGCTTTTGGAAATAAGTGCAAATGACGATGCTAAAGCCGTTGCAGAGGCCTTAAAAAACGACCCTAATGTGGAATATGCCGAGCCAAACTACATGGTAGAGTTGTTTTTTGATCCCATGTTCGACCAGCAGTGGGGCCTTAAAAATACTGGACAAACAGTCAACGGCAATGCCGGGACTTCAGGGATTGACATAAATATCTCCCGCACGCTGGCCGAAAATGCCCAAGGCGTGACGGTTGCAGTAATTGACACAGGCGTAGATGTCAGCCATCCTGATTTGGCGGAAAATATTTTCACAAACACAAACGAAAACGCAAACAACACAGATGATGATGGCAACGGGTTTATCGACGATATTTGCGGCTGGAATTTTTCGGACTACATAGATGAGACAAACAACGGAAACAACACGGTTTACGCAAGCCCGACAGAGGATGAACACGGCACGCACATTGCCGGTATCATTGGAGCATCTCTGAATGGACAAGGGATTGAGGGCGTTTCGCCAAATGCTAAAATCCTCCCTGTTAAGTTTATCAAAGGCACGACGGGCACAGTGTTCAACGCCATTAAAGCGATTGCATATGCACAAAGCATGGGAGCGCAAATTGCAAACATCAGCTGGGGCACGCCAAACTACTCAACTGCCCTCTATGAGGCGATAGCAAGCAGTGATATGCTGTTTGTGTGTGCAGCGGGAAACAACGGGCAGAATGTGGAAAACACACCTGTTTATCCCGCCTGCTTTGATCTGGACAATGTTGCATCGGTCGCGGCAATTAACAATCAGGGAGCGCTTGCGCCGTTTTCAAACTATGGGGAAGGCATAACTGCGGCCGCGCCGGGTGTGGATATTTTAAGCACAACGCCTGACGGCGGGTATCAATATATGAGCGGCAGCTCCATGGCGGCGCCATTTGTCACAGGCATCGCCGCACTTATTAAAGGGCTGGCAAAAGACATTTCACCCAAAGAAATGATTGAAGCAATCAAAAACAACCTATCCCCGCCAATTGGCAATGACGAAGGGCTGCTTTTAGCTGGCGTGCCAAATGTTTCAGATGCCATTAAAACATTTGCAGCCACAGCCACGCCGCCGGATGATATCAATGTGAAAATCGACTATCAAAACAATGTTGTGACACTTACCAAACCCGCTGCGGAAGACGCTGTTGACGCCACCTGCTATGTGGAGGACAAAAACCGTAAACTGGTCTATATCGGCTCTGTGCCGGTGGTAAATGGCAATTACGCATTGTCGTTTGGCTTAAAAAACCCCGCGTCTGGCACATATACAGGCAAATTCAAAGTGCAAGGCGGGGAAATGACGGACATTTTGTTTGCGCTTAACAACGACTATGTAAGTAAAAAACGCACGTCAGGATATGAATATGAGCAGTCAATCAAAGACCAGACTGGGGTCCCCGCACCCGAAATATTACAGGAAGATGTGCAGATTGAGGTACTCGACTTCATAAAAGGCATTTACCGCCTTACCATATCCGGCGACGATGTTGCCACACCGTTTTTCTTTTGGGAAACAGAGGAAGGCACATTTACGGATGTCAAAAACGCCAGCGGCGAGTATGACTACCGTTCTGTCATATTCTATGCTGATCCCGGGACGGGTGATAAAGCCGTATGCGTTGTTGTTGGCGTTGGTGATGGCTTGGGACGGGTTGATAAAAAAGCAATTTACCTAAAAGGCAATGATGAAAGGTAGGTGGAATCATGTATCAAAAGGCAATATCTGCAATCATATGCATTTTAATGGTTTTGCAGCTTATTCCGTCTGTGGCTTTTGCAGATTCAAGCGGCGGGGTCGATATCGTGTTTGCCATAGATACCGGCAGCGCGATGCAAAATTATGACATGAGCGGCGAAGGGATCTTGCAAGAAGCGCTCGCAGGTGTGATTGAGCAAGCACCCTACGGCAGTAAGTTCGGCGTGGTTACCAAAGCCGGCTCCTCCTCTTTAACAGATGCGCAAACAGCAACAGCCGCGCTCAATTCTATCCCGGCTTACAGCGGCGACAGCAACCCATCTGCCCTTTTGCAAAACGCGGCGGACTTGCTTTCTTATAGCAATAAACAAAAAATGGTTGTTTTGTCCACAAGTTTATGCGATAATACACTTATACAGCAGGCTAATGCGTTGGAAGCACAGGGGTTTTGGGTTTACATCATTGCTTTTGGGCAAACAAACAGCTCCCATTTAGGCTATGAACACCTATTTTCGTGCGCCGATGTGCGGGAAGTTTCCTTCCGTATCGCTGATTTGTATAAGCTCGTGGCAGAAATTGCGCCATACACAGGCGACGGGATCGAGGTGCTGGAATTTGTTGCCGAGCCCAAATTCCAGAGCAGTTTTCGCATCGGAAACCATGATTTTGGAGCAACAGCGAGCCTCACCAAAGGCGCATGCCTTGCAGCGCTGCTCAACATGTACTATTTAATGCCGGCCCAAGTCATTGGCGAGTATGAATTTGGCAGCACCTACAACGAGAAAATTGGCAAGGGGGATTCTTATGGATTGCTTGCCGGCGCACAAAGTACGTTCTTGCCTTTTTATGAAACTAAGGCGGCAGAGATTTTGGGAGAAAGCCAGTCGCTGTATGTTCACAAAAACTATGGCGTTGCGGCAGATCCTAATCTGAGAGAGCTGATTGATGAAAATCTCAAGCGCCGGTTTCCGGTTTTCATCAATTACGACGACGTAGGCGCCACTTATCTTATCACAGGCTTTGGTTTGGATGACGGCGTGGAATATTATGAATATTTTGACTTTAGCAGCGGCACGCAAACAACAGAAACCGTGGCGCACGTTGGCACAGGCGCAGGAAAACGGGAAGTAAGTGTTTTAGACACGCAAAAGTATATCAGCGCCATATATGCCACCTTGTATTTTAGCGCAGAGTTTTATAATGACAAAGAAGAGATTAAGGTAAATATCCCAAAAGGATACGCGAATAAAGACGGCATTATAAGGTATATGGATGGTTATTCTTATGCCATTGACCCCAATTCCGTAGGAGATGATTACGTAATCTTCGACCTTTATGAAGGTGTGAAATTCACAGTGATCGCGCCCGTTGGGTTTGATGGGCTCATTCCCGAATATCACAATACAACCATGAATTTTTGCTTGAATGATGATAGAGACAACGTGCCGGAAGGCGAATCCCCATTTTGGTACACCGATGTGCCCGATAATTACTGGGCCTTTGACTACATATTTGACATGACCAATAAAGAAATTATTATTGGCGAGCTTGAAATAGACGGCGACAGTGTTGACGATCCCAAAAAGAGGGTGTTTTATCCTGAAAAAAATGTCACTGTTGCCGCGTATTTAAAAATGGTTATATTAACGGCTGATATTGAGCCAGTAAACGGAAGCTGGGTTCCTGACGCGGATGAGCATTGGGCAAAACACTATATTGACTATGCAAAAGACCTTCTTCCGGCCGATCTAAAGAATTTAAGCTATCTTGAACTCGACGATGACAGCAATCCCATCTCCCGCGAGCTTGCGTTTTACATCGCCTGGGAAATTTTTACAAGCAAAGACTGCCGCACGCCAACGCCGCTTGTGGAGTTTGATGTAGCAAGCTTAAATTTGAATACGGTTTTTAGCGATTTGGGAAATGCAAATGATACGTATCTTCCCGCCTTGGCGCAGCTTTATAAAAATAGCATTGTGGCCGGTTATGCGGATGGGACGGTGAACCCGACCGGTAATATCAAGCGCTCAGAAATTTGTAAAGTGTTGTCTATGTGCGTGGAACAAAAAAAGCTGGTAAAAACCGACGGCACAATTGACACAAGCCTTTTTGCAGATTTCACCTCCGCTTCACCCGGGAACACGCACACAGCGCAAACAAATGATTGGGGCTTTTATGCGTATTCGTTTTCACCGGATGTTTCGGGCTTTTATCCCATAACAATTGCGGGAAACGGCGTTGCCGCAACTGTTTACAAGGCAGACGGCGCAGGTGCAGACGCAGCCTATACCCGCCTTACCCCCACCGAAGAAGGCGGGAGCAATTACTTTGTTGGCAAAAACGAAAACATAATTATTGCAGTTTCCGGCCGGGAAAACCAGGAGTTTACGGTTGAAGTGGGCGAAAAGTTAACCGCATTGCCCGCACCCAAGCTGGAATTTCACAAAAATGAAGGGACAACCTATCTCTTTGTGAACAACCGCGAATCCATCAGGAAGGAGAACGTTGTAAATATCAGTGATGCGCAGGCCGGCGGCCCCAGAAGCTGGATTGCATCATTTAAAGACCTGGATCCCGGCAGATATGTGCTTTACGTAGGGCATTTGAACGAAACAGCCTATGACAGAAACAGTGACGCGGCGGTGGACTATTCCGACCCGGAATGGCCGGCAATGGCAGATTCCGCTTTCCCCATCGTGGTTGACGCAAGGATTTCGCGCAAAAACAGCCAGACAAACGTGCGGGTTGCCAGAGCCTCCTATTGGTCGTCAAGTAACCCGAAGAATGAAAATCAGTCTTGGGCAGGCTTGCAGGGCTGGGCGGACTATTATCAGGACAATATTTTCCAAATGGCCACAGGAACTGAAACAGATGCGTCCGGAACCCCAGTTACTGTAAAATCTTCCGATTCACGTGAGCATAAATTTAATTACAAAGACATTAACAGTACAAGCCCCGGCAACCGGATTGTATTCGACGCCAGCAACACAGGTTATTTGAAAGACAGCTTTGCGGCGGGCACTTTATATCAGTGCAACCCAAGCAATGCAATGTTTATGGTTGTGGAGTTTTATGTGGACAACGGCCCTGTCGACATTGACATTGGGGCGTATAACACAGACATTCCAGATGTGGATGAGCGTCCGGTTGAAGGAACGGTTGCGCCCGGCGTCTTTGTCCCCGACCATCAAATTTTGGGCTGGGCGCCCTTTGACACGACCATCGTTTCCAATTTGAGCTATATCATCAATGATAACACCACGTATTTGCCGGTATCTGTGAGCAACACCAGTTATCAAGTGGACGGCAATGGGAATTTTGTAGACCAAAATGGGAACATCACAACGCAAGAGGAAGAAAAAGTGGAAGTGGTTACACAAGACAACATCATCAGCCAATTTATAACAGGCGGCGCGCCCCGAGGAGATAACTATGGCTTGGGCCCCCTATATGCGGAAAACGACATGTTTGAGTTTGATTACACTGATTTTAACCAGGACGGCTCTGCAGGCGAAACGCACACATTTGGCATCAACAATCCATGGAACCTGGGAAATGGCGTCATTGGTTTTAATTTGGGGAACTGGGGAATAAAATATCAGTATAACATTCAAATTTACAACGAGGGGTCAGACAGGGAATTTGTGTATAACATGGAAACCTTCGGGAACTATTTTGCAAAGCTCAAAAGCACAAGCGGCGATTATTTGCCAAAAGATGATTTTACAATGGTTGCAAAGGCGGATTCGATGTTAACGGTAGATGGTAGAACAGATTATATAAAAACCCAAAGCGACATTGCACGGTGCGCCCTCCCGGCCGGGGAGCTGACCAAAATTACGCTTGAGGTGACGGTGCCCTTTGCACCCGGCTCTTTGCAAAACATGTTTAAAATAACAACCCCACAATAGAAGGGAGCGGTTAATTGATGAAAAAGTTTTTTATGTTGATACTGCTAATTGCCTTAACAACCCAAGCAGGTTATGCACAGATGTTTGAAACGCCTACAGATTATGTGGTGTCAAAAGATATGCCGTTTGAATGTGAAGTAAGCATGGATTATATTATGATTAATACCAATGCAGATAATAATACATTTTTTTATTGGTCAGGTAAGGAATGGATAATTAATAATTTGAAAACGACAGATTTTATAACATGCGAGGAATTTCCAAGTATCCCCGACCCAGATCCAATCTATAAATACTCACAACATAAGTACTTATGGGATGGAGAAAACTATATAGCATATCCAAACGTTAGCGGCTACCAGTGGCCCCTCAAGCAAAGCACTATTTATAAATTGACGCCAGATTGTGAAACAAAGCTGGAAAGCTATATTGTACCCGGCAGTTTGAAATGGATGTCTTACGCAGACGGCGTTTACTATGCCAAATGCTCTGTGGATAGTTGGGCTATATCAGGCTATAAAATATTTTACTCAACAGACCTGGAGAATTGGCAGGAGTTTGCAAGCTGGCAGGAGAACGAACCGTTAATGGAAATGCCCCTATCGTTTGGTAACAATACTTTGATAAGGCGCTACCAATATTTAGACCATTTTAGCAGAGATGTAGATGCAACTATTGAGTTACTAGAGGATGGCATTGAAACTGAAATCACCTATGAGCGCATTTTGCCCAAGGTGGTGGATGTGGACGGCACGTATTTTTGGACGTCCAGCCAAAACGGGGACGTCACCACGGTGGAATTTTCAAAGGACGGTGTTTACTGGGCAGGGTTTGAAATGCCAGAAAATATTGGCGATATACAGAGGATTTACCCCGTGGGTGACCGCCTTATCGTCCAAAGCGGGGCATATTATCATGCATCGACCCCCCCCACATATGTTTCCTTTGACAAGCAGGAAGTCTATAGTATGGTGGAGGAAGCGCTTGCAGACGAACAGGCGTATGTGAAGCTAAACAACACCATTTTGGGGTTTGACCAGCCTCCCGTGATTGAAAATGACAGAATGCTCGTGCCCATGCGGTTTTTATTTGAGCAGATGGGCGAAGAGGTCGGCTGGGAAAACGAAACCCAAACTGCCACAGTCATGGGAAAAAACGACGTTGTGTCCTTTTCCATCGATAACACAGCCGCCACAGTAAACGGCGCTGAAAAAACAATGGATGTGCCCGCACGGCTCATTAACGATAAAACCATGATTCCCTTGCGCTTCCTTTCCGAGGAACTGGGCTATACCGTAGAATGGGATGACGAAACCAAAACAGCTAAAATTACACAGTAAAATGTTTCAACAAAAAGAATCTACGATTTTTCGTAGATTCTTTTTTGTGTTGTCCTTTAAATCAGCTCTGCCCTTTTACAAAGCACGGCAAACTCCCTTTATTTGACAAAAATAACAAAAAATAGTTGTTTTTTTCAAAAATTTATGTAATAATATACTTACCCCACAATAAGAAGGGAGCGGTTAATTGATGAAAAAGATTTTTATGTTGATACTGGTAATTGCCTTAACAACCCAAGCAGGCTATGCACAAATGTTTGAAACACCTATAGATTATATTGTTTCAAAGGAAAGGCCATTTGAATTTAGCGGTCACCCAGCCGATCTCAGTTATAATAAGGGACTTGATTATACACTGTTTTACTGGTCAGGCAGGGAGTGGATTGTGAATGATTTGAAAACGACAGATTTTATAACCTGGGAAAGTATTTCAGCGGATGTTAATCAGCACCATAAGAATAAATTCCTGTGGGACGGAGATGGCTACATCGTTTACACTTGCGACGGCGGCTTCCAATCGCCCGCCCGGCAGAGAACCATTTACAAGATGACGCCCGATCTTGAAACGATTTTGAACAGCTATGTTGTGCCCGGCGATGTCGTTGAAATGTCTTACGCAGACGGCGTTTACTATGCCAGGTGCGTTGTGGACGGGAATTGGTCTGTATTTAAGCTGTTTTGCTCCACAGACTTAGTAAACTGGCAGGAGCTTGCAAACTGGGTGAGAGGCGATGAATTGACAATGCCAGTCCCCCTATCGCTTAACGGCAATAGCTTGTCGAGGCATTTTCAAGTGTTCGAGTCCATGTACGATAAGGCATATGCTTCAGAAAGAGTGGTGAGTGCAAGCGTTGCGGTGCTGGACAGCAGCGAAGAGAGCCCGGTTGCCTATGAGCGAATTTTGCCCAAGGTGGTGGATGTGGACGGCACGTATTTTTGGACGTCCAGCCAAAACGGTGACGTCACCACGGTGGAATTTTCAAAGGACGGCGTTTACTGGGCAGGGTTTGAAATGCCCGAAAACATTGGCGATATACAGAGGATTTACCCTGTGGGCGACCGCCTTATCGTCCAAAGCGGATTAAATAGTAAAAACTACCAAGTATACATCACATACGTTTCCTTTGACAAGCAGGAGGTTTATAGCATGGTGGAGGAAGCGCTCGCAGACGAACAGGCGTACGTGAAGCTAGACAACACCATTTTGGGGTTTGACCAGCCGCCTGTGATTGAAAATGACAGAATGCTCGTCCCCATGCGGTTTTTATTTGAGCAGATGGGCGAAGAGGTCGGCTGGGAGAACGAAACCCAAACCGCCACAGTCATGGGCAAAAACGACGTTGTGTCCTTTTCCATCGATAACACAGCCGCCACAGTAAACGGCGCTGAAAAAACAATGGATGTGCCCGCACGGCTCATTAACGATAAAACCATGATTCCCTTGCGCTTCCTTTCCGAGGAACTGGGCTATACCGTAGAATGGGATGACGAAACCAAAACAGCTAAAATTACACAGTAAAATGTTTTAACAAAAAAAGAACCTTCGATTTTTCGTAGATTCTTTTTTGTGTTGAAATAAGGCTTTAAAATGGTTGCAATTATTTTCTCAATACTGGTGTTTGGCCTCAAACTGCTCTTTGATCATCATATCTTTTACTTTCATCAGCCGCGTCTGGTTACCGCGTTCATTCTCATCCAACTTCATTGTGATGGTCTTAATATTCACCTGCAAATTGGGAATCATCACATATTCCAAGGCATTCACACGGCGGCGCGTCTTTTCAATTTCAATACTTAGAAGCTGCGCACATTTTTCAAGCTCTGCAAGCTTTAGCATTTGCTCCAAAACACCGGATAATTTAGAAACCGCGCTGTCCAGCTCGCCTGAAGTATTGGCGAATCCGTATGCATAAATGTCCGCATGGTCACTGTTTGCCGTTTCAAACTGCAGCACGGGGACGTCAACGCTCATAATATTGCGCGTTCCAACCTCTACGCTGACTGCCTGTTTGGGATACATCAGCGCTTCTTCCATACTCTCGCTGCTCATAATGGCCCGCGCCATTAAAAAGTTGCCGTATGCGTCGCTCAAAGCTGCTTCCACTTGCTGGCGCATCTCTTTATTTTGCCGCACAATGTCCAAAAACTGCTTCATAAGCTCGTCGCGCTTGTCTTTTAACAATTTGTGCCCCCGCATAGCGGTTTTCAGCCGTTTTTTGAGCCGCGTCAGCTCCATGCGGGTGGGATTTACCCTCTGTTGTGCCATTGGCGCACACCACCTTTCCTCCGCTCATAAATCAATAATATTTCTCCAAATATTCGTCGCGTATCCGTTTGAGCTCGCTTTTTGGAAGAATCCGTAAAAGCTCCCAGCCAATGTCTAACGTCTCCTCAATGGAACGCTCTTTGTTGTAGCCCTGTGAAACATATTTCTCCTCAAAGGCATCTGCAAATTTTGCGTAGATTTTATCGGCATCTGTAAGCGCCGCTTCTCCTAAAATGACCATCAGCTCTTTTGCCTCTTTTCCACGCGCATAGGCGGAAAACAGTTGATTCATGGTATCAGCATGGTCCTCACGGGTCTTCTCTTTGCCAATTCCCTTGTCTTTCAACCTGGAAAGCGACGGCAGCACATCAATGGGCGGCGTGATGCCGCGGCGGTACAAATCACGCGAAAGAATGATCTGCCCCTCGGTGATGTACCCGGTCAGGTCGGGAATGGGATGCGTTTTATCTTCTTCCGGCATGGTTAAAATTGGGATGAGCGTAATACTGCCGTCCGATCCCTTTTTCCGGCCAGCCCGTTCATAGAGGGTTGCAAGGTCGGTGTACATATAGCCCGGATATCCGCGCCGGCCCGGCACTTCTTTGCGCGCAGCCGAAACCTCGCGCAGCGCCTCGGCATAATTGGTGATATCCGTAATGATAGTGAGCACGTGCATGCCCTTTTCAAACGCCAAATATTCCGCGGCTGTCAGCGCCATGCGGGGCGTAGAAATACGCTCAATGGCTGGGTCGTTTGCCAGATTGATAAACATAACCGCACGGTCGATTGCGCCTGTTTTACGAAAGTCATCAATGAAAAACTCCGCTTCTTCAAAAGTGATGCCCACCGCGGCAAATACAACCGCAAAATTCCCCTCGGTCCCGCGCACTTTTGCCTGCCGGGCAATCTGTGCCGCCAAATTGGCGTGCGGAAGGCCGGATGCGGAAAAGATGGGAAGCTTTTGCCCGCGCACCAGGGTATTTAAGCCGTCAATGGCGGATACGCCAGTTTGGATAAACTCAGACGGATAGTTGCGCGCTGCCGGGTTCATAGGAACGCCGTTGATGTCCAGCCGTTTTTCCGGAATAATGCCCGGGCCGCCGTCAATGGGCGAGCCCATCCCGGAAAAAATGCGGCCAAGCATGTCTTCTGAAACCGGAAGCTCAATACTATGCCCCAAAAACCGCACCTTTGCTTCGGAGAGGTTAATTCCAGCGGAACTTTCAAATAGCTGCACCAATGCAGTGTCCTGATTGACTTCCAGCACCTTGCAGCGGCGGATTTCACCCGATGCAAGCTCAATTTCGCCAAGCTCATTGTATTTGACATTGTCCACTTTTTTTACCAGCATCAGCGGGCCGGCCACTTCTTCAATGGTCCTGTACTCTTTTATCATTGTGCCTCCTCCCCTTTCTCCGCCAGCGCGGTAATTTGTGCATCCATTTCTTTTGCAATTTTGTTAAATGCCGTGTTAACTTCTGATTCCTCCACATATTTTGCGCGGCCAATCCGTTCCCGCGCTGGGATGGCGATCAAATCGTCAATATCCACGCCCGTGTCAAGTGCAGCGGCGCAGCGGTCATAAAACTGGTTGATGAGCTCTAACATTTTATACTGTTTCGATAACGAAGCATACGTGTCCACTTCGTGGAATGCATTTTGATGCAAATAGTCCTCGCGGATAATTTTCGCGGTTTCTAAAACCAGCCGGTCTTCTTTGGAAAGCGCGTCAACGCCGACTAAGCTTACAATTTCCTCCAGCTCGGCCTCCTGGCTTAACAGCTTCATCATTTTTGCGCGTAAGGAAGACCAATCTCTTGCCACATTGGCATCGCACCACGCGTCAATTTTATCCTGATAAAGCGAGTAGCTGTTCATCCAGTTGATCGCCGGGAAGTGCCGCCGATAGGCCAAAGAGGAATCCAACCCCCAGAACACCTTTACAATCCGGAGCGTGGCCTGGGTGACCGGTTCGGACAAATCGCCACCCGGCGGCGATACGGCGCCAATGACCGAAAGCGAGCCCTCACGGTCTTCACTGCCCAATACAACCGCTTTTCCAGCGCGCTCGTAAAATTGCGCCAACCGCGACGCAAGATAAGCCGGGTATCCTTCTTCACCGGGCATTTCCTCCAAACGGCCCGACATTTCCCGCAGCGCCTCGGCCCACCGGGAAGTGGAATCCGCCATGAGCGCCACATTGTAGCCCATGTCGCGGAAGTATTCCGCAATGGTGATGCCAGTGTAAATGCTGGCTTCCCGTGCCGCAACCGGCATGTCGGATGTATTTGCAATAAGCACCGTCCGCTTCATAAGCGATTCGCCTGTTTTGGGGTCTTTAAGCTCCGGAAATTCAATGAGTACGTCTGTCATTTCATTGCCGCGTTCGCCGCATCCAATGTATACCACAATATCTGTATCCGCCCACTTTGCAAGCTGGTGCTGCACAACGGTTTTTCCGCTGCCAAACGGCCCCGGGACCGCCGCCACACCGCCGCGCGCAATGGGGAAAAAGGTGTCAATGACCCGCTGTCCAGTGATGAGCGGCGCATCGGGTACCAATTTCGTTTTATAGGGCCTGCCGCGCCGCACCGGCCATTTTTGCATCATGCACACATTGACGCGCTCGCCCTTTTGATTTTTCACTACGCACACCGTGTCTTCCACCGTGAAATCGCCTTTGTAAATCTCTTCAATTACGCCTTCCACGCCATAGGGAACCATTATTTTATGCGTCACCACCACGGTTTCTTGCACCGTGCCGATGATGTCACCCGCCACAACGGCGTCCCCCACTTTCGCAGTCGGCTCAAATGCCCATTTTTTCTCGCGGTCTAAAGAATTTACCTCAATGCCGCGTGTGATATTGCTGCCGGCCTTTTCCACCATTGCCTCTAGCGGACGCTGGATGCCGTCGTACATCTTTTCAATCAGGCCCGGCCCCAGCTCCACGCTTAAAGGCGCAAGCGTGGACACCACGGTTTCGCCGGGTCCCAGCCCTTGCGTTTCCTCGTAAACCTGGATGGACGCCCGGTCGCCGTGCATTTCAATGATTTCACCAATCAGCTTGTGCTCGCTGACGCGCACCACGTCAAACATGTTTGCGTCACGCATGCCTTCGGCAATTACCAGCGGCCCCGAGACCTTTACGATTGTTCCTGTAGCCAATTTATCTTCTCCTCCTTATTTTCCCGCATCCGTCATTCGTTGCCGAATAAAATATCAGCGCCAACTGCCCGTTCCACAGACTTTTTCACGCCAGCAAGGCCAATGCCCAAAGACCCTGCATTATTCGGGATCAGAATGATGGCCGGTAACATCCGCTCGCTGTACTGCGCTATGGTATCCATGATATCCTTTGCCAGATTTTCCGTGATATAGATCACCGCACAATCCGATTTTGCAAGGCTTATAAGCGTCTCTTTCGCCTCTTGGGCGCCAAATGCCGGGTAGACGTCCAGCCCAAGTGCCAAAAATCCCTGCACACTGTCTTTATCCCCGATCACCGCTATCTTATACATCACTTCTGATCCTCTCTCTGATTTGTTCTGTGCGCAGGCCATTGATTTTGCCCACCAGGATGATACGAACGGCTTTGATTTCCTCTTCTTTTTTGATTAAGTAACGAATAAGCGGTTCTAAGCCGAGTGCAACGTATTTTGACTCTTCTACAAAATCCAGCAAATAATTGTTGCAGATTTTTTCCACTGCAAACATGGATTCTCCCGCTGCCTTTTGTGCAATCACCGCATACGGCGTCAAATGCAGCCGCTCATAAAATACGTCGTCGTCCGCCTCCAGGCTTTCATAAAATACGCTTTGGTCAATTTCGCCCCCCAAAAGCAGCACAGCACGTAAAAACGCAATGTTTTTTCCCATGCACTTTAGACGCAAAAACGCCAGGATATTTTTTAAATCAATTTGTATGACAATGAGCTTTTTGACAAATGCATTTCCAAACCGGTCTGCAATTGCAAGCATTTCGCGATACATCGCTTTATCCAAGATGATATCAATCATCTGTGGATCCGCAGTTGTCTGCATCATTTCAATGCAAGCCTCGCACGCCTCCTTCATAAAAGGGCTGAGCCGGTCAAACTCCCGGTTGACATAAAAAAGCGCAATTTCATCCACGCCGATGGTTCCATTTTCGACCAGCAGATTGTCGTAATCCAGTGCCTGATTGTTGGAAAATTCCTGCTTGATGAGCACCTTTAAATTGTGATAGTCGTTTTTTAGCAAAAAAACGTCAATCACTTCCCGGTCGGGCGCAAGCTCCTTTAAAATTGCATAGGCCCGCGCAAGCTCCCGGCTTAAAAGCACCTCGTAGCCGGACACATCTTCTCCTTCCGCATAGCCGGCGTCTTGCAGCATCCGCAGCGCTTCCTCTGCAGATCTGCTTCCAATTAGCAAATCCAGCTTATTTTGATCCAGCATTCTATTTTCAATCGCCTGAATCCTCCCCACTGCATATGCATAGGAAGTATCGTCATAGTTTCGCAAGTGGTTCCCCTCCTGGGCCCGGCGCATCAAAATAATATGCCGGCAATCGCCTGTTCCAAATCATCCTGCATAGAGCGGATGACTGCCAAAAGTGTGCCGTTTAGTTCAATGTCGCCTGTTTTTAAGATAAATCCATCCCCAATATCGCGGGTTTCACCCGCTTTTTTGAGCGTCACGCCGCCCAGCTTTTTTTCCGTGTCTTTTAAAAATGCATCGGAAATCCTGCTGCCTTTTGACACAATCACTTGAATCTCACCCGACTTTTGCCCGCTGTCTGAAATTGCATTTTCCAGCATTTTTTCCATAATGGCAAAGTAGCTTTGATCGTCCATGACAGACACTTTTTCCACCGCGCGGGCAATTGCCTTTTGAATGAGCGTCTGTTTGGTTTTCAAAATCTCTTTTTTTGCATCAAGCTTTGCTGCGGAAATCTGCCGTTCCACCGAGAGCGTCATCTCGCCTTTGGCGGCATCCATTCTGCGTGCGCCTTCTTTTTTTGCATCCTCCTGCGCCTGCGCAAGAATTGTCTCCGCCTTTTTTTGGGCGTCTGCCAGCTCCCGCTTAGCATATGCGTCTGCTTCACTGATAATTTTTGCAATCAGCGCGTTTGCATTGTTGTCCAGCATCAGGCCATATCCTCCCTAAAATTACTTGATCCCCATGATGACAAGAATGGAAATCAGAAGCGCCAAAACGGCGTAGGTTTCAACCATAGCGGCAAATGTGATACCTTTGGAGAGCTCTTCCGGACGTTTTGCAACAATGCCAACTCCGGCAGCCGCTGCTTTTGCCTGTGCAATTGCCGAAAAATAACCAACAATTGCAATGGGTAAAGAAGCCGCAAGATACTGCCACCCCTGCTCCACGGTGAGTTCCACTGCGTTTCCACCGATGATGCCAATGTTATAAAGAATCATAAATGCAGTTAAAAGCCCGTAAATGCCCTGTGTGCCGGGAAGCAGCTGTAAGAGCAATACCTGGCCGAATTTTTCCGGATCTTCGGTAACAACGCCCGCACTTTTTTCGCCAACCAAACCAACGCCCCGCGCAGACCCCATACCGCAAAGCACCATTGCAAGGGCCGCGCCGATTACTGCCAATACTGTACCGTTTAACATTTTGTTTCCTCCCCTAGTCTTTTAAAGTGATATATTTTGTTTTTTCTTCAAAGGGCACAAACGCCTTGCCGCCGCCCTCATAAAACTTGCTGAAAAACTCCACATACTGCAGCCTGCTGGTGTGCACATACGCGCCAAGTACATTGATAGCGATGTTTAAAAGGTGTCCAAACACAAACACCACTGCAAACAGCAATATCCCAAATATGTTATCCAGCCCCGCAAGCGAGCCCATCGTGTTGACCACCATTGCAATAACACCGGTGGAAAGGCCGAGGGCAAGCAACCGCGAATAGGACAATACGTCAGATAAATATCCAGTGATATCGTAAAGCGACGACACGCCTTTAAAGAGCTTTACAAAAATGTTTTTTGCCGCGCGCCCCTGGGTTAAAATGAGCCCCACAGCGCCAAAAAGCGTCAAATACAGGCCAATTTTTGTAATAATTGCAGACACCGGCGCACTTAGATTCATATTCGCCATGCCCAGCATAAAATCGGATGCATAAAGCGGCAGGCCAATGAGCGTAATAATCCAAAACCCGTTGTCAAAAATTGCTTTTTTCCAATCGCCGTCTTTGAACGCCAGATACATATTGATGCCAAGTGCAGTGTAAATGTGAAGCAACCCCAGCCCAAACGACCAAATCAAAAGCTTCATGGGTTCGTTTAAGGGGTTAAACCACAATGGCTGAATCACAAACCGGCCGCTGGTAATTGCCTCTGCTGCATTTCCGAACCAGCCGCCAAACAATGCACCCCAAAGAAAGGTTGAAATACCGCAAATACCAAACAGCCCCAGCATTTTTTTCATCGTGCCCGACGGCTTGTATTTCCAAAGGAGGAAAAAACAAGCAATGGAAAGCACAAGTCCATACGCGGCGTCAGACAGCATCAGGCCAAAAAAGATAAAATAGAACGGCGCCATAATCACATTTGGATCAAACCGGCGCGACGCCTTGGGCAGGCTGTACATTTCAATAATTGCCTCAAAGGGGCTGGCAAGTTTGGGGTTTTTAAGCTCTACCGGAAATTCTTCGTCCGGCGCAGGCGATTCCAACACCACCGCCGCGGTGAAATGCGATTCAATATCCGCCTTGACTTTTTCAGCGTCTTGCTCTTTAATCCAGCCATTTATCAAAAATGTGCTCTCAGTTTTGACCAAATTTTCGCAAATTTCTTTGCGGTCACGTTTAAATGCCAGTGTGTCGTACAGCCACTTAAGGTCGTCAATCCGCTTTGCAAAGCGCTTGATATCTAATTCGATTTTTTCCTTTTCAATAGAAATTTCTTCCAGGCGTGCCTGCATTTGCTCCACCGCCGATTTTGGCGTAGATGAAAACTCTGAAAACTCCACTTTGGAAAACCCATAGGCATTTAAAATATCTAAAACGGCGTCCTGCTCAGCTTTTAGATAAATCAATGAAACATATCGGTAGTCCTTATCCTCTGAAAGGGTCTGCATGGCGCAGGTCGTTTCAGAAAGCGTTTCCCTGAGCTCAGAAAAATTGGCAACCGACGGGACTGTGCCTATGGCCACGTACGTGTAACGCGTTTCTTTCACCGCAAACTGGATATCATAATTCATCCACGGCGCTAAAACGGCCATATGATTGTGAAGCCGGTTTTCCTCTTGTTTTAATGCATTGAGCCGGGCGGTGTATTCTGACAGGGTGTGCACGATGCCTAAAATTTCATCCCGCTTTGCCAGATAGGCGCGGTGCTCCTTTTCCCCTACAATCCGCTTTTGGGGGAAAAGCCCTTTTTTGGCCTGGTCATACACACTCAAATATTTGATTGCGTTTGCAATGGCGGCCAAATCGTTTTCAAGTGCCAAAAGCTCTCTGGTGAACGCCTCATTTTTAAATGTAGAAAGCCCATCAAATGTATCCGACGCATTGTCAATTTGCATCACCCCTAGCTTAATCAGCCTTCGCAAGAGCTGATCGCGTTGGGAGAGAATACCAAAAATGGTAATCTTTTTCATCTCCAAAATCATGGCTTTACAATCCTTTCAATGACCAGGTCTGCCGCCTTATCCAGCTTTTTTCCCGCCTGGGAAATCAGCGCTTCCACTTGCTTTTTGGTTTGTGCAGCAATGTTTGAAATCTCCTCTTTTGCCACATCCTTTGCGGATGCCACCACCTTTGCAGCCTCGTTTTCAAACGCGTCAATTTGAGCGGAATAATAAGCATACGCCTCATTTTGCGCGTCTGAAATTATTTGCCGCGCTTTTGCAGCCGCCTGCTTTTTCGTGTTCTCGCTCTGCTCTTCGGCTTTTTTAATTTCCTGCAATATTTCATAAGACATGGTTTGGCATCTCCTTTAACCATCTAATTTTTCGGCATTCATTTTTGAAAATATGCCACAATCGCCTCTACAATCCGCTGGGATGCAAATCCATCGCCGTAGGGATTGGCAGTGTTAGCCGTCTTTTTATAAAACGCCGCGTCGTCTAAGAGCTTGTTGGCACACGCGATAATTTCCGCTTTGTGCACGCCACCCATTATGACTGTTCCGGCTTCTACCGCTTCCGGCCGTTCTGTTTCATTCCGAAGCACAATGACTGGCTTTCCAAGACTGGGTGCCTCTTCCTGCAAGCCGCCTGAGTCTGTCATCACCATATAGCTGCGGTCCATTGCGTTGTGCATTTCTACCACATCAATGGGATCAATTAACTTCACACGGTCCAGCCCGCCCAAAATCTTGCCGGCAACCTCGCGCACCGCGGGATTTAAGTGTACCGGGTAAATCACTTCCACATCCGGATGGGTTTGCACCACTTCACGCACCGCCTCACAGATGTTTTTCAGCGGCTCACCCAAATTTTCCCGCCGGTGCGCCGTCATTAAAATGACCCGCTTTTTAGAAAAATCCGTAGCCTTTAAGGTTTCATCCGTAAAGACATAGTCGGGCCGCACGGTTGTTTTGAGCGCGTCAATTACCGTATTCCCCGTGACATAAATGTGATCCTCCCCTATATTTTCCCGCAAAAGATTATTTTTATTTGAAATTGTTGGACAAAAATGCAAATCTGCAATGGCGCCGGTCAGTTTTCGGTTCATTTCCTCCGGGAACGGCGAATATTTGTCATAGGTGCGAAGGCCTGCTTCTACGTGTCCCACGCAAATTTGACTGTAAAATGCCGCAAGGCTTCCGGCAAAGGTCGTGCTGGTGTCTCCATGCACCAAAACAATGTCTGGCTTGGCCTCCTCCATTGCCGCATACAGCCCGCTCAGCGCATTGGTGGTAATGGAAAGCAGCGTCTGCCGCTCTTTCATAATATTTAAATCGTAATCGGGCTGGATTTTAAAAATTTCCAGCACCTGGTCTAACATCTGCCGGTGCTGCGCGGTAACTGCAACAATGGATGTAATATCCGGGTGGTTTTCCAGCGCATTTACAAGCGGCGCCATTTTGATGGCTTCCGGCCGCGTTCCAAACACAGTCATCACTTTCACCATGGTAAAAATCTCCGTTTCTTAGATTATTGATCATCGGGTTCGTCCGTTGTATTGTCTTTTGGCTCAATTTTTTCAAATTCTACCTGCACACTGTCAAATTTGGATTCCATATCGTGTTTGCGTTTTGCACTGTGCTGCCGCGATAAATACAGGCTAAAGAAAATGACGACCAAGATGGAAAGCACCATCCATATCGCCTGGTCAGCCCCTTCTTCCACCACTACAACCGCAGTAATGCCCAAAAGCGTGCTGATGACATAGAGAATGGCAACCGCCTGTTTTTGTGAAAAGCCCATGTCCATCAGCCTGTGGTGCAAATGTCCGCGGTCAGCGCTCATAATGGGTTTTTTATTCCATACGCGCCGCAAAATGGCAAACAGCGTGTCAAAAATGGGCAGTCCCAAAACGAGAAATGGTACGACAAACGAGATAATCGCATAGCCCTTAAACAGCCCTTGAATACAGATGATGGACAGCGCAAACCCCAAAAACTGCGAGCCGGTGTCGCCCATAAAAATTTTTGCAGGATTGAAATTGTAGGGCAAAAACCCAATGCATGCGCCGGCAAGTGCGGCTGCAATGATCGCCACAGTGGATTCTCCGGCCAAAATTGCGATAAAAAACAGGGAAAACGTGGCAATGGAAGACACGCCAGCCGCCAACCCGTCTAATCCGTCAATGAGGTTCACGGCGTTGGTCACTCCCACAATCCAAATGATCGTAACAGGAATGCTGGCCCATTTGAGCGGCAAAATACCGCCCTCCACAATGAAATCCGGCACGCTGATATAGGTGATTTTGATACCGTGCAGGGCAACCACCAATGCGGCCAAAACCTGCACAATCAATTTTATCCGCGCTTTTAGTTCGATGGTGTCATCTACAATGCCCATACAGACAATGATGATAGAAGATACCAAAATACCGCGCATTGCTTCGTCAATCGGCCGGTAAAAACAGAGCACACTAATAAAAAATCCATAAAAGATTGCCAGGCCGCCAATGAGCGGCGTTGACTTTTTGTGTATCCGGCGGTTTCCGTCCGGCACGTCAACCGCCCCCATTTTAAATGCCATCTTTTTGACAAACGGTGTTGATACAAATGCGATTACAAATGCCAGCGAAAAACACAGGATCAACCGTAGGATGTTCATGTTAACACCCGCCTTTTCCAATTCTATTGTCCACAAACCCAACCCGGCGATACACCTTTTTTAAGGTTCGTGAAGCGATTGCATATGCTGCACTTGCACCGTTCGTATAAATTTTTTGGATGTAATCTTTATTTTTCATCAAATCCTCATACCGCTCCCGAATGGGCCGCAGTTCTTCCACCACGGCTTCCGCTACAGCAGCCTTAAAATCTCCGTAGCCTTTGCCGTCAAACTCTGCTTCGACCGCTTCTACCGATTTCCCAGTCACCGCACTGTAAATATTGATGAGATTATTGATACCATCGTGCCCTTCCCGGTGCCGGATGAGATTGTCCGAATCAGTCACTGCACGTTTAATTTTACGCACAATGACATCTGCCGAATCTAAAATGGAGATGAATCCATTTTCGTTGGGGTCGGATTTCGACATTTTCGCAGTTGGATCCTGCAGGCTCATAATGCGCGCGCCGGCCTTTGGCACAAACGCTTCAGGCACGGTGAAGGTTTCTCCGTACAGATTGTTAAAGCGGATTGCAATATCCCGTGTAATTTCTAAATGCTGCATCTGGTCGTGCCCCACTGGCACTAAATTGGTTTGATAGAGCAAAATGTCTGCCGCCATGAGCGTCGGATAGGTGAACAGCCCTGCATTGATATTGTTTTCATGCTTGGCACTCTTTTCCTTAAACTGTGTCATTCTGGAGAGTTCACCCATGTATGTAAAACAGTTTAAAACCCAAGCAAGCTCCGCATGCGCCGGCACATGCGACTGAAAATACACCAAATTGCTTTCGCCGTCAATGCCGCATGCCAAATACTGTGTCATAAACTCGATACAGCGCTTCCGAAGCAACGCCGGGTCTTGCCGAACCGTGATAGAATGCAGGTCCACAACAGAAAACAGACACCGGTAGTCATTTTGCAGCATCACCCAGTTTTTGAGTGCACCTAAATAATTGCCAAGTGTGATGCAGCCCGTTGGCTGAATTCCGCTAAAAATAATTTTCCGCTCGTCCATACTATAACCTCCGTTTTACATAAATTCGCGAAGCACGCTGCCCACAATTTGAATCCCCAAGTCGATTTTATCTTCCGGCATGGTGGAATAATTGAGCCGGAAGCAATTTGAAGGCGCGTCAATGTCCACCATACAGGTACGGCCCGGTACAAATGCGACCTTCTTTTCTATGCAGCGTTCAAAAATAGCGCCCGTATCCACTCCATCCGGCAGCGTACACCAAAGGAAAATACCGCCGTCAGGCCTGGTGTATTGCACATTTTGCGGGAAATGGGTTTTAATGGAAGCAAGCATCTGATCGCAGCGCTTTTTGTAAATTTCACAGCACTCTGCGACATGGCCTGGAAAATCGCAGGTTTTGATATACTGCTCCACCATCATTTGCGCAAGCAGCGTGGTGTGCACATCGTTTACCTGCTTGACCACCACCACGCGGTCAATGATGTCTTTGTGGCCCGTAACAAAACCCACTCTCAAACCCGGGGAAATAGTTTTGGAAAAGGTGCCGACATAGATGACACGGCCTTCATCATCCATCGATTTAATGGCGGGCACACGCTCGCCGCGGAAGCGGAGTTCACCGTATGGATTGTCCTCTAAAATATAACAATCATACTGCTTTGCAAGTGCGATCAGCCGTTTCCTCTTTTCCAAAGACATGGTAATTCCCGTTGGGTTCTGAAAAGTGGGTATGGTATAAATCAATTTAATATTTTGCGTTTTTAACACCTTTTCCACTGCGTCAACATCCATTCCGTCCGATTCCACAGGCACGCCGTAAAGCTTGGCGTTGTAAGAGCGGAAGGAATTTAGCGAGCCAATAAAGCTGGGGTCTTCCACAATCACACCCTCACCCTCATTGACCAAAGATTTGCAGGTCAAATCAATTGCCTGCTGGGCGCCGGTTGTAATGATTGTCTGGTCAAACCCCCTGCCTATTTGCGCTGCAGCATTTTTCTCCTTTACAAGTTCAATGAGCGGTGCATACCCTTCCGTAATGCCATAAACCAGTGCCGCTTTCCCGCTGGTGTTTAAAATATCCGCCGAGATGCGCGCAAGCGCTTCGGTTGGAAACGAATTGGGGTCAGGAATTCCGCCCGCAAAGGAAATGATATCCTTTTGCCCGACCATTTTAAAAATTTCACGAATGGCCGAAGCCTTTAATGAAGTTACTCTGTTTGCTAAAGCATCTGAAATCTGCATTGTCTGTCACCCTTCTTGTCCTAAATTTTTGTCAGCTGCAAGGATTACCTTATAGATGATAACCGCCGCTTCACTGCGCCGCGTATATCGGTTTGGCTCAAACAGGTTGTTCCCCATCCCTTTAATGATACCTAAATTTTTGAGTGCATATACATAGTTTACCGCTTCGGGCGCAATCTCCCCACCATCCAAAAACGATTCAGTCTGTGTAAAATCAAGCGCCACGCCAAACTGTTCCAGCGCCTTTCCAGCCATGTAAGCCATCTGTTCTCTCGTGATGACCCCGTCCGCGCCCAAAGAATCGCCCGCAAACATATCAAGCAGGCCGCATTCTTTTGCACTTGAAATATAAAGATACGACCAGTCGTACGGGGGGACATCGCTGTAATTGCTTGCCGCACGGTCATCCACCAGTCCCAGCGACAGCACTAACATTTTTGTAAACTCCTTCACCGTTACCGAAGCGTCGGGATGAAACAGCCCCGCCTGGTCACCCACCAGCACGCCGGCTTCCGTCAGCGCGTAAATGCTCTCATGTGCCCACTCGCACTCTATAATATCAGAATACACAATTTCTTCACCGTGCGTGTGCTCCGGCACAAAGCCCTGCACCACCTCGTTGAAATGCGCAATAATGGTCCCAATGTCTTCATCCGCATAAACCGGAACAACGGATATCAGCATAAAAACAGCAACGGCATACGAAATAAGCCTCTTTCTCATGGCAACATGCTCCTTAAAAATTCGCAGTCGCCCAAAACATCATACATGCAAAGGCAGGCTGGGATTAAAAAGCTGTCCCCTGCCCGGAACGCAACCGAACCGCCCGAATATAAAATTTCACCGCTTCCCTTTACAAATGTGATCGTTTCAAAGGTTTTTCCATTCATGGAAATTTGATATCGCGTGGGGCAAACGTATTTCATAGTGATAAAATACGGGCAGTCTGCAAGCGTGCTGATTTGTACATCCCCTTCTGTTTTTATCACCGGCTTTTGCAAATCCTTGTCTGAAACACCACTTAACTCTGCAACACTCAGCGCCTCTTCCACATGCAGTTCGCGTAAGTTTCCCGCTGCATCGCGGCGGTTGTAATCGTATAACCGGTATGTAGTGTTGCTGCTCTGCTGCACTTCTGCAACCAAAAGCCCTTCGCAAAGGCAGTGCACTGTGCCGCCCTTAATAAAAAACGCGTCACCCGGTTTTACATCCACATAGTGAATCAAAGATTCCATGGTGCCGTTTTTGGCTGCCGCCCGCACTTCATCTTTTGTGACATCGCGCGAAAACCCATATCCAATTTTCGCACCCGGTTTCGCGTCAATAATGTACCACATTTCCGTCTTTCCATGCTCTCCATACGGATGTACTTGAACAGAGAGCTTCTGATTGGCATCTAAGAGCTTCACCAAAAGTGGAAATTCCTGATAGTGGGCGCCGTTTTTCCCCATAATCAAATCGCGTTTTTCAGAGATGACATCTTTTAACAGCAAACCGGCAAACTCCCCGTTGGCAACTTTACAGGGATTTAAATCCAGACAGGATACTTCCCAGCTTTCCGCTGCCCGATTTCCGATGTCTTTCCCATATGTTTCCCTAAGCCTTGTTCCGCCCCAAATATAGTCTTGAAAGACGGGCAGAGTTTTCATTGGATATAGCATTTACTTCCCTCTTTTACAAAAAATCTAAATTAATTTTTATCATATCACACCTACGTTTAAAAAGCAATCTTTTTTTCTATAAAAGCGGGCAGAATTTGGCAGATTGCAGCATAGGATCATTGTATCAAATTTTATCCCATTCTTTGCAAGAACCGCGCAAAAATGACCACAACATCAGAAAATACTCACAAAAGAGCAATCCCGAATATGTTGAAAATTGCTAAAATTTCATTGTATAACCCACAAAATATTGACATTTGTGTATAGTTGCTCTATACTAAAGATAGTTATAACACTACATTTGTGATGCAAAGGAGACAGAACATGGAAATCACAAGCATTAAAATTAAAAAGTTTGCCACAGAAGGCAAAATGCGTGCCATCGCATCCATCACACTAGACGATTGTTTTGCGATTCACGATGTGAAGGTAATTGAAAACAACGACAAAGTATTTGTTGCAATGCCGAATAAGCGCTTAAAAGACGGCACCTTCAAAGATGTTGCGCATCCCATCAATTCTGAAACCAGACAGCAGATTGAGGATGCAGTGATTGATGCATACAACAACGCAGAGGAAGAAGAATAAAGAGTTTAGCAAGGGGAGTTGCAAAACAACAGAGAAACCAAAAGACAGAACGAGGGAAAATGAATACATAAAATTGGGGTGCGCATGACGCACCCTTTTTTATTCCCTGTTTGCCGATTAAATGGGAGATAAAAAGCGAAAGCAGAAAATCTGCTTTGGGTCTGTCTCAGATTTTGTGTAAAGTCCAAACAAGGGTAAAACAGATATTGGCA
>JAJXRJ010000065.1 GCA_021629085.1 Oscillospiraceae bacterium | reverse complement strand
ATTATTATACCATATTCTTATCTAACATGCTATTAAAACATAAATATTTGTTGCAAACATTCTTAAATTATGTATTCTTTATAATAATCTGTTCTATAACATCCGCGGCATGCTCGCAAAGGTCACAACAATTTTCCAATCCTTCATAAATTGCCTTTGCACCTATTAGAGTTTTTGCATCGGCATTGTTTTCGAAAAGATGATGGATTGCTTCTGTATAAGCTGTATCAGCGTCGCCCTCTATTGTGTTGACGTCGACAAGGAGCGAACGCAGTTTTTCAGGCTTTTTAAAGTTTTTAAGCTCGGTTGCCGCATCAAAAAGTGCTTTCGCACAACGATGTACGAGCTTTGAGAAATTATCTGCGCCGTCCGGCAGGATTTTTACATTATACATATAAAATGCAAGAACAACATCGTCAAGTGCATCGGTAACATCATCTATAATCTGCACCAATCTCAAAATATCCTCTTGGTCGATGGGCGTAATAAACTCTGCCGAAAGCTTTGTCAATATTTCATGATGGAGTTCATCTGCCCTATGTTCAATTTCATGTATTTCTTCTCGGATTGTGGGGATTTTGGATGCAGTAAAATTGCAAAGCATTTTTTCCAAAAGCTCGGATGCTTCAACTGAGTAATTCACTTGATTTTTAATCATTTCAAAATAATCGTTCTTATTTTTTTTAGCCATGTGGGATCCTCCTTACGCAAACATTATTAAAAAAAGCCTTGCCATTATGTATCCAAGCAGCCCGCAACCCGGAAAGGTGCACGCCCAAGTCAAAACCAGCTCTTTTACCACAGACCAGTTTACATTGCTCATCCTTCTTGCAGCCCCAACCCCCATGATTGCTGTTGTTTTTGTATGGGTTGTACTTAAAGGGATCCCTGTAAGGGATGATAAAAGCAAGCAAAATGTTGCAGAAAGATCTGCCGAAAAGCCTTGGTACGGCTTTAGCTTAACCATATCCATGCCAACAGACTTTATAATCCTCATTCCGCCGATAGAGGTGCCAAGCCCCATTACCACAGAGCATAAAACCATAAGCCATACCGGCACCACAAAGGTTGTTGTGTCAGCTTGTCCATTTGCAAAGGCAGCAGCCAGCAGGAAGATTGCCATAAATTTCTGCCCGTCCTGCGCGCCGTGCATAAACGCCATTGATGCACCGCCTACAACCTGTGCACCCGAAAAGAATCTTTCCGTTTTCATTCTGTTTTTGTTTCTGCACAAAAACACAGTGATCTTAGCAGTAACAAAACCGAGCCCAAAGCCTAATATG
The DNA here is from genome assembly GCA_021629085.1 of Oscillospiraceae bacterium. Lineage (GTDB taxonomy): Bacteria > Bacillota > Clostridia > UMGS1810 > UMGS1810 > JAJXRJ01. Next base: position 4,567 of record JAJXRJ010000065.1, on the reverse strand, counting down.
GTGGACAAGAGGATCCCCCATATAACCTTTATCCACTCAGCGCCGTTAATCCCTGAAAAGCTGTTTTGGATCGCAATTGCCGCGCCTGAAATACCTGCTATGAGTGCATGGCTCTCGCTTGTTGGTATCCCGAAATACCAAGCGGCGGTTGCCCATAAAACAATTGCAGACATTGCCGCACAGAGGGCAATCAACGACAAATGCGGATTGCCGCCGAAATCAACCATATTGTATATGGTCATTGCAACGGAGGCGTTGATTGCAGTCATTACAAATACACCTAAAAAGTTAAACACTGCCGCCATAATGATTGCTTTTCTTACACCGATTGCCCTTGTGGATACACAGGTTGCAATGGCATTTGGCGCGTCCGTCCAACCATTCACTAAAATTACAGCAAGCGTTAAAAGCGTAGAAACAAAAAGCATCGGGTTGTGCAACATCTGACTTGCAAAATCCATGATTGACATCTTACTTTAAGTCACCTCATTTTTATAAACATACAGTACTTTTTACCATCGGACGATTCCTTATTGTAAAAATTTTGTCAAATCCAGGCAATATCATATCATACATTTGGCGAAAGTGCAATGAAAAAATAGGTTCTTTTAAAAATGATGTCACTTTAGTGATGCTTTTCTATCCATTCTGCAAGGCGAATAAGGCCATCTTTACTCCCCGCAACAATCAATGTGTCGTCTTTCCTGAATATGTAATTGGGCTTTACATGGTCGATAACAGTTCCATTATTTTCAACAGCAATAATATTCAGCCCAAATTTTTGACGAAAATTTGTTTCTAAAACAGATTTGCCCACCACACATTCTGGAATATGTAATTTAGAAATATTTATTTTTTTACTTAATTGAATAAAATCAAGGACCTGTGCTGTTTCAAGCCTGTTTGCTAAGCGGATTGCCATATCTCTTTCGGGATATACGACCTCTGCACCAAGCTTTTCTAAAATTTCTCCATGCTCAGGGCTGTTTGCTTTTGCGATGACCTTTGGGATACCCATTCCAACTAAATTCAGTGTTGTAAGAATTGATGTATCAAGATGTTCTCCGATACACACAATCGCAATATCGCAGTTTTGAATTCCTGTTTCTTCAAGTGTTTTTTTATCAAGATGCTGTACCAAAAAAGCATTTTCGGTATATTCACGCATTTCACGTACTTTTTCTTCATCGCGGTCTATTACAACAAGCTCTGCCCCACTTTCAGCAAGTGCCAAAGCAAGCGAGCCACCAAAGCGGCCAAGACCGATAATTGCGTATGTTGTTTTTTCATTTTTGTTTTTGTTAAACATATTTCCCCTCCAGCTCTAACCGATTGTTATGTTTCCTTCAGGAAAGCCGATCCTCTCACCCTTCAAAAAATGCCAAAGGGATGCAACCGTAAGAGGACCGAGCCTGCCAATATACATTATAATAATTGACAAAATTTTACTGCCGACGCTTAAATCGGGTGTAATCCCTGTTGAAAGCCCTACCGTACCAAAAGCACTTGTTACTTCAAATAATACATCTGTAAGTGCAAGATGCGGCTCAAACACCCCCATAAGATATGTCCCAGTCACAACAACGCCGAAAGCCAACAGTGTGATAACGGATGCTTTCCTGAATGCATCCTTCGGAATTGCATAGCAAAATGCTTTTTCCGATTTGTTTGTTGCACAAGACCTTATCCCCTGCAAAAGCACAAAGAAGGTGCTTGTTTTTATGCCGCCGCCTGTTGAACCGGGCGATGCCCCAATAAACATCAATATTGTTAAAACCAATAATCCTGACTTAGAAAACGTGCCGAGAGGATATGTAGAAAACCCTGCCGTTCTTGCCGATACACTGTGAAAAAACGCGCCCAGCCAAGTGACATTTTCCGTTAATTTAATAAGCACAGCCCCAACGACAATCAAAACCACACTTACGGATAAAACAACCTTTGCGTGCATGGATAGCTTTTTCCATCTAAACTTTGTCTGCCATAATTCACGAATGACCAAAAACCCAATCCCGCCAAAGAAAATCAATCCGCAGGTTACAAGATTTAAAAGGATATTATCCTGATAAGGTATTAAATTTTGGTAATTCCCCAAAATATCAAAGCCTGAATTGTTAAATGCGGCAACTGAGTGAAAAAGGCTTATTCCGATCGCATCGATTACAGGATAATCCTGGACAAAAACGATAAAGCTTAGGAGTGCTCCTGCAAGCTCAAAAATAACGGTTACCGCAAAAATACGGTATATCAGCTTGACAAGCCCTTTGCCTGAGTTTAAATTCATTGCCTCTTTTATTAACGTTCTGCCCTTAATGTTTACCTTTCTGCCGATGGCGAGTATAATTCCGGCACCAACAGTTGTCACGCCAAGGCCGCCGAATTGTATCAGCATAGCAAGAAAGAATCGCCCGAGAGGCGTAAATGTATCGCCTGCATCTATTGCAATTAGCCCCGTTACACATACAGCGCTTGTTGAGGTGTAGAGCGCATCAATGTAGTTTACCGTCACCCCATCCTGAATGCTGCAGGGCAAAATAAGAAGCAGGGAGCCGAGAAATATAAGAGTAGCAAAGCCGAGTGCTATAATCCTTGCTGGAGATTGTTTTTTTATAAAGCTTATCAAATCTACTCATCCCCCTCAATTCTATCACACATACGGTAACCAATACCGAGTTCATTTACAATATAATTTTTTTTGCCCGGCTTTTCTCCAAATTTATTGCGTATATGCGCCATATTTACCTGCAATTTTTTTCTGCTGTTTATATCGTTATAACCCCAAACCGCTTTGATAATTGTACTGTATGTCAACACTTTGCCCGTGTGTTGAGAAAGAAATGCTACAATGTTATATTCTGTCTGGCTAAGATTGATTTCTTCGTTATTGATAAAAATTCGTCTTGCGTCATAGTCAATCACAAGGCCGTCAAATTCAAATCTGCCTCCAGGCCGCATTCCGCTTGCTATGCGGTGTGACGACACTCTCAGTGCGGAACGGACCCTTGCAAGCAATTCACCCATAGAAAAGGGTTTTGTTACGTAATCGTTTGCACCCAGGTCTAATGCTTCAATTTTATCATCTTCATCACTTCGTGCGGATAAGACGATTACAGGTGTTAAATTGTCTTTTCTGAGCTCCTTTAAAAACTCTGTGCCATCCATGTCAGGAAGCCCCAAATCAAGAATAATTAAATCCGGCTTATGAGATGAATATAACATAAGTGCACTTGCACAGTTTTTTGCAGGAATTGCCTGATACCCTTCTGAATTGAGCAAGATTACAAGTACATTGTTTAGATTTTGCTCATCTTCCACAACAAGGATTTTATATTTATTGTTGGTCATTTGTTTCTTTCTCCTCCATATCCAATATAAAACGGAATACGGCCCCGCCGGTTTTGAGATTTTCTGCTTTTATATCGCCGCCGTGCGCTTTAATAATGGTGGCACAAACAGAAAGCCCGATCCCAGCATTATTTCGGTTTGAATCGATTGATGTATCGGTTGGTGTGTAGCATCCTGTAAAAATGTGCTTCATCTTTTCATCAGAGATTCCGCACCCATCATCTTGTATCTCAAAAATTGCTTTGCCCGAAAGCGTGAAGACATTTAGCAAAAGTTTTGTCATTCCTTTTGCGTGCTGCATTGCATTTTCCAATATATTGATAATAACCTGTTCAATCAAAAGTGCATCCATAGGGATCATTATAAAGTCATCTGGGATATTTATGTCCACTTTTTGTGCAGGATACCTTTTTTGAAATTTTACCAATGCCGAGTCAACAAGCTCATCTAACGCAGTATCAATTTTTATAATTTTAACATTGCCGCCGTCAAGCTTTGTGATGGAGAGCAAATTTTCAACCATACGGGAAAGCCACGCAGCATCCTCACAAATACCTGTCAGTATTTTATCTTGCTGGCCGTCGGTGAGTTTCTTTCTGTTTTTATATAGTGTAGAACCAGCGCTGTATATTGAAGTAAGAGGTGTTCTTAAATCGTGAGAAATTGCCCGCAGGAGGTTTGCCCGCATTTTTTCCTTTTCGCTTTCTCTTTTGATTGCTTCAGAATGTTTTAATCTTGTTGTAAAACCACAGGTAATCAGTGAAATTACAATCATTATTATAGCGGAAACCAAATTTTCAGGGATTGTAAAATTCAGTTTAAAATAAGGGAATGTAAAAGCAAAATTCACTGCAAAAACACTGATGAACGATGCAACCATACCGTATATGTATCCTTGTGTGATTGCTGATGTCAAAAATACGCCTAAAATAAACATTGCAGATACGAGCGCTTCTGTCTTAAATATATTTTGTACAACCAGGCAAATAAGAAAAGTCCCGCATAAAATCCCTATCGTGATCAGCGTATCTTTTAAAATATGTGAATGGTTTTTCATTTTTTCTCCTATAGCTTCATAAGCTGTTGCATCGAATTATCCCGCATCCTGCCATAATGACATATAATATCATACTCTTGGCTAAAGCGCGGCTAAAAGAAGTACAGCGATGTGCATCTATTGTTGATTCTCGTACGCCAACTTTTTTATTATAGCATATATGGT
>JAJXRJ010000026.1 GCA_021629085.1 Oscillospiraceae bacterium | reverse complement strand
GGTTTACACAATCTTTGAAATAGACTCCAAAATGAAATTGTTTTCCTCATAAATGGCTATATTTCTTTAATTGTTCCTGTTTTTAAATCAATTTCGTAATTTATAAACCACTCGGGAGTATATCGGTCTACATACTTAAATGTAACCGTTTCATTCTCTTTATCAATCACTAAATTGTCTGGCGAACGGTTTTGCATAAAAATTTCGTCTTTATAATCAATATATGTTCCATCATCATATACTTGTAGAAGATGATAGGCTGTACTTGAAGTCATCGCTGTCGATAAATAGACAAAGGAATAATCGTCTTCGTCAAACCGTTCTCTGGGTTCGCCTGCCGAATGGCGGCTTACGAAATGTGAAATAATATTCTCTCTTGTTTTCCACGGATAAGGCGTATAAATTTTTTCTGCTTCTTTAATTTTTTCGGGATAATAATACGTAAAAGCTATAAATTTATGATCCTTTGATGGCCTACGAAAATAGTACCCGATTGTTTCGCCTTCCGCTTTTATAGGCAATACAACTTCTATGTTTGCATCATCTGTTACCTCGTCAGGCCAATGAAAGGATTCACTGCCGCCGCCGCAATGGAAAATCTCTTCAAAGGTTGCCTCAGCTTCCGTCATGGTTTCGTTTGCGGCGATATTTATGTTTTTATCCTCTGGAATGATACTCAAATTTTGATATAAAAATTCAAGGCTGATTGTACGCTCAGCTTCGTTCCAAATGAATTTCCCGCCAATCGGTGAAAATGCACCATCATACCCCAGGCTCTCGATTGCAACAGCGGCTTTCCCGCCTATGTTATAAGTAGGAAGATCAACATCATAAATAGATGCCTTGATATCTGTTTCATATATGTTTCCCACAACTTTGCCGGGCTTTTGTGTGTCTTCCGTTTTCTTTTCAACAAGGTAATAAGGGTCAAGTGTAAAAAACTTTAAAGTGCGATCATAATCATTGTAAACATACGGATGTGCAGTTTCGTTCAATACATCCTCAATAACGATTACTGTTCTGCCACCTATGTTATAAGATGGAACTTCAACACCGTTTATATATGCACGAACATCTGTTGAATAAATTTTTCCGACAATATCTCCATTAGCGGCATTTACTGACAATGGCAATGTTAGTAAAAACAAAGCTGTAATAATAAATTTTTTCATAGAAACACCTTCTAAATTTATTACAAACACACCCACGGAAAACGGCCCTTATATGCGTGTGGCATATATAATATATCACATTATAATTTCACTTTCAATATATTTCAGACAAATTTGCCATTATACTGCAAATTCAAAAAGTGCAGCAAACCGGTGTTAAACGATTGGGAGCTGTCCGCTGCCGTTTCCCAATAAAAAACTGCCGCCTGAGAAATCCCATCTTTTTTTATACCATCAGGTATCCATGCTCAAAGCAAAACTGAACAGCGGCCAGAAAAAACGCCATCCCTGTTAAGAGCAGCATGATAAACACAGAGCCGACATCGATGCGAAGCTTTTCCTCTTTCCCCAAAAAGTGGCAGAGCAAGAGCTCAAGCCCCATCATAACGAGTATAGCCGGCCAATAGGATAGCAGCATCCAGTAGTTTAGGCCGGGCACCGCGTTTTTTAAAAGAAACAGCACACCAAAAACAACCAGTACCACACCGGAAGTCAGCGTTCCAACCCGCCTGCCTTTACTCATCTTCCCCGCCTCCATTCTTCTTTCCGCGAATCAGCGAAATACCAATGATGATAATCACAACCGCCAGCGCAAACTGCGGAATGGAGTTAATCAACCCATACAAAACCTCCTGCACTGCTGGTGGTAAAAAGCCGAGATAGATGTTGTTTATCAACCCGCGGAACAGCACATACACGCCTACAATGATAAGCGCAACGCCCGCAACCGCTTTGTTTTTCACCATGCGCCGCAGCCCGTCAAACGAGTCCGGCGAAAACAGATAGTCGTCTTTGATTTGTGCAAATACGTCGTCGTCTGCAAATGCGAGGTTGATGCCGTCAAAAAAGCCGTAAAACCAAATGATGGGCACCACATACATCAGCGGGCCGAGGTTGAGCCAAGAGGCGAGGGCAAAGGTTAAGAAAAACAGCGCCATCAAAGAAAGGCCGCGTTTCATAAACCCCATAAACATGTGCGCCGCGCCGGGCAATAGCGCCATTACAAAGCTCCAAAACTTATTTCGTTTCTTGGTCATTTTTAAAACCTCCAATGATTAGTTTTTGAGAAAAATCCCCCATTTTTTGCGCAATGGCATTGGCCTTATTTAAATCGGGGGGTGTCAGCGTGGGTGTTCTTTCGGTGAAGCTGCCGGCAAACACAAGAACAAGGCTTGCGCACATGGCAATGGCAACCCGCGCACAATACTGATACCATTCGCGCTTTTTCTGCCGGATTTTCTGCGTCACTTCATCGGAAAACCCTGCCGGCGGATGGGATGGACGCATATCCGCACAGCCGGCCATCCGCTCGGCGCAGTGCGCGCAATGTGATATGTGTTCCAGCAGGGAAAGCTGTTCCTCTGGCGGCAGCGCGCCATGAAAAAGCGCCTCTAGCTGTTTGTCGGTAATATGCAGTTTTTGTATCATCCACTCTCCTCCTTCCACAAGCGTGCCAAATGTTTCTTTGCCCGATACAGCTGGGTTTGCAGCGTTTTTAGATTGCGTCCCGACATCTTTGCCATATCAGACAGCTTCTGGTCTTCACAAAAATATGCGACAGCAACCGTTTGATAAGGCTCTTTGAGCTTTTTGCAAAGCTTGTATATATGCTCCTGGGCCAAGTGCTCCATCACAATGCGCTCGGGGGAAGCACCGGGGTCTGCAATGGCCTGGCCGTCAATGGGCTCTGTCTCCCGCTGTTTTCTCAAAAAATCTCTGCATTTGTTGGCAGATATCGTGGCAATCCACGCTTTAAAGTTGTTTCCGTCAAAGCTGGAAAGCTTGGCATAAGCGGCCAAAAATGTCTCCTGTGCCAAATCTTCGGCGTCAAACGGATTTTTTGTAAATGATAGGCAAATGGAATATACCAGGCTGCGGTATGTCTCCACATAGGTTAAGAACTCCCTGTCCCGAATCTCTGACACCCCCCATGTCGTCGTTCTATTAATTAAAACGGGCAGACGACAAAAAACACTTCAAAAAATAAAAAAATTTTAAAAAACGTGCGGACAAATACATTTGTCCGCACGTCTTACGCTCAAAAAAGGCTCAGTCCAGTGTGACGGCAACCTGATTATCCGCACCTTTTTCCAGCGTCGCAGTCACAGTCTTGCTTACGCCGTCTTTGGTCACGGTAATTTCATAGTCGCCGTAGTATCCGCGCACACTGTAAGCGCCGGAGGCATCCGTTGTGCCCGCCTCGCGCGTCCACCACTTGTTATACACCAAATCAATATATTGCTCGCCCGAAGGCTTCACGCTCCAGTCCGCATTTAAAAGCGCGCGGTTGTGCGTGTCGTTGTAGTCTTTGAATTCCCACATGTAAAATCCGTCTACATTCTCATTGGCAAAGGCTGCAATGAGCATATCGCGCGTATGGCTGGCTTGAATGTATGGGTCAATGATATTGTTGTCATATTCGGTGATTTTCAGCCGCTTGCCATACCGGGTTGCAAGGTCTTCCAACTGTCCCACAAACAACGCAGGGTCAAAGTAAGTGCCCACGTGGGTCTGGAGCCCGATGCCGTCAAAGTCCACACCGTTTTCCACCATATAATCTACAATTTCAACAAAGTGGTTGTAGTGCGCACCAGGCTGTTCGGTGTTGTATTCATTGATGTAGAGTGTTGCGCTGGGAGCGGCCTCGCGCGCCCACGCAAACCAGTCTTTAATCATGCCCCAGCCATGCTTGGTGGCCATCACCTGGTTGACTACAAACTCGTTGAGTACATCCCAGTCCTCCAGCTTGTCATCATAGGCGCTGCCCGTGCTTAAGATGTGCGCTTTGATGCGCGCGTCAAGCTTTTCTTTGTCGTCCATCAGCGCCGGGACGTCCGCTGGCATGGAAGTGATGCCTTCTTTATACTCGCGGTCCCAAACAAAACAGTGTCCGCGCAAATGCTTGATTCCGATGTCTTGTAATGTGTCAAGCATTTCTCCTGCAAGCTGCGGGTCCTTTTCATATTCCGCCCATTTAAATTGATTTTCCGGCACGGCACTGTTGAAATATTTTGAAACTGCCGCACGGTATTTATCCCCGTCTACACTGTCTTCAATTACTGTGGGGCTCACCGCAGTGCCAAACTGGAACGCGTGTTCAATCATGTCTACCTTGACATCTGCGCCCGAAACGGGATTGCCCGCCGCATCCAAAACCGAAACGTTCATATCGCCCATCCGGATTTTTTCAATGTTTGCAATGGCATCTTTTCTCCATGCCGCGTCCGAAAGGATGCCGTCATAGTTATAGGAAACCGGCATATCTTCAAGCGTAACCGATTTTTTAAAGTTAATCATCTGGTAACCGCCGATTTCAATGGTCTGTTCATAGTAGCCCAGCCGTACCGGCGCCCAGATGTTGCTTTCAAAGCCAGAGCGGATTTCAAATGGGAAATATCCCACCTGCCACTCGTTTCCAGCCACCAAATCGCCTTTGATGAGCTTGTCGTTGGTGGAGAGGCTCTCCACAATGCACTGCACCTTTGTGGTCTGCGATTCGGTGTGCCCGCCGTCTATCCGGCGCATGTAGAGCACCACCAGCACCACGTCGCCCACCTCAAATTTCGCGTTGACATTGTTGTTGACCTGCACTGTCCACTCGCTGGGCGGCACTTCGTTTACAGTTACGCGCAGCGCTTCTTTAAAGGGCATGCCGTCTACTGCAACTTTTTGCGCGGTATAATATTCAGCGCCGCTGATGGATGCGTTTACAAAGTCGCTCTCCGAAACCACCACTTCGCCCTTTGGCAAATCTTCAAACTTCATACCTTTGGGCCTTACCTGCTCGTCATAAAAAATTAAATCGTCCATAGATTTTCCAGCCTGGAACTCGGTGGGAACCGGCCGTTTGCCGTCCGTGCCCAAGCTTATGTCGCTCCTCTCTTCCACTGTAATTGAAATATCGTCTACATACATCGTTTCTATCACTCCACTGCCACCCTGCTCCACTGCAGGCAGGCACGCGGTTTCGTCCGTATAAGTATAACTTAGGGAAACCTTGGTCCACTCGCCCTTTTTGGCGTCCACCTTTACAATGGCGGCAGGCTCGGTTGCATGCGCCGTGCCCGAATCGCCATATACGCCAAGCGCAACTCTCCCATCCTCGTCCGGCAAATACATCCAGCAGGTGATGAGAAAGCTTTTGCCCACATCTGCCGGCGTGAGGAGGTTTTTAAATTTCACCCGGTGGAACGTCTCTCCCCGGTCGGCCATTTTGATACTTTTGCCGCTGCCCGTCGTGTGATCCACGTCGGAAGAAAGCGTTACATTGGTTTCTGCATAACCGCCGCCCATCAAATAGTCCGTTTGGAATTCAAACGAATCAAGGTCGTCAAACACAAGGGTTTTGGCCGCACCACCTTCCATGGTGACCGTCACGGTCTGGGATGCATCATCCCAGTCCACCTGCGCGCCCAGGCTTTCCGAAATAAACCGTACCGGCACCATGGTCCGGTCGTTTACAAGCCGCGCGGGCACATCCAGCGTCACCGCGCTGCCGTTTACGGTCGCGCTTACGTCGCCAATGGATAAAACAACCGTCTTATCCCCCAGCGTGCCTGTTACCGTCTGGGATGCATCATCCCAGCCCACCTGCGCGCCCAGCGCTTCAAAAATGCCCCGCATGGGAACCAATACCCGGTCGCTTTCCATCACTGGCATCTGGTCTAACGCAAGCGCTGTACCATTCACAACAATGTGGATGCTGTCCTGTGCCAACGCGCCAAACCCAGTGCCCATAGAAACCAGCATGGTAAAGATGGTTGCACAGGCAACCAGCATCCGAACAAACGCTTTTTGTCTCATAAAATCCCTCCTTTTCTCTTTGCCATCAGTATACCAGATAACATGCATCTGTGCAATGCAGAAATGTGCAAAATAATGGTATTTTTTTTACCAACGTAACACATCCCCCCGCAAAAAGTGCGAGAGGATGTGCTTTACCCGGCCTGCCAAAAGCCGCGCATTTTTATTGTGTAATCACAAATACCGCCTGTTGTTCTTCATCCCACAATACCTCCGCGCCCAGGCTCTCCGAAATAAAGCGCACCGGCACCATGGTGCGGCCGTCCACAAGCTGCGCGGGCACGTCCAGTGCCACCACGCTGCCGTTTACGGTCGCGCTGTCACTGCCGATTGGCAGTACAACGGTTTTCTCTCCTAATGTTCCCGTCACCGTCTGGGATGCGTCGTCCCACGCAATTTGTGCGCCCAGGTGTTCAAAAATGCCCCGCATGGGAACCAGCACCCGGTCGTCAATCTTTACCGGGTTGACGTCAAAATCCAACCGCTCGCCGTTGACTGCCACTTTGAGGCTTCGCTCGTACTGGTAATATTCATGCGGCGTCATAAAGGTCACGCCCTGTGCAAGCAAAAAATCGATGATTTTTTCAAGCTCTAAAAAGTCGGCATCCTTCCATTGGGGCGGATGTCCCTGCATCACCAAATATGGGATGGACGGGGTATAGCCTTCTAAAAATTTTTCATAGCTTAACGTACCCACCTCCGGCTCAATGTTGACCCGTGCGTTTAAGTGCAGCTTGTCGCCCTCGCGATTGGGATTTTGCACCAAAAGCAGGGTCTCTATCTCTGGGAATTCCGCATTGACCATTTTTATAAAGGTTGTGTCAGCGTTGTTATACGGCGAACCAAAGGTGCGCAGCGTAATGCCGCATTTGTTCTGCACCAAGTCCATGGTTTTTTTGAAATTTTCCAGCTGTTTTTCATACGGCGCCGAATTGTATTCATCCTGCGCGTGGTAATAGCCGTGATGCCAGATTTCAATGCCGGCCGCATCCCACTGCTTAATTTTGTCAAACACTTCCTGGCTGGCAGTTTCAAACGAATCTGCAATGATACCAAAGCCCGCCCGGATGCCTTTTCTGTCTAAAATCTCTTCCACACGGTCAAAGGCCGCAAGCTTGTTCGGACGCAAGTCGTCCAGCTTTAAAATTGCAATCTGCTTTTGCTTGGTGATGATATTTTTGGGAACGGTGTATTCCCGGGGCAGCACAGCGCCCGCATCGGGCACAAATCCCGCATCTACTTCCAAAACCGAAACGTCGTCAATGTTTAGAATGTCCACCGGGTCGCCGCGGCCCTGCGCGCTCACCTGCTCAATGCCAATCATGTCAAGCGAAGGGTCGCTCACCGTGTATACCATGCCAATTTTGATCCACTTGTCTTTGGTGACCACCTGCCCGCAGCCTGCGTCCTTATCCTCGTCGTTATACAGTGCGCGGTACATGCCCGGCTGGCTGCTGTAGCAGCCCAAATAAAAATAACCTGCGTCCACAATGGATGCGTCGTTCACCGTGGCCCAAAGCGATATGTAATAGGTTTTGCCCACCGTGAGGTCTTTTATAAGCCCGGGGAATTTCACCCGGTAGTCCATCCCTGTACGTCCTGCGATTTGCAGGCTCTTTCCGTTTTGTGCATCCGGCGTGTGGTTGAGCTTGTCATCGAGTGAAATGGTATCCAGCTTAAGCCCGGAGCCTGGCACCACATTGACTTCTGAGCGGTCGTTTAAGCCGTCAAACGTCACAAGCACCTCTGCACCGGCTGCAAATGCCGGAACCATCCCAAACACCATGGCGCATGCAACAAGCGCCGCAATCCATTGTTTCATGTCCCTTCCTCCATTCTTTTTGTGGCCAAAATCATAAATTTTGTGCCCTTTTTGCTATTGATATACATCAATCCTTGCCGTATACTAACCTTGACAATTTGATTATATCATATGTTTACAGTGTACACAAGAAAAATCGTACCAAAAGGAGGCAGCTATCCATGAAAACCACTCTGCTGGTGATGGCGGCCGGCATGGGCAGCCGGTTTGGCGGGCTCAAGCAAATGGAGCCGGTGGGGCCAAACGGCGCGGGGATTTTGGACTATTCGTGCTATGACGCGAAAAGGGCCGGATTTGAAAAAGTGGTGTTTGTCATCCGCCCAGACATTGCGCACGATTTTAAAGCGCGTATCGGCAACCGCATTGCGCAAACAATGGAGGTCGCTTATGCCTTCCAAACACTGGACCGCTTGCCGCCTGGGTTTTCGGTGCCGGACGGCCGCACAAAGCCCTGGGGCACCGCGCATGCGGTTTTATGTGCAAAGGAACACATCCACACGCCATTTGCCGTTATCAATTCCGACGACTATTACGGCATTGAGGCCTACGGGCTTTTACACCAGCATCTGACAAAAGAGCACAACCCCTGTATGGTGGCATTTGCACTCAAAAACACGCTCACCGAAAACGGGACCGTTTCGCGCGGCATCTGCGAAACCAAAGATGGGTATCTCACCAAGGTTACCGAACACACCGCGCTTGACAAAAACAGCCCGTTTGCACCTGACACGCTTGTCTCCATGAATATGTGGGGGTTGTATCCTGCCATTTTCGACCGGCTGGAGGCTGGGTTTTTCCAATTTTTGAAAGATGGCGGCGACCCGCTCAAAAAAGAGTATTTTCTGCCCGATGTGATGGATCAGATGATCCAGACTGGGGACGCGAAAATCAGCGTACTAAAAACGCCCGACCGCTGGTATGGCATGACCTACCGTGCGGATTTGGAGCAGGTAAAACAAGCACTCGCAAAGCTTCGTAAAGACGGCTTTTACCACAATTTATAAGGAGGAGAAATATTATGTATGCATTTCCAATTGGCGCTATGCTGGACTCGTTTAAAACTGACATCAAAACCGCCATCCAGAAGGCGGCAGCAGTGGGCGCGACCGGCGTGCAGCTTTACGCCACCCGCGGCGACCATTCGCCCGAAAAGCTGACGCCTGCGCGCAAAAAAGAGATTCTTTCCATGATGCAAGACAGCGGGCTGGTGTTTTCCGCCCTGTGCGGTGATTTTGGCCAGGGGTTTTGCGATCGCGAAAAAAACCCGGTGCTCATTGAAAAATCCAAACGGATTTTAGACCTTGCCAAAGAATTTGGCACCGATGTGGTGACCACCCACATTGGCGTGGTGCCCGAAGACCCGAGCCATGACCGGTATAAAATCATGCAGGAGGCCTGCTTTTCACTGAGCCAGTATGCCGACAGCTTAAATGCGCACTTTGCCATTGAAACCGGGCCGGAACCTGCAAAAACGCTCAAAACCTTTTTGGATTCCCTGGGTTCTACAGGCGTTGCGGTCAACCTCGACCCCGCAAACCTCGTGATGGTGACGGGCGACGACCCGGTACAGGCGGTTTACACATTAAAAGACTATATTGTACATACGCACGCAAAGGACGGCCACATGCTAAGCGGTCAGGACATTGAACGGCTTTACGGCCAGAATGCGGATACCTATAAAGGTCGCCGCTATATTGAGCTTCCGCTGGGCGAAGGCGACGTGGACTTTCCAAACTATTTAAAGGCGCTGGACGAAATCGGATACAAAGGCTTTTTGACCATTGAGCGCGAGGTGGGCGACGACCCAGCTGCCGACATCCAAAAAGCGGCGGATTTTCTGCGTAAAACCATACAGTCCAATTAAAAGGGGGAGAAAATCTTGACAGGCAAATTAAAAATTGGTATCATCGGAACGGGCAATATCGCAAGTGCACACTTGCGTTCCTATCAAAAAAACCCGAACGTGGAAATCTATGCGCTGTGTGATTTGAACGAGGCGCGTGTGAAATCGGCTGCAGAAAAATATGGCGTGACCCGCACATACACTGACATGCACGAAATGCTAAAGCTAAAAGAGCTGGACGCGGTGAGCGTGTGCACGTGGAACAGCGCACATGCCCCGGCTGCCATTGCGGCACTGGAGGCGGGCAAGCACGTGCTGTGTGAAAAGCCCATGGCAACCAATGCCCAGGATGCGGAAAAAATGCTTGCGGCCGCAAAAAAAGCCGGTAAGCTTTTGATGATTGGGTTTGTACGGCGGCACGGCAATGAGTGCGCCATTTTAAAGCGTTTTGTGGACAGCGGGTATTTTGGGGACATTTACTATGCAAAAGCGCTGTATCTGCGCAGAAACGGCAACCCCGGCGGATGGTTCGGCGACAAGTCGCGTTCGGGCGGCGGGCCGCTCATTGACTTGGGCGTGCATTTTATCGACCTCATCCGTTATTTGATGGGGAATCCTATGCCGGTATCCGTCTACGGCGCCGCCTTCCACAAGCTGGGCAACCGGCCCAACATCCTGTCGCAAAAGGCCTACCGTTCCGCGGAGAGCGGCGAAAACGACATCTGCGACGTGGAGGATTTGGCAACTGCAATGATCCGCTTTGACAACGGTGCGGTTTTGCAAGTGGATACCAGCTTTAGTTTAAATCTCAAGGCAGACCGCAGCGAAGTGGAGCTGTTCGGTGACAAAGGCGGCGCACGGCTGATGCCGGAGCTGGAGTTTTATACCGAACTGGATCAATATATGGCAGACGTGAAGCTTGCAGCCAACACTGCGGAAGATTTCAACCAGTCGTTTTGCAACCAAATCAACCACTTTGTGGACTGCATTACATTGGGTACGCCCTGCATTGCGCCTGCTGAGGACGGCGTCACCCTGATGAGGATTTTGGATGCGGCGTACCAATCAGCCGAAACCGGCCATGAGGTCGTCCTTCCATCAACAAAATAAAGGAGCGGTTTTGATGCATCTTCCAAACCTCTTAACCACGATCAGCGGTGAAAACGTTTCCACCGCACACGATTGGGAAGCGTTCCGGCGGCCGGAGATATTCGGCCTGTTTGAACGGTTTGTGTATGGGGAAAAACCGTTTACCGCGCTTACGCCTGCTTTTTGTGTAAAACAGACAGATACGCAGTTTTTAGGCGGTGCGGCCATTTATGAAAAAACCAACATCACATTGACAGAAAACGGGAACCGGTTTTCGTTTCCTGTAGAATACTTTGCACCGGCGGGGATAGAAAAACCGCCGGTCTTTGTGTATATCATGCTGCAGGCATCCCAGTCGGAAACGTGCGACTTGAGGGTGGATACCGACATGCCGTTTGTTCCCATCTCACAAATTATCGCGCGCGGCTATGCCGTTGCGGTTTACAAGGTGAAGGATTTGGACCCCGACTGCGACGATGGGTTTCAAAACGGCATCCACACGCTGTTTTCCAAAAAGCCCCGAAATGCACAGTCCTGGGGCACCATTGCGGCGTGGGCGTATGGCGCAAGCCTGGTGATGGATTGTCTCGCCGCTTCAGGCCGTGCGGACTGCTCCCGCGCCGCAGTGATTGGGCACTCCAGGGGCGGGAAAACCGCACTTTGGGCCGGCGCGTGCGACACGCGGTTCAAATTGGTGGTCTCCAACAATTCCGGCTGCACCGGCGCGGCTGCCTCGCGCGGAAGCACTGGCGAAACCGTGCAGCTCATCAACACCCGGTTCCCATATTGGTTTTGTGAAAATTACCATGCCTATAACGGGCGCGAAGCATGGCTTCCCATCGACCAGCACATGCTCATTGCGCTTATTGCGCCGCGTTATGTGTATGTGGCAAGCGCGTCGGACGATGACAACGCCTGCCCCCAAAACGAGCTTTTGAGCGCGCGCCGGGCGGGGGACGTCTATGGGCTTTACGGCAAACGCGGCTTAGACGTTTCAGGTGACCCGGCTTTTAACACGCCCTATCACGGCGGCGCCATTGCCTATCATATACGTGAGGGCAGACACGCGCTTACGCCGTTTGACTGGGATTTGTTCATGGACTACGCCGACAAGGTGTTGTGATCAAGCATGATTAAAAAAGCAGTGACGAATTATCGTCACTGCTTTTTTATCTAATCCAGCGTAATCACGATGGTGTTGTCTTTGCCTTTTTCCACCTTTGCAGTCACGGTCTTTTCCTGGCCGTTTGCCGCGGCGGTAATCTCATAGTCGCCGTAGTAGGCGCGCAAACCATAGCGGCCGTCCGCGCCGGTTTGGCCGCTTTCCCTCGTCCACCACTTGTTGTACACCAAATCCACAAACTGCTCGCCCGAGGGCTTTAACGTCCAGTCCTCGCGCAAAAGCGGCGCATTGTCCAGCCAGTGTGAGCCGTCCCAGAAGCCCCACATGTAAAATCCGTCCACCGCCTCGTGGCTAAAGCAGGCAATGAGGATATCGCGCACAAAGTTTCCCTGCAAAAGCTCGTCGTCCTCATTAAAGTCAAATTCCGATATCTTGATGCGCTTGCCATACCGCGTTGCCAGCGTGTCTATCTGCTCATAAAACTTCATGGGGTCACAGATAGCGCCAAAGTGCCCGTGAATGCAAATGCCCTCATATGCAACGTTTTTGGCCTCCAATTCATCCAACAGGGGCACAAAGGTATCCAGCGTCCGGTCAGTCCCCACAATGCCCGTCTCGCTGATAAACCGCTCGGCATCCGGGTTGGCCTCGCGCACCCAGTTAAACCAATCCACCAAAAGCTCGTTTCCAAACACGGAGCGGAAGGTGGTGTTGCGCACCATTTCATTGACCACATCCCAATCGTTGATTTCACCGTTAAAATCACCCACCACGCTGGTGATATGGTCTTTTACCCGCTGGTCAAACGCCGCGCGGTCTTTATTTGCCAGCATGGGAAATATGTCGTCCGGAATGGCCCAGTCGCTGCTGGTGGACTCCCAAATGAGCACATGGCCCCGGATATGGGAGATGCCATTATTTTTCAGCCAGTCGACAATGCCGCGCGCCTTTTCCGGCTGTTCCTCATAATATTTCCACTTGTGCTCGTTGACGCAAACCGCACTGTTAAAATAGGTGCGCACTGCATCCTGATAATTTTGTGCATTTTGGCTGCTGCCCAGCACGTTGGTGTTGACCGCCGATCCCCACTCAAATGCGCTTTCCGTTTCATTCACTGTCACTGCCGCGCCCGAAACCGGGTTTCCAGAGGCGTCCTGCACGACTATGTTCACATCGCCTTTGCGGATTTGCTCAATGCGCGCCATGGCCTCCTGCCGCCACGGTGCATCCGGCGCCATGCCGTTGTAAACTGCGGTTTTGGGCAAATCGTCCAGCGTAACCTGCTTGCCGTAATTGATGAGCTCCACGCCGCCGATGTCCACCACTTGCTCAAAAAAGCCCAAGCGGATGTTCATGTGGATGTTCTCCAAAAAGTCGGAGGACGCAACAAATGGGAAAAAGCCGACCTCCCACTCCGGCCCCGCCGTCATATTGCCCTGCACAACCTTTTTATTGGAGCCGCTGGTCTTTTCCTCCACATTCATCTGAATCTGCCCTGTGCCGGTTTCGGGGATTCCGCCCGAAACCGTGCGCATATACATTACCGCCAGCACCACGTCACCCTCTTCCAGCGGCGTTTTGGGAATCATTTTGAGCTGGATGGAATACGAATTCACAGGCACCTTGGTAATGGTTACACGGTGCGCCTCAGAAAACGGCATGCCCGTTACAGAGATACGCTCTTTGCTGCCGTATTCCGCACCGCTGATGCCCGCGTTCATAAAATCTTCCTGGCTCACCAAAAGCTCGCCCTGGGGCAGGCTCTCAAAGAGCTCCACCGGGTCTTTTTGCGGCCCCTCTTCATAAAAAATCAAATCGGACAAATCGCTGGATTTGGAAAACTGCGTTGGCACCGGCCGTTTGATGGATGCTGCCGGCGCGGTTTGCGCGCTTTTTACAATCACGGTCTGGGATGCATCGTCCCAGTCCACCTGCGCGCCTAAGCTTTCTGAAATAAAGCGCACCGGCACCATGGTCCGGTCATTTACAAGCTGCGCCGGCACGTCCAGCGTCACCGCCGCGCCGTTTACCGTGGCATTTGTGCTTCCAATGGCAAGCGACACGGTTTTTCCGTCTTTGACGCCTGAGGCAGTCTGCGTGGCGTCGTCCCACGAAACTTCCGCGCCCAGCGCTTCAAATATCCCCCGCATGGGCACCAATACCCGGTCGTTTACCATCACCGGCATCTGGTCAAAACTTTGCTGGGTCCCGTCAATGGTAATCTTGATGTCGTCCTGCGCATACACCCCGCCGGTCATACCAAACGCCAACAACATCACCATCACAACTGCCAGCACACTTGCAATCCCTTTTCTCATACACTTGACGCGCTTTACACAAAGATTGTGCGCCGCGCCATCCCTCCTTTTTCTTTCTTTTTCATTTTTATTATAATACGATTCGGCGATGGGAAACTTATCGTATCTTTGCACAAAACATTTCATATCTTATCACAATGAAAAAAGGCAATTAGATATACAAATCCAAGCACTGATAGCATTGTCGCAAATTTATAATGTCAGTGCCAGCGATCTGTTCGGTCTAGCCAACGAAAGGAAACTGGAAAAGGAAACCCGGCTTGTAAGGAAGCCGGGTGTTTTACTATCCTGCGTTTTTCACAATGCTGCAAGGGCACTGCCCCTTGCCATATCCTATTTGATGGATTGATCCACCGCGTCCAGTTCTGAAGTGTCGGCGCGCATGTCACTTAACATTTTGAGCTCATAAAACTTGCCGTGCTTTGCCATAAGCTCATCATAGGTGCCCAGCTCCACACAACGGCCCTCATCCATCACCACAATCCGGTCTGCGTCGCGGATGGTAGACAGCCTGTGCGCCACAATAAAGGTGGTGCGGCCTTTGATCAAATGGGAAATCGCCTTTTGCACATGGAACTCTGAAATGTTGTCCAGTGCAGAGGTCGCCTCATCCAAAATTAAGATGCGCGGGTCACGGATGAGCGCCCGGGCAATGGAAATCCGCTGCTTCTGCCCACCCGAAAGCTTATCGCCGTGCTCACCCACTATGGTGTCAATGCCGTTTGGCAGCTCGTCGGTGAACTCATTGATGTTGGCAAGCTCCAGCACTTCTGCAAGCTTCTTCTCATCCACTTCCGGCAGGCCATATGTAATATTCTCTTTAATGGAACCGGTAAACAGAATACTGTTTTGCGGCACCACCGAAATAAAATGCCGGTAATCGGTTAAGTTTAACATCTCAATGGGCTTGCCGTCAATGGACAGCGTGCCCTGCGTGGCCTTTAAAAATCCAATAATCATATTCATCATGGTGGACTTGCCCGACCCCGAAGCACCAACAAACGCGATACACTCGCCCTCGCTCACGTGCAGGGTGAAGTCCTTAATAACGTCCTCTTCTGTGCCGGGATAGCGGTAATACACGTTGTCAAAATGCACGGTACCATGCACATAGCGCAGCCGGATTTTGCCGCGGTTGTCCTCTACGTCGTCGGACAGCATCACCTCAGATACTGAGCGGATAGACTCCAATCCCTTGGTCAGCTCAGGATAAATGTTGATGAGCGACTGCACGTTGCCCGTGATAGAAGTGAAGTAACTTTGATACAGCACAATATCGCCCGCCGGGATTTTACCCTTAATGGCAAGATAGCCGGTAAACAACAGGCAGACACCGCTTAACACATGGCTCAAAACCCAGGTGGAGGAGCTGAAATAGGCGTTGGTTTTATCCAAAATCAAGCCCTTTTCCCGCAAGGTCCTGATATTCTCTTCCAAAACCGCAATTTCCTCATTTTCCAGGCCGTGCGCCTTGGTGATGGGGATCATCTCCAGCATATTGGTAACCTTTGCGGAAATGTTTTCCGTTTCCCGCCGGAACCTGCGGTTGTTGAGCTTCATTTTGCTGCGGAAACCATACACCAGGCCAACGTTTATGGGAATGACAATTAAGAAAAACAAGGTGACAGTCCCACTCTTTGATGCCGCGATGCCAATGGAGATGAAAATGCCAATGATGGCGGGGATGACACTTTTTATAAAGTGCGTGTTTAAAAACTCAATGGCCTCAATATCGCGCAGGAATTTGGACTGGATTTTACCAGACTCAATTTCCTTGTGGAATGTCACCGAAAGATGCTGCAGTTTCCTTACCAGCGTATTGCGAAGCCCCGCGCCCACCGTGCGGAGCATTTTGTCTGTAAACCGCGCGTACAGCATGTGCGTCGGGATGTTTTGCAGCAAGAGCGCAAACAGAACCAGGATGTTTACAACCATCCACTTCATCGTATCTTCCGCCGGTTGGGAAGCAAGATTGATGATGTTTGCCGTGATAATGGGGATGATCCAGTTTGGGCTTGCCTTGATCACATAGAGCACAGTGGAGATGAAAATCCTAATCGCGTTGTTTTTGAAGAGTTTGGTCAGGATACCGGCCCCATGGCCTTCTTTACCGGCACATTCATTAAACATGACCTCGTAATCCGGTATATGAATGTCGCTTTTGGGGGTTTCCATAATACTCACTCCAGACAAAGGTATTTAATTTACGTACATTATACACTTCTGGTTTTATTTGTCAATACAAATGACAAAAAAAGAAAGAATTATTTAATATAGCCGTTATTTTTCAAAAAATGAAACGCATTTAAAAAAAGATGAAAAAAATCCTTGACAGAATCAATAAAATCTTTTATAATATTTACTGTTAAGCCTATATGCGGATATGGCGGAATTGGCAGACGCGCATGGTTCAGGTCCATGTGAGAGCAATCTCATGGAGGTTCAAGTCCTCTTATCCGCACCACGTCGCGGCGAGCCTTTTGGTTCGCCGTATTTTTTTGCAAAAAACACGGCTTCACTTGATCGGCTGCCGCTCCTTTTCCCCACAAAGCCCTCATCCGCCCGCTCCACCGTTCCTCCTTTTTCGCAAAAAGGCACGTTCGCGTCGTCTATTCGCTTGCAAGCGCGCTCATTCCGCCTTTGGCTCACTGCCGCCCTTTTTGCGATTAAGCCGCATTTTGTACACTTAGAAACCCTTGCTTTTACTACGCCCTTTTAATAAGCTAATTTTGAAAACGCTCATACTTATTTGCTATGGTATGCAGATGATTTTGATGGATCGCTTGACTGCATCTTTGGCAGGACTGTGTTTTGTAATTGAACTTGAAACTTATCATAAAGTATAGTATAATGAAAATTGTTATAATTCGAACCAAATAGGTGATTGACTGTGGAAAATTTCTTTTTAGTGCTTGCCATATTAGAGATGCTCAGCGTGAATATGTGCACTTTTCATTTATGCTCTAAAAAAAAGAGCTCCACTTTTGTAATCTTATTGGTAGTAAGTCTTTTTACAGTGCTATTTTTTGGAGCATTCCAATTGCTCCTTGGAAATATGAATATTCTAGGCAGTGGAATTTTTATAGTATGTGGTGTGGTATACCTGCTTCCGCTAACGTTTTTGTACCGTCAGCCTGTCAGATACAGCGTTACTATCATGTGCTCCACCTGGATTTATACCATACTGGTCTATGCTATGTCCATCCAGCTCGTGATTCTTTTTCCCCAGTGGAATAGTAAGGCTTTTTTGTTCGCGGTTCAGACAGCGATATATGCGCTTACAGTACGGCCATTTTTCAAGTTCGTCACTAAAAAATTTATGTATATCATAAAAAATGCGGATCAAAAGACCAGAAATCTTTTATTCTGGCTCGGGATATGCTGGTGTTTGTTTGCCTTCCTTCTAAATAATATGCTGGTTTATGACATGCCTTCTTTCGCTGTAACGATTACAAAAATATTGATACTTTGCATATCGGCAGTCAATGCGTTCATGACGTATCAAATTTTTTATTCCTTTCGCCGTGAAAACCAAAATGCTTTGGAATTTGAAAGCGCGCTCAGGCTTGATGTGCTGACTGGACTGAAAAATCGGACGGCTTTTTTTGAGGAGGCGCAGGCCATGATTGACAGCGGCACGCCGTTTACCATCTTTTTTATAGATTTAGATAATTTCAAGTCTGTAAACGATGACTATGGCCATGTGAAGGGCGATCAGTATTTAAAGCAATTTTCAGACTGTTTTTCCGCCAGCGTTTCCTCCCTTGGAACCGTTTATAGAATTTCAGGAGATGAATTTGTTTTCCTGTATAATAGAAAAAAGCATGACCACTTGGTTTATAAAAAAATAGGGCACTTTCACATGCGTGACTGCGACGGCATTCCCTTTAAGGGATTCAGCATGGGCCGTGCATCCTATCCGGAAGATGCGCAGACGTTGAATCTGCTTATCATGGCTGCCGACAAACGGATGTATGGCGAAAAAAAAGGTGCGGACTTAAAAGAAAACTAGACAGGTGTAGTCTGCCCCGTTTTTGAAGAAAATAAATTTTAATACTGCCAGTTGACTGCCATCCCCTTGATTTTCCTGTGTTTGTGGAGAAGTCCATCAAACGGTGATAATCCGATCCTTGCCCCTGTTGGGGAGAGGTTATGAAGGTGTCACAAAAATTAAGTGGAAAAATGGAAAAGCAAGACGCCGCAAGCGATAAAAAGCTTGGGGCGTCTTGTTAAAAAAATCAAAGTTGAAAAAAGGATATTTGGAATTGAAATAAAAATTTTAACGTTTGGAGAACTGCGGTGCACGACGTGCCGCTTTTAAACCGTACTTCTTTCTCTCTTTCATTCTGGGGTCACGTGTGAGGTACCCAGCAGCTTTAAGCGCTGCACGGTTTTCGCCGTCCACCTGCAAAAGCGCTCTGGCAATGCCGTGCCGGATTGCGCCGGCCTGGCCGGTGAACCCGCCGCCAACCACTTTGCACACCACGTCAAATTTGCCCAGCGTATCGGTTGCCACCAACGGCTGACGGACAATCACCTTTAAAGTTTCAAGTCCAAAATAGTCGTCAAGGCTTCTGTTATTTATTGTAACTACGCCGGTGCCCGGAATCAGCCGGACGCGCGCGATGGATTTTTTTCTTCTTCCTGTACCGTAAAATTGTGCATTTGCCATTGTTCATTCTCCTCCTTATTTCATTTCACCGCTGTAAAGCTCGGGTTTTTGTGCCGCATGGTTGTGTTCCGTTCCCCGGTATACCCGAAGTCTGGTAAGAGACTTTGCGCCAACGGTGTTGCGGGGGAGCATGCCTTTTACAGCTAACATCATTGCTTTTTCCGGCTTTTCCGCCATCAGTTTTTTATATTTAATTTCTTTTAAGCCGCCCACATAACCGGTGTGATATCTGTGATATTTCTGCTCTAATTTTTTGCCGGTCAGCACTGCTTTTTCCGCGTTTAACACAATTACAAAGTCGCCGCAGTCCACATGGGGTGTAAACGTCGGTTTTATTTTGCCGCGCAAAATGGATGCGGCCGTGCTGGCTACTCTGCCGAGCGGTTTATCCGCAGCGTCGATGATATACCATTTTCTCTCGATTTCGCCCGGTTTCGCCATAAATGTACTCATACTATCCGTTACCTCCATTTTTTTCTATATATCATTATTGTTGTATTGTAATATAGAATGCCCCATTTGTCAAGCACTTTTTCAAAAATTTTTAATCTGTTGTTTTAAACATCTGTCATTCTCCATTTTTCTTCTGTTTTCTCTTTTTATCTCTCATCCAATTTTTATTTTTATGACCGGGCACAAGCCTTTTAGGCAGCTTGACTTTTTTTCCCAAAAATGGATTAATAGAAAGCATAGAGGAGGGGGATTTTTGTCACAGCATTTTAAAAAAGCAGGCTTGCTGCTGGGGTATCATCTGCTGTTTGCCTTGCTGGCGCTTGCGTTTTACTTTTCATTTTCCTGGTTTGCCACAGAAAAAACAGGCGCGTACATCTATTCGGCCTGCACTGCACTCTTTTATTTGATTGCGGTCTATTCTGCCTGCTGGCACGTGGGAAAGGCGGATACCAGCCCGCGTTCCAAGCACAAGCCCTATCTTTTAAAAGGCCTTGTAATTGCGGCAATGGCAGAGCTGCCAACCTATCTATATCTGGCCATTTGCTTTGTTTCCGGCAATGAATTTTTGATGCTTGGCTACCGGCTGTGGCAGTTTACCTATATTGGCTTTATGGGCATGACAGATCCTTGGTATCCCAGTTATTGGCTCATCAACCTTCCCGTGCTGGCTGTGGCGTTTTTGGGATATTTTGCAGGCACCAAAGGGTTTGACATCACAGAGCGCGTATTGTCGCGCATTGTCTTTAAAAAGAAATCATAAATGTTTGCCGCCCGGCATAGGTATAGGTATGCCGAGGTGGTGACAAAATGATTATCATATTAAAAAAATCCAATCTTGTATTTCTTTGCACAGCCGTTCTGTTTTCGCTGCTGGCCTTTCATCTTGCGGGAAATTTTCAAACTGTGCCTGCATCCACCATCCCCGCTGCCAACAAAATGATTGTGCTGGACGCTGGACATGGCGCACCGGATGGCGGTGCGGTTGGGAAATCGGGCACGCTTGAAAAGGACGTCAATTTGGCCATTTGCCAAAAGCTGCAAACACTTTTGGAAAAAAGCGGCGCAAGCATCGTGATTACCCGGTCAGACGACAACTCCATTGCAGACGACGACAAGGCCAAAATCCGCGAAATCAAGCGGTCGGATTTAAAAAACCGGCGCAAATACCGCGACGACTCGGGCGCGGACATTTTTGTGAGCATCCACATGAACAAATTCCCAGAGGAACAATACAAGGGCGCCCAGGTGTTTTATGCAAAATCCCCAGAGGGCAGCAAGCTTTTAGGTGAAACCATCCAGGCGGAGCTTATAAACCTTGTGGACCCGCAAAATACCCGCGTGGCAAAGCCCGCCGACAACTCCATTTACATTTTAAAGGAAAGCACCGTCCCATCTGTGATTGTGGAGTGTGGGTTTTTGTCCAATCCCGAAGAGGAAAAGCTGCTTGCAACCGATGCCTATCAGGAAAAGGTAGCGTGGGGTATCTATGCGGGCATTCAAAAATACTTTGAAGCGCAAGAGAAAACGGCACAGGAGAATACAAACCATACGCCCCTGCCCGAGGGCGGCACGCCTGCGCCCGATGTGCAAAACAAGAATGCAAACGCATAACTTGCGTTTACCATAATTTCAATCTCAAGGGAGGACTACAAAAGATGAAGAAAGGACAAATTTCGGTACACACCGAAAATATTTTGCCGATTATCAAAAAATGGCTGTATTCCGACAAGGATATTTACCTGCGCGAACTGGTCTCCAACGCGCAGGACGCCATTATGAAATTCAAAAAGCTGGTTTCGCTGGGCGAGGCACAAGCGCAGGGAGACGACTATGCAGTGCACGTTTCATTTAACAAAACGAAAAAAACCATCACAATTTCAGACAACGGCATTGGCATGACCGAACAAGAGGTGGAAAAGTACATCAACCAGGTGGCGTTTTCCGGTGCGGAGGATTTTATTGCCAAATATGAAAAGGAACAGGACGAATCGGGGCAAATTATCGGCCACTTTGGGCTGGGCTTTTACTCGGCCTTTATGGTGTCCGAGCAGGTGGAAATTGACACCCTGTCCTATCAGCCGGGCGCAAAGCCAGTGCACTGGATAAGCGACGGCGGGTCGGAATTTGAAATTACCGACGGAACCCGGAGCGAACGCGGCACCACCATCACCCTCCACATTGCAAAGGACAGCGAGGAATATCTCGACCTTTTTTCGCTGCGCAAAATTTTGGACAAGTACTGCGGCTTTTTGCCGGTGAATATCTATTTGGATGACGAGGAAGCGGAACCGAAAAAAGAAGGCGAAGAACCGGCTGCGCCCACTCCCTTAAACGACCCCAACCCACTTTGGCTCAAAAATCCGGCCGACTGCACAGATGAGGAATACAAGGCGTTTTACCACAAGGTGTTTATGGACTTCGGCGACCCGCTGTTTTGGATTCATTTAAATGTGGATTTCCCATTCAACTTAAAAGGCATCCTCTACTTCCCCAAGCTCAACCACGAAATGCAGAGCATTGAGGGGCAAATCAAGCTCTATAACAACCAGGTGTTTATTGCGGACAACATCAAAGAAGTCACACCGGAATATTTGATGCTGCTAAAGGGTGTCATCGATTGCCCTGACCTGCCCTTAAATGTGTCGCGAAGCTTTTTGCAAAACGACGGATATGTCGCAAAGGTATCAAGCCACATCATCAAAAAGGTGTCGGACAAGCTGGTCTCCCTCTTTAAAACCGAGCGGGAAACCTATGAAAAATACTGGGATGACATCAGCCCATTCATCAAATATGGCTGTATCCGCGATGAAAAGTTTTATGAGCGCTTAAGGGATGTTTTGCTGTTCAAACACATGGATGGCACGTTTGTGCCCTTTAAAGACCTGTTAGAGGCTGATACCAAAGAGATTTACTATGTGACTGACGCGGACAAGCAGGCGCAGTACATTGAACTTTTGCAGTCGGAAAAGATTGAGCCGGTGCTTTTGCCTTCCATGATTGACAATCACTTTGTGAGCTTTTTGGAATTTAAAAACCAGGACGTGCGGTTTAAACGGGTGGATTCCTACATTGCAGACAGTTTAAAGAGCGATGAGGCGGAAGCAGGCAGCGACAAAGACCAGATTGCAGCTGCATTTGCGCCGATTGTGGATGAAAAAGTGACCGTTGAGGCACAGGCGCTTAAATCGGAAAAAATCCCCGCGCTGTTTGTTATTTCAGAGGATGAGCGCCGGGTGCAGGAAATGGCCCAGCAGATGGGCGGCGCAAATGCGGGGATGTTCATCCCCGAAACCAAAGAGACGCTGGTGGTCAACAGCCAGAGCCCGCTGGTGAAAAAAGCGATTTCCCTGCCGGACGGCGATACCAAAACGCTCATTTTAAACCAGGTGTACGACATGGCGCGCCTGACGCACAAGAGCCTTACCGGCGAGCAGCTCAGCGCATTTTTGGAGCGCAGCGGCGACATTCTTTTAAAACTTGCAGACCTTTAAATAAGGAGCGGCTTTTTTATGATAAACTTTGAGTTTTACAACCCTACCCGCGTATTTTTCGGGAAAAACACGCACAAAGATGTGGGCAAGATTATTTCGGGCTACGGCTATCAAACGGTGATGCTGCACTATGGAGGCGGCAGTGTAAAAAAAACCGGGCTATATGATGAAATTGTGCAGTCGTTAAACGCGGCAGGCATTGCCTATGTGGACTTTGGCGGCGCTCAGCCAAACCCCAAGCTGGAACTGGTCAAGCAAGGGGCGGCCATCTGCCGGGACAACCAGGTGGAGCTGGTGCTGGCAGTGGGCGGCGGCAGCGTCATCGACTCCGCCAAAGTGATTGCCGAAGCGGCGGTAAACGACGGCGACCCGTGGGATTTTTTTGAAAAGACGCGCACGCCCAAAGGCGCACTGCCTGTGGGTGTGGTGCTCACGCTTGCGGCGTCCGGCAGCGAAATGAGCGCATCAGCGGTCATCACCAACCAGGAAAAAGGCCTTAAACGCGGCTTTAACAGCGATACGCACCGGCCATTGTTCTCTATTTTAAATCCTGCCCTTACCTTCACAGTGGACAAATTCCAAACCGGGTGCGGCGTGGTAGACATCATGATGCACACGCTGGAGCGGTATTTTACCAAAACGCAGGATGTGGAGCTTGGCGACCGGATTGCCGAAGGGCTTTTAAAATCGGTCATCCATGCGGGAAAAGTGGCCATCGGCCATCCAGATGACTATGAGGCGCGCGCAACGCTGATGTGGGCGGGCAGCCTTTCGCACAATGATACTACCGGCGCAGGACGGGATGTATTTTTGACTGTCCACCAGCTAGAACACGAACTGAGCGG
The DNA here is from genome assembly GCA_021629085.1 of Oscillospiraceae bacterium. GTDB lineage: Bacteria > Bacillota > Clostridia > UMGS1810 > UMGS1810 > JAJXRJ01. The sequence goes on along the minus strand of JAJXRJ010000026.1, from coordinate 6,667 downwards.
TATGTATGACCGTATAGCGCATGGCGCGGGGCTCTCCGTGCTCTTCCCGGCATGGGCCAAATATGTGTATTCGCTTAATTTAAAACGGTTTTGCCAATACGCGGTGCGGGTGTGGAATGTGGAGATGGACTTTGAACACCCTGAAAAAACCGCGCTTGCGGGCATTTCTGCCACAGAAGATTTCTTTGCCTCTCTTGGCATGCCGGTGCGGCTGTCTGCGCTTGATGTGGGAGACGACAAATTTGACGAAATGGCAGTCAAGTGCACCAATTACGGCAAGCGCACCCTCCCCTGCTTCAAAGACCTTGGCAAAGACGACATTGTGGAAATTTTTAAACTGGCAAAGTAAACACAAGTCCCGCCTGTACAGGCGGGACTTTATATGTTGACCGTTACAAAAAACGGCAGGCGCTTAGGCAAATGGCCTTAAGGATAAAAAGATCTCATCCCTGTTTTTAAGTATTTAAACTTAATAATCTATATTGTGTAGGTGTAATATTATATTTTTTCTTAAAAATCCTGCTATAATACAAAGGGTCGTTAAAACCACAGCTAAATGCAACATCGGCAATCGTATATTTTGTTGATGACAGCATTTCACAGGAAATTTTTAAACGAATGTCATTTTGATATTGAATGGGTGTAGTCCCTGTGGCTTTAGAAAAAATATGAGAAAATCTGCTTTTGGAATATCCCGATTTTTTTGCTAATTCTTGAAGTGTTATTTTCTTATTATAGTTGGTATTTATGTAAGTGAGGATAGGGAGTATTCCATCCGATTCGTTTTTTTGTTCTGAATTTGCCAATACATCGGCGATGTAGTATATCAATTCTAATAACGAGGCGTTTGCAAAGTTTTCTTTCCCGGGTTGGTGAAAGCGTTGAATGACATTTGAATAGGATTCTAAAATTGCTTTGTTCGGGTTTAAAAAATATACCCCGCTTGTTATATTGCAGGAATCTAACAATTCTTCTACGATATGCCCGCTAAAATGACACCACAAAGTTGAGCCTTCTGATTGAAATGAATATTTTTGTTGTTCACCGGGTGCATATACAATTAAGTTCCCTTTTGTGAGCGTATATGATTTATCTTTATGTAATGCTTCGCATATTCCGCTGTTTATTATAAGAATATGATAATCATACCTTCCTTTTCTTCGGATGACCGTATAATCAGGCAATATATTTTGAAATCCACAGCTATTTATTTGTAAATATTTATCTATTATAAAATTTGTCGTGTCATTTGTGCTTCCGTCCCAAACAGCCATGTCCTACACCTCCGCAATCTATTAAAACTATATCATGGTTTAGCATTTTTGTCCATATAAACTGCGATTTTTTACATTTACAAATTCACAGCGTTTTAAATATAATAAAAGCATAAATTTTATAATTGAGGTGGATGTTAAAAATGAAAAAATTTGCATTCATAGGAGCTGGAAGCCTTCAATTTACAAGCAGTTGCGTCCGCGACCTGCTTACATTCCCCACATTTAAAGAATGTGAATTTGCGCTGATGGATACAAACCCTGATAATTTGAAAAGCATTGAAATGGTTGTAGCAAAAATTATTGAAAACATGGATTGCCCCGGCTGCAAGATTACGGCAACAACAGAGCGGGCAGAAGCGTTAAGGGATGCAGACGGTGTTCTTTGCACCGTTTTTAACGGGGATATTGACATATGGCAATATGATATAACCATCCCGAAAAAATATGGAATTGATATCAATATTGGAGATACAAGAAGTGTTTCCGGAATATTCCGTGCGTTACGAAATATTCCGCTTATGCTTGATATATGTAAAGATATCGAAAATTATTGCCCGAATGCTGTGTTTTTAAATTATACCAATCCTATGTCAATGCTGTGTGGTGCAATGCAAAAGCATACAAATGTTGAGGTTACCGGCTTATGCCACAGTGTTCAGGGCACGGTAAAGATGTTGTCCGAATGGCTGAATGTGCCCTATGATGAAATTACATATAAATGTATGGGCGTCAATCACCAGGCATTTTACACAGTCCTTGAACATAAAGGGGAAAATTTGTACCCCAAATTAAAAAAGCTTCTTGAAAATCCTGAATATCTGAACAAAGAGCAAGTCCGTAACGAAATGTTTTTGAAATTGGGTTACTATGTCACCGAATCGAGCGGGCACAATTCAGAATATAACCAATGGTTCAGAAAAAGGCCTGACCTTATTGAAAAATATTGCACACATGGTACCAATTGGAATCCCGGGAAATATGCATTTTCTTTAAATTTAAGAAAAGACAGAAAAGCAAACCCCAAAAAACAGTATGAGGAATGGCTGGGACAGGATTTTAATCGCAAAAAAAGTATTGAATATGCAGCTGATATATTTAATGCGCGTTTAGGCGACGGAAAGCCATTCCTATTTAACGGCAATGTCATAAATAACGGCTCTATCCCCAATCTTCCCAATGATGCGTGTGTAGAAGTGCCTGTTGTGGCAGACAGGATGGGTTTCAAAACAACAATTGCAGGGCCGCTTCCCGAGCACCTTGCAATATTGATCAATACCACCGCGCGGATTGAGTCGCTTGTAGTAGAAGCAGCTATGGAAAAAAGCAGGGAAAAAGTATATCAGGCGGTGTATATGGATCCGCTTTCTTCCGCGGTATGCTCAATGGAGGAAATGAAAACTATCTGTGATGAATTATTTGAAGTAAACAAAGGCTTTTTAGGTGAGTATAAATAATCTTACTTTCACTGATTGCCTGGGCAGGAAAAGGATGTGATCGTATTGACTGTGTGCCCCTGTCAACAATATGCTTAAAGAAAAAATAAATGCAATTGTACAATAAAACCCAAAACGGATTTTTTCCGTTTTGGGTTTTAACTGCCCTTAAGAGCACAGGCATTTGGCACCTGTTGATGTTCTATTTTATAAAAACTTTACCTTCCGTATTGCATTTGAATTTGTGCACATAAGATCAGCGCTTGACACACATTCCCTGCCTACCGGGTGATATCCGTCCGTCCAAACCACTCTCTCATGGTCTGCTGGGCGGGTTTCCCCTTGACAATGAAGCCCTTGTCGCCTGCCGGGTCGTTTGTAAAATTGGGACGGATATTTTGCTCATCCCACTTCCACCAGTAAATGCCATACCACCAATCTTCCTCCCAAAACAGCCGCAGCACCGCCTCTAAATACCGCGCCTGCTCACCGCCGTCATATTTTGACTCAAGCGTCCACCAGCTGGGGTTTTGCGCCGCACCGCCGCAGGAGGTGCACCCGCACTCGCCAAAGAAAATGGGCTTTTGATAAAGCGCGGCAATCTGCTGATACTGCTCTTTTACAGGCTGTAAAAACTGCATCATTTCTTCCACACTGGCGCCCGGATGCTCTGCCGCTTCATAATAAAAACTCATGGACAGCATGTCGAGGTCATAAAACCAGTGGTCCGGGTCTTTTAGCTCTTTTAAAAAGTCAACTGCACGGGTATGGCAAGAGGTGACCGGGCCGTCATACACCGCACGCACTGCCGCAATAACGTCTTTCCAGTGCTGATTATTGGAGCGCAGCACCGTACGGTCCAGCTCGCTGTCGAGGCCATACAGCTCGCAGCCTGTCTCCTGGGCAATCCGTGCATAATACACCGCACGGGCGCGCATGCTCTCAAACCACTGTGCCCAACGGCGGGTTTCCTTACCGGGCATCCGCTCACTATCCCATGGGAACCAAACCGAGGTGCGTCCGCAGCCATCAAAACACTCCAGCATGGGCCGAAGCTGCACCTTCATACCCTTTTGATGGATGTAGTCAATGATTTTTATAATTTCGCGCTCAGTCGGAGTTTGTGTAAAATCGATAAACTGCCGGGGAGAGCAATACGACTCCTGCATCACGGTAGGCGTTAACACGACCCAACGCACACCAGTGTTTGCCATTTCGTCCACTTCTTTTTTTGCCGCATCGGAAGAAAGATAGCCGTTTTTGGCATAAAAACCAAATGTGACACCACAGTGCAGCTCCTGCAAAGCACAATCCTTTTTCATTGTCTGACTCCTTTTTCATGATATATTTCAACGCTTATAGAAACGTTTATACTAAGAATACCATAATTTCAAACATTTGTCAAGCACAAAAAAGCCTTGCGGCTTAACAGGAATCTCGCTCTGTCAATACGCAAGGCACAACCACCGCACGCTTTTTTTGCGTGCCCAAAATCGTGTCCATCAAAAGTTTACACGCAACTTCACTCACCGTGTCCGCCTGCATGGAAACTGTAGTGAGCGGCGGAAACAAAAATGAGGAATACCGCTCTGTGTTGGCCGCAATGAGCGCAAAGCGCTCCGGAATCCGAAGCCCGCGCCGGTGCGCTTCGCAAATAATACGGTGCGCCGTGTCCGACTTATTGGCAACCACTGCACAAAAATCCTCTATCCGCGCTGCAATCTGGTCGGCCGGGCAGTAATCCTGTGCCAGGCCGTGGGCCGCCATGGCTGCGGCATAGCCGCGTTTGCGCTCCGAAAATTCCGCATATGTATCAAAAACCGGCGCCACATAAGTGATTTGCCGATGCCCTTTTTTGATCAAATACTCAGTTGCAAGATACGCGGAGCCATAAAAATCAAAATCCGCCCGGTTGATGTCCGGCAAATTTGTGTGGCCATTGATGACAGAAAACGGGACACCCGCCTGTTGCATACACGAAATATGGATTTGCTCTTCGGTTTCGTCAATCGCATCGTAAGGCGAAATGAACAAAATACCGTCCACCCTCCGGTCTAAATAATGGTCAATATAGGAGGTATCTTTGCGGTCTTTCAAATTACACAGCATCACGCTATAGCCATTTTGCGATGTCACCCGCTCTACCCCGCGCAAAAACTGCACAAACAGGTCGCTGTCTATCCGCCAATGCGACACAATCCCAATGGATTTTGCACGCTTTGTGCGCATACCGCTGGCGAACCGGTCCGGCACATAGTGCAGCTTTTCTGCTGCGTTTATCACCCGTTTTTTGGTCTCTTGGCGAATCGTTTTTCCAGGCGTCTGGTTTAACACGTAAGACACCACAGAAATACTGACGCCCGCTTCGCGTGCAACATCGCGGATTGTCGGCTTTTTTGACTGTTCCACACCTCTCACCCTTTGTCTTATTGGTTGTTTTTTCCGTCACAGGATAGGATCTGGAATCCGTCCCGCCCTGTATTTTTCACAATATAAAGCGCTTTATCCGCCTGTTGATATAACATGTCGTAATCTCTTTGCCCCATTGCTATAGCCGCGCCAATGCTATAGGACACTGCAGCGGTTTTACCCGAAACCTCCACGCCGCTTGCCATCTGAAGGATGGCCTGGCACTTGGCTGCAACTACCGCGGGGTTTTGCACCCGTTTCATAAAAACTAAAAATTCATCGCCGCCCAGCCGGCCCAGCACATCGTCTTTTCGAAATACCGTTTTTAATATAGCAGCCGTCTGTTTTAATATCTGATCACCCGCAAAATGCCCGTATGTGTCGTTTACCTGCTTAAACCGGTCAATGTCAATTAACAGCAGCGCGCCGCCCATCTGCGATTTTCCCAATATATCCATTACAGCAGTACAAAATGCTGTGGCGTTTAAAAGCCCTGTCATGCCGTCCTGCTGTGCCCTTTTTGCAAGCTGCTCCTTTTCTTCCCGTTCTTTTTGAATATTCACAATTTTTCCAATTACATACAGCGGTTCCCCACTTTTTGCATAAATCATTTTGGACGTTATCCGGTACCAGTGGGACGCACCGTCCGGATCTTGAAATAAAACATCTCTTGGCCCATCGGTTTCTGCCAACAACGCTTCAAAAAATTTTATTTTCTCTACATCTTCAGGGTGTTTTTTAAGGTGCTCTAAAAAATGCCGGTTGTCGTGTGCACTGCCAATGACCTGCGCGATTTTGGACGAAAGGCGCAGCCGGTCATTTAAAAAGTCATATTCATAAATAGATTCACCGGAAAGCCCGCTTAACTGCCGGTACATCTCGTTGTCCAGCGCAATTGTGCGGCTGGCGGCCGTACATCTTTTTAACAGCCACGCCATAATCCCGATAATTACAAGCAAAAAGCATGTGACAACAGCAATGGACTGCCGCGGATAATGATCTAAAAAATCCACTATACGATTAAGCTGAAAAGATTGTTCTGTCTGCACTGCATCTGATGGTACAGCTTGAGCCGCAAACGCAGCGGGCAGGCGAAAAAACAGGCTAAAAAGCAATACAGAACAAACGGATATGGCGCGGTTTAGACTGGTCATAAGCCCCTCCCCCTGCATGCAAATTCTGGCACATACCGCCAATGGCCATTTTATGCATTCATTGATTTATTATAGCATAGCGCTGATGAAATTTCAACCAGAATTTCCGTGGCGCTGGAAAACTTTTTGTTGCGCAAGTCTGGGAAATTTTGGAAGAAATTTTTTAAAATCCAAATTTTAATAAAGATCCCAACAATCATCAGGAATTTTTTCATGATTGATTTGAAGATAAAGCAATATGACAAGATCGTGCTTTCCGGATTTCTTGATTTAATGTACGATTCTTTTCTTCTGCAATATAAGCGAGCTTAAATTTCATCTCGCGTGTAATACTTAAACTTCTATATTTTCCCCACTCAAACGTTTCCATTTTTTCTTCCTCGCAGTCTTTTTG
>JAJXRJ010000064.1 GCA_021629085.1 Oscillospiraceae bacterium | reverse complement strand
ATCGGAATATTTTTATTTCCGTTCCATTTCCATCCCTAATTTTATATCCAAAATACTTGGACAAAATGTGTTTTTGTGATTTTAAATCCACGCACATTTTCCAATCTGCCAATTTTTGATGAATTTAAAACTTTTTCGCGCCCTTCTACAAGGTCTGATGCCATTCGACGAACTTCCTTAAAAACCACTATAAATGGGGGTTTATCGCGATTATTATCACTATATCTTGTTATTTTGCATCTCTTTTTTCCCTTTTTGGAGGTTGGATGGACGGCAATTTTTTTTGCATTCGACAATCCTTGGTTTTTTCACCCTTTCTTTACAGGTTTGTTGCAAAGCTTGTATTTTTAAATTCCATGTGTTAAAATTATCGTGTATTAAACTATATTTTTGATAGTTTCGGCGATTTCGGCATTTTAAGGAGTGATTTCTATGCATTTTAAAAAATTTTGCCTGCTCATAATCGTCGTCCTGCTCACTGTGAGCTTTGCCCCGGCGGGGCTGGCCGCAGCGCCTGAAATTTCTTCTAAAAGTGCCGTTTTAATGGACGCTACAACCGGAGAGGTGCTTTATGAAAAAGATGCGCATGAAAAGCTGTTTCCCGCAAGCATCACAAAAATTATGACGCTGCTGCTCACGGTGGAAAAGGCCAAGCTGGACGATGTGATTACCGTGACAGACGACATTTACCAGGCGCTTCCTGGCGACGCTATGATTGCGGGGTTTTCGCCGGGCGAAACCATCACGGTAAAAGACGCATTTATGGCGGCGTATTTGCAGTCGGCAAACGACGCAGCGCTCCTGCTTGCCGAGCATGTGGCGGGCTCTGCAAAAGACTTTGTGGCGCTGATGAACCAAAAGGCGCAGCAGCTGGGCGCAACAGACACCCTGTTTGCCAACCCCACAGGCCTGCCCGATGAAACGCAAAAGACCACTGCCTACGACATGGCGCTCATTGCCGCCGCGGCCATTAAAAACGAAACCTTTTTGCAGCTTAGCGGCACCACTTCTTACACCATCCCTAAAAACGAAGTGCGCGAAGACGCCATTTCGCTCTCCGCTTCCAGCGGCCTGTTGGACAGCGAATCTTCCTATTATATGGAAGACTGCTTTTTTTCCAAAACCGGGTTTACCAATGCGTCCAACGCAACGCTGGTGGCAGCGGCAAAAAGAGACGATTCCACTTTGATTGGCGTTGCGCTCGACAATCCGGGCAGAAATGCACAGTATGCAGATATGAAGGCCATTTTGGAGCACGGGTTTTCTGATTTTTACCGGCTGACCATCACCAAAGAAGAGCTGCAAAGCTCGTTTGTGGGGCAAAACAAAAATGACACCATTGAGGTAAAACGGGACGTCTCCATCACTGTTCCCGCAACGGTCAAGCGTGAGAGCATCACCCAGCGCATTGAGGTCAAAGACGGCGCGGCCTATGTGGTTTTGGCGGGCGGCGGCGTGGATTACTCTGAAAAAATTGCCGATGTGAAAACTGCATCCAGCTCCGGCGGTTTTCTTGGCGGGGTCAAGGCGGTGTTCCGTTTTGTGCTAAAAGCCATTTTGGTGGTGATTGTGGCGTTTTTGGTGCTGTATGTGCTGCTTGCCATCTATGTGAATATGCGGCACCGCAAGCGGCTGGCCGAGAAAAAGCGCCGGCTTGACAGGATGAAAAACCTGTGATACAATTTTTGAAGAAGGTTCCTAACGTGGGTGGGCGTTCCGCCCCGGAAGGACGTTATAATTTCCCCTCGTTCTGAACAATTAGGGGCGCGGCGCGCTTCCTGACTGCAAGGCGGCTTATGGCAAAATCCCCACACCCTCTGCAATCAGGCAGGGGGTGTTTTTCTTTGGAGGTATTTTTATGGAAGAAAATAAAATTGCGCTGATTGGCATTTTGGTGGAGGACCTTGCCGCCGCAAAGCAGGTGAACGACTTTTTGCACGCCTATTCCGACTATGTTGTGGGCCGCATGGGCATCCCTTACCGCGACCGGGGATTGAGCATCATCTCAGTGGTGCTGGATGCGCCCGCGGATGTGATCAGCGCGCTTTCCGGCAAGCTGGGCATGCTTCCCGGCGTGACGGTGAAAACCGCGGTGGCAAAGGCGTGAACGGGGTATTTGACCGCATTGCGGCGGGGTTCTTGCCGGACGAGGCGCAGCTTTGTGAGCTGCTTTTGGCAGACGCGGATGTGTGGGCGCGCATCTACCGGGTTGCGGGGGCGCTTGCCGGCGATGTTGTCTATGTGCGGGGCATCATTGAGTTTTCCAGCCATTGCAGGCGCGCATGCCGCTATTGCGGCTTAAACCGCACCAACCGCAGCCTTGCGCGCTACCGCATGACGCCGGACGAGATTGTGGATTTGGCAGTGGCGGGCTACGACGCGGGATACAAAACCGTGGTGCTGCAATCGGGCGAGGACGCGTATTTTACAGCAGAGCGGCTGTCCGATATTGTGCGGCGCATCAAACGCGCGCGCCCCGTGGCAGTCACCCTTTCGGCGGGCGAGTTTTCGCATGACGGCTACGCGCGCATGCGGGACGCGGGCTGTGACCGCTATCTTTTAAAGCACGAAACCGCCGACCCGGCGCTCTATCAGGCGCTGCACCCCGATTCTTCGCTGGAAGCGCGGCTTTCTTGCCTGCGCGACTTAAAATCGCTTGGGTTTGAAACGGGCGGCGGCTTTATGGTGGGATTGCCGGGCCAAACGGCATCCACCCTTGCGCGCGATTTGCGCACTGTGGCTTCCATCCCGTGCGACATGGCGGGCGTGGGGCCGTTTATCCCGCATCCGGACACGCCGCTTAAAGGGAGCGCGCCCGGCTCGGTAGAGCTCACCAAACGCTGCGTGGCGCTGCTGCGCCTTCTGCTGCCAGACGCCAACCTGCCCGCCACAACGGCGCTGGGCGTTTTGAGCGGGGAAGGGAATGCAGACATTTTCTCCTGCGGCGCAAACGTGATTATGAAAAAGCTCACGCCGCCAAACCTCATTGCAAAGTATTCCATCTATCCGGCCGACTTTGGCGGGATGCAGGGGATGTTAGAAGAACGCGCCAGGCTCAACCAATTTTTAGAAGGGCTGGGCAAACGGCACGACTGATATTACATAGAGAAAGGGCGTAAGACCATGTATGACGTACATTCCAAAAAAGCGGAAGAATTCATTGACCACAACGAGGTGCTAGAAAGCATTGCCAATGCTAAGAAGATGGCAAATGACAAAGACTACATTTCCGGCCTGTTAAAAAAGGCTTCCGAATACCGCGGGCTATCCCACCGCGAGGCGGCGGCGCTGCTTTTTTGTGACGACCCCGCGCTTTCTGAGGCCATGTTTTGTGCTGCGCGGGACATCAAAGAGCACATTTACGGCAAACGCATTGTGCTGTTTGCGCCGCTCTATCTCTCCAACTACTGTGTGAACGGCTGCCTGTACTGTGGGTACCACCATGGAAACACCTGCTTAAAACGCCGCAAGCTCACCCAGGACGAAGTGGCGCGGGAGACGGAGGCGCTCATCAAAATGGGGCACAAACGGCTGGCGTTAGAGGCCGGGGAGGACCCGGTGAACAATCCCATCGAATACATTATCGACTGCATCAAAACCGTATATGCCACCTCAAAAGGCAAAGGGGAAATCCGCCGTGTCAATGTCAACATTGCGGCCACCACAGTGGAAAATTACCGGCGGCTCAAAGAGGCGGGCATTGGCACTTACATTTTGTTCCAGGAAACGTATCACAAAGAACGCTATGAATATTTGCACCCCACCGGTCCAAAGCACAACTATGCCTACCACACCGAGGCCATGGACCGTGCGATGGAGGGCGGCATTGACGATGTGGGCGTGGGCGCCCTGTTTGGCATCCACGACCCTGCCTATGAGCTGATTGGCCTTTTGATGCACAAGGAGCATTTGGAGGCGGTATTTGGCGTGGGGCCGCACACCATCAGCGTCCCGCGTATCCGCAAGGCGGAAGGGGTGGAGCTTTCAGAATACCCTGACGCGGTGAGCGACGAACTGTTTAAAAAGATTGTGGCAATCCTCCGGCTGGCCGTGCCCTACACCGGTATCATTTTGTCCACGCGCGAGCGGGCGGAGTTCCGCCGCGAGGTGATCAAGCTCGGCGTATCACAGGTGAGCGGCGGCTCGTGCACCGGCGTGGGCGGATATTGCGAGGACAATCAAATCAAGGAGGATACGCGGCAGTTTGAAATTGAGGACAACCGCACGCTGGACGAAGTTTTGTGCAGCCTGTTAGAGGGGGGCTATATCCCCAGCTTTTGCACAGCGTGCTACCGCGAAGGCCGCACGGGCGAGCGGTTTATGGCGCTTGCCAAAAACGGGCAGATTGGAAATGTGTGCCAGCCCAACGCACTTTTGACGCTCAAAGAATATCTGTGTGATTTTGCATCGAAAAAGACGCGGGAAGCGGGCGAAGCAGTCATCCAAAAAGAGGTGGAACGCATCCCCAACGACAAGGTGCGGGCCTTAACCAAAACGTATCTTTCAGACATTGACGCCGGCAAGCGCGACTTCCGGTTTTAAAAGAGGAGGCGGTTTTATGGGCAATTTAAATGCGGCACCCCGGAGCGTGCGGGTGCACATTGCATTTTTCGGCAGGCGCAACGCCGGAAAATCGTCGCTGGTAAACGCGATTTCCGGGCAAGGGATTGCCATTGTGTCCGACGTGCCCGGCACTACCACCGACCCTGTGTACAAGGCGGCCGAGCTGCCCTCAGTGGGCCCGTGCGTATTTGTCGACACCGCCGGGTTTGACGACCAGGGGGCGTTGGGGGAAATGCGGATTCAAAAAACCGAGCAGGCCCTTGCAAAGACGGATATTGCCGTGCTGGCATTTCCTGCCGGCGGCGCGCCCTATGACGCGGAATACGCCTGGGCAAAGCGGCTGAAGGATAAAAAGCTTCCCGCCGTGTGCGCAGTCACCAAGGCCGACCTTATAGAAAGCGCCCAAAAAGAAGCAGCGGACATTGCCAAAACCACCGGGTTCCCAGCGGTGTGCGTGAGCGCAAGCACCGGCGCGGGCGTGGACAAATTAAGGGACGCCATCATTGCCGCCGTGCCTGCGGACAGCCTGGACGGCGACATCATTGGAAACCTTGCAGGCGCAGGCGACAGCGTGCTTTTGGTCATGCCGCAGGATGCATCCGCGCCCAAAGGGCGGCTCATTTTGCCGCAGGTGCAGACCATCCGCGCGCTTTTGGACAAACAGGCGGTTATCACCTGCACTACGTTTTCGCAGCTCGACAGCGCACTGGGTGCGTTAAAGACGCCGCCAAAGCTTATCATCACCGATTCCCAGGTGTTTGACGGGGTATATCAAAAAACGCCTAAAGGCACCCTGCTCACCTCCTTTTCCGTACTGTTTGCCAATTACAAGGGCGACGTGGACGAATATATTTTGGGGGCACAGGTCATTGACAAGCTAAAGCCCGGCGACCGGGTACTCATTGCCGAGGCTTGCACCCACACCACGCAAGACGGCGACATTGCGCGGGTGAAGCTTCCCGCCATGCTAAAAAAAGCGGCGGGCGGCGCGCTCTCCATTGACTTTGCGGCAGGCACGGATTTTTTGCCCGAGCACGCCGATTACAAGCTGGTCATCCACTGCGGCGGGTGCATGTTTAACCGCGCACACATTTTAAACCGCATTGCGCTGTGCAGGGAAAAAGGCATTCCCATCACCAATTATGGAATTGCCATTGCGAAAATGACCGGAATTTTAGACCGGATTGTGCAAAAAAATACCGTATAATTGTCTCATTTGCACAATTTTAAATAGCAGATTTGTGCAGATTCTACCAAATTATAAAAAAGGGTGGATTTTTAAAACCAGATATGTTAGTATAATGGTGTGTATATCTATACACATGGAATTTATTATCATAATCAAATTCCACTCCATCTTTT
>JAJXRJ010000063.1 GCA_021629085.1 Oscillospiraceae bacterium | reverse complement strand
GTGTTATAATAAAATAAATTTTGTAACAAAATTTGAATTTTGCCCGTCTAATAGGCAAATACATACAAAATTACAGTTACCGGAGGTGCACCTATGGCTCCCAAAAAGCACAAAAAAACGGGTGTTAAAAAAGTGCTCAAAATTTCAATCCTCACCCTGCTTGTGGTACTTTTGGTATTGTCCGCAGCATTTGCCATCTGGGTTATCCGCGGCGTGGATTACGGTTTTATCGATACTGTCAAGGACATCAATTTAAAGCTCAACTCCACCGTGCTATATAAAGATGCCAAAACGGGAGAATATGTGGAATACGAGCAGATTATTGCAGGAGAAAACCGCATTTGGGTGGATCTTGACGACATTCCGCCCAATTTACAAAATGCCATTGTGGCAATTGAAGACGAGCGGTTTTACAAGCATCGCGGTGTAGATATCAAGCGAACAGCGGGTGCGGTGTTCAAAGAGCTGACCGGCGGGTCGGATTACGGCGGCAGCACCATCACCCAGCAGCTCATCAAAAATTTGACTGGCGACAAGGAACATTCCAAAGCCCGGAAGGTTCGCGAAATTTTCCGTGCAATTGCATTGGAAATGGAACTGGATAAGAGCGAAATTTTAGAAATGTATTTAAACACCATTTATCTTGGCCAGGGATGCTGGGGTGTGGAAACGGCAGCCAACCGCTATTTTGACAAAGAGGTGGAGGAACTGACGCTTGCCGAGTGTGCTTGCATTGCGGGAATTACGCAGTATCCGAGCCTATACGACCCCATTGAGCACCCAGAGGACAACGATGTCAAGAAAAAACTGGTACTGGACAAGATGCTGGAGCTTGGCTATATCAATCAATCTGAGCACGATGCGGCATATTCGGAAGAGCTTGTGTTTAACACAAAAGAGGCCGAAGACCAGGAGAGCAAGCAGTCCTCTTACTTTGTCGACCAGGTCATTGAAGATGTGATTGACGATTTGATGGAACAAAACGGTTACAGCGAAACCATTGCCACACAAGTGGTTTACAATGGCGGGCTGCAAATTTATTCCACTGTGGATATTGAAATTCAGGAAATTATGGAAGACGTGTATGAGGACGAAGAAAACTTTCCCAAAACCAGCGGGCCGGACAAAGCCCAGTCTGCCATGGTGGTAGCCGACCCCAAAACCGGCGAGGTCAAAGGAATTGTGGGCGGACGCGGCATAAAAGAGGGCAGCAGGCTGTTAAACCGGGCTACCCAGTCCTTCCGCCAGCCGGGCTCGGCCATCAAGCCCATCTCTGTTTACGGCCCGGGCATTGACATGGACGTCATCACTGCCGCAACGGTTTTAAAAGATGAACCCATTCAAATTGGATCGTGGAAGCCCAAAAATTACGATGGCACATTTTCCGGCTCTGCAACGGTACGCCGGGCGCTGAGAAGGTCGCTCAACATCCCGGCCATCCACGCGCTGGAAAAACTCACGGTGGAAGAATCCTACCGCTATATGTCGGAAAAGCTGCATGTTTCCACGATGAATAAAAACGACATGGCACTTTCTCCGCTCTCGCTGGGCGGTATGACGGACGGCATCAGTGTTCTGGAGCTTAACGCAGCCTATTGCACCTTTGCAAATGGCGGCATTTACAATCCGCCTATCACTTACACTGAGGTGACAGACTCCAAAGGCAATGTGGTGTTAAAAAATGAGAAGGACTCTAACGTTGCATTTGAAGAATCTACCGCCTACATTATGTGTGACCTTTTAAAAGATGTGGTTGCCTCCGGCACAGGCGTCGGTGCAAAAATTGATAACATTGACACCGCTGGCAAAACCGGTACCACGGATAATGACCACGACCGCTGGTTTGCGGGTTTTACGCCGTATTATTCCGGGACGGTATGGTATGGATATGATACGCCGAAAAAAATTGCCGGCGTGCCTGGAAACCCCGCGCTCACCCTTTGGAAGCGCGTAATGTCAAAAGTGCATGAACCGCTTGCGGCCAAGAGCTTTGAAAAGCCCGATTCAGTAAAACGTGCCACCGTGTGCTCTGTCACTGGAAAGCTCGCGTCCTCTTTCTGCTCACCGGTGACAGACTATTTTAAAAGCGATTCGCTTCCCTCCTCCTACTGCTCCGGGCATGGCGGCGGGAAGGTATCTGGCAGCAGCGGGAATAGCGATAACAATCAGGATCCGCCCGATACCACCGACGGGAACGAAGACCTGACGCAGCCGGGAGGGACGACGGACGATCCCAACGCGTCAACACAGCCTTCCAACCCGAATGCTTCTGATACGCAGGGCGGCAGTGAAACTGGAAACGGAACGGGCGGCACTACTACCCCGCCGGGCACAACAACGCCGCCGTCCGGCACAACAACGCCGCCGTCCGGCACTGCCACTCCGCCGTCCGGGAATACTTCACCACCGTCCGGCAACACAACGCCGCCGGGTACAACAACCCCATCCGGCGACTCCAAACCAGTCATTGATCTCAATGAGCTTTTAACTTAGAAGAAAAATAAGGGCAAAAATCAAAACGCTGCCGGAAATTTTATCCGGCAGCGTTTTATAGCATATCTAGATTTTTGATAAGCTCCATACGTTTTTGGACCGCCTGGTTCGGTTTTTGAAGCGGCTTTTTCGTATGCAAAAATGTCGGGAGCCGTTTAAGCGCTTTTTTCGTCCACTGTATCGTGTGTGCAATCCACGCGGCTGGCAGTAAAATGGGATGCCGCGCTGCAAACGGATATTGTGCGTTAAGCGCACTTCGGCTTAAGCAAAGCGATTTTTTTGCACCTTTTTTGCGCTGCCTGTTCAAATATATGCGGTAATCGCCGCCACACAGCGTACGATAACGCTCTTGCATATATAAATTGTGAAAACCGCTGCGCTCTGCTTGATTCACACCAAATGCGCCGCCCTCTAAAATGTCGTCAAGCAGTGGCTCAACAGAGCTGTTCTGCTCTGCTTCGGGAAAATCCTTTACAGAAAAGTGCAGATAGCTTACGCCGATCCCCATAATGGTACGCATAAACCGGTCATATTTTAACGCTTTTAGAACATCCCAATAAGCCGCCATATCCATTTTATCACGATAGTTTGCTAAGTAGAGCAGCAAGTCCATCACCTGCTTGATCCCAGCGCCAAACGTCAGAAAATGTTTGATAAAGTGCGCAGTGCCAAACAGCGCGCCGTCATTGATGCCAAGTATGGGAATGGAAGTCGTTTCATCCAAGCGCAAGGATTGCACGGGTTCTGTCTGCCGCACCAGGTTTTGAAAGTAGACGGCATCTAAAAATTCTTCATATAGATCGGTGTGCAGTTCAATTAATCCCGTATCATTTCCGGTACATCGGATGTGATGGGAGAGATTGCTGCGCGGCGAAATTTGCATGGACAGCCCGCGCAGAACCGCCAGTGCCCGTTCCTCGTCGCTTGGATGGATTAAAATATCTACATCACTGGAAATACGGGAGGAAGGGGACGCATATAGATGCGCATAACTTTCGCCTTTGAGCACACAGCACGAAATGCCCGCATCTTCCAGCGCACGCAATACACCGTGCACAGCCGTCAGCCGGCTTTCGCTCTGAAGGACCGTGCGCAGCACCAACTGGTTGAGCACATCATATACCTGCGCGTCCAGTGGCAGCTCGTTTGCTGCATACAATTTTTTTATGGAAAGAAATACAACGGGGAGCACGTTGTGCTTTGACGCGAGCGCCAATACATCAGGCAGCAAAGCGGCGTCCAGACCGCTGGGGGGCTGCCCCCGTACACCGCTTACAAACAGTGCAAGCATGGTTTTTTGCGTGGCATTCATAATTTCACCTGATTGGTATTTGAATTTGCAATATAAAAAGCAGTTTTAGTATATCCCATGTGGAGCGGGTTGTCAAGGGCGGTTGGCTGTTTATACTATGGCAACTTTTCCCTTTACAAAAGCGGATCTTTTTGTGTAAATTTTATTTTTGTTTACAAATTTATGGCTTGCGAAGAGCAATATTTAATGATATACTTATTTCGTTTCAAGAAATTCATTTGGGGGGTTACCATGACCAGGGAAGAATTTAACCAGAGAAAAGTGCGGTTAGAGCTTGCGCATGCAGAGCTTTTGGAGCGGAACAACGCACCCGAGCCGCTTGGAAACGGAATTTTTGACCGGTATCAAAACCCGGTTTTGACGGCAGAACACACACCGCTTTTTTGGCGGTATGACTTTGACTACACATCCAATCCCTATTTGATGGAACGCATGGGCATCAACTGTGTATTCAATCCTGGCGCCATTTACCTTGATGGTATGTTCTATTTGGTGGCAAGGGTGGAGGGAAACGACCGCAAATCGTTTTTTGCAGTGGCGGAAAGCAAAACCGGTGTAGACCACTTTCAGTTTTGGGACGAACCGATTTTGATGCCTGAAACGGATGAGCCCGATGTAAATGTTTATGACATGCGTCTCACCAAGCATGAGGACGGATACATATACGGCCTGTTCTGCACAGAGCGGAAAGACCCGGACGCGCCGAAAGGCGATACCTCTTCGGCGGTGGCGGCGTGCGGCATTGCGCGCACCCGGGATTTAAAGCACTGGGAGCGGCTGCCCGACTTAAAAACCCAATCCGCCCAGCAGCGAAACGTTGTGCTGCATCCCGAATTTGTAAATGGCAAATATGCGCTGTATACCCGCCCGCAGGACGGATTTATTGACACAGGCAGCGGCGGCGGCATTGGCTTTGCCTTTACCGATACCATGGACGGCGCTGAAATCAAAGAAGAATGGCTGATTGATTTAAAGGAATATCACACCATCAAAGAGGTGAAAAACGGCCAGGGCCCCGCGCCCATCAAAACGCCGGAGGGCTGGCTTCACATTGCGCACGGCGTGCGCAACACAGCAGCCGGGCTGCGGTATGTGCTCTATGCATTTTTGACCGACCTTACCCATCCTGAGACCGTACTTTACCGGCCAGGCGGTTTTTTGCTTGCACCCAAGGGGGAAGAACGGGTGGGGGATGTGTCCAACGTGGTATTTTCAAACGGCGTGGTTGCACTTGAAAACGGCGATGTGTACCTCTACTACGCTTCGTCCGACACACGTACCCATGTGGCGGTAACCTCGGTCGACCGGCTTTTGGACTATGTGAAACACACGCCGGAAGACCCGCTTCGCAGTTATGCGTGTGTAGAACAACGGCTTGCACTGATTGAAAAAAACCGGGAAATTATGAAAGGAAGCGTCGAGAAATGATTTGGAATGGCGTAGAGCTTTACAATGTATCCGACCTCACAGAAAAAGACGGAAGGCTTACCATGCACCGCTTCCCGCTGTGGGCAGAGGCACAGTTTGGCGAAAAAGGGCAGGCCATGAACCATTGCAACAGCGGTGTGGAAATCCGCTTTAACATGGTGTCCGACGAGGTGACGGTTGGAATTGGCAAGGAAACGGGCTTTTCCAACATGTATGTCTATTATGGTTCCATCCCGGCGGGCAATTCGCTGGGCACGCACTTTATCACGGAAACGCACTCCGGCGTCACCATCCGGCGCCCGGAAAATATGGAGATTTTAGAGCGGGTTACCAAACAGTATCATCTGCCGTTTGACCCGCACCTGATTCGGATCGTAAGTGCATCCTGCACGCACTATCTGACAAAAATTGAGGGCGAAACCCTGCCGCCTGCGGCAGGGCAGACGCCGGATAAGCGGCTGTTGTGCTATGGTTCGTCCATCACCCACGGCAGCCATGCGCTTGTGCCGCAGGATTCCTATGTGCGCCGGACAGCGGATGCACTGGGGATGGATGTGATCAACTTGGGCCTTGCAGGCAGCGCGCATTTAGAGCCTTCCGCCGCAGAGCACATTGCGGAGCGCGGCGACTGGGATATAGCCTTTTTGGAACTGGGCATCAATCTGCTCAAAAAAATTACCGATGCGGAATTTGAAGCGCGGGTGGCGACGTTTTTGGATATTTTGGAAGGTGCGGGCCGCCCAATCTATGTGACCGACCTGTTCTACACCAAGGCAGACTTTTTAAAGGAACCCGAGCCCGAGGCAATGCGTGCGGCGGTAAAACGGCAGGTATTGGCGCGCGGCGGCAATTTCCACTATATCAAAGGCACCGAGCTTCTCACAGGCGCAGACGGCCTTTCCTCCGATTTGGTGCATCCAAATAACCAGGGGATGCAGCAGATTTCAGAAAATTTGCTCAAACATCTCTCCGATGTGCAGCGCATAATTTAAATATTCTAAAATAATTA
>JAJXRJ010000025.1 GCA_021629085.1 Oscillospiraceae bacterium | reverse complement strand
GGGAAGCATACTAGAACCATTAAAAAGAGCCCCTCAAAAGAGGGGCTTATTTGATGTAAAATTTTTCATTTACCTCTTGACAAATACGTGCACACGTGTTATAATATCATCAGAAGGTGAGGGAACAATATGAGGGACAAAGATTTACTGAAACTTTTGCTTCAAAATGGATGGGAAATAAAGCGAATCAGAGGAAGCCACCATTTTTTACAAAAGGGCGAAAAGTTTGAAACAATCCCCGTGCATGGTAAAGATGTTCCCACAGGTTTGCTGAATAAAATATTAAAGCGCGTAGGGCTTAAATAGTCGGGAGGTATTTTTATGAACTTGATTTATCCGGCAATTTTTCACAAGGAAGACAATGCATATTGGGTTGAATTTCCAGACTTGGAGGGGTGCCAAAGTTTTGGTGACACCCTGACAGAAACCGTGTTAAACGCAAAAGAGGCGTTGGAAGGATATGCAATCACACTTTTGGAGGAGGGGCATAAGCTCCCTGCCCCGAGCGATATTACAAATATTGCATGTGATAAAAATTCCTTCTCTACGCTTGTGGAATGTGATATCACGAACCATCTGACAAAATGCAGAGCAGTGAAAAAGACGCTTACAATCCCGTCATGGTTAAACGATATGGCGGTGAGTGAAGGTGTTAATTTTAGCGGAATACTCCAAAACGCGTTGATGGAGTATCTGCATTTAAATCAAAAATAGGCTTTATTTTTAAAGCACCCCAATATGGGGTGCTTTTTTGATGCATACATATATTCGGCGAAAGGAGACTGCTAGAAAATGAAAATACTTTTGATTGGCGAACGGCGGGAACAGAAAATTTGATACACATCACAGAAACTGGTTCAAAGGTTGAGCAAGGAGGGTTGTGCGCAGGATTGCCGTTGTAATTGTCTGCATCCTCCTTGAGAATTACGCCTGTTTATTTTTGTACTTTTATAACCAATTAGTCAACGTCCCACTGAATGGTATAAAGGCCGATATCGCGCATGGCGCCCACCACGGTGTCGTTATAGTCGCCGTAGGGCGGGCGGAGCAGGATGGGCCGCACGCCGGTAATGGCCTCTATCTTATCGCTGCAGGCGTTGGCCTCTGCCTGCATCTGTTCAACGCTGAGCTTGGTCATGTGCGGGTGGGTATTGGAGTGGTTCATAATTTCATGCCCCGCGTCGGCAAGCTGCTTGACCGATTCCGGATATTTGTCCACCCAGCCGCCCACCACAAAAAAGGTGGTTTTCACATTGTATTTTTCCAAAATTTTGATCAGGTCTTCGGTGTCCTCGTTGCCCCAGGCGGCGTCAAAGCTGATGGAACAGATTTTTTCTTCGCCTTTGTCCACGCAATAGATGGGCAGGTCCTTTTTGGGGCCCATGGAGTCGAACACGGCGACGGCGGTATCCCAGTTTAAGGAGACAAGCCCCAAAATGACCGCGATAATCAGGCAGTACACGATAAGCGTGTCTTTATGGATTACAAACAGCTTCATAAATGTGTCAACCCTTTCTAAAAAATATGCCTTGTATTTTAATGTATTTTAAAATGCCGGCGATTATTCCTGATGCTGGCACATATTTTTGACCCGGGCATATCATGTTAATGAGGCAGCTTAAAACTATTGATTTTAGGAGGTTAATATCATATGAGTGAAAAATTAGGCGGCAACCACTGTGGCTGTGGCAATGACAGAGGCGGCAGTGTTTGTATCCAAACAAAAAAAGTTTACGGCTCCTGCAAGGACAAAGAGTGCTTAGAAAATCTCCGGGTGTATCTCACGGAGTGCGGCCAGCGCCTGGTCAACAGCGCAATCAATGTAAAATGCAGAAAAGCGGAAATCATCTGGATTTACACCGATGTGGAACCGGTTTCGTTCAACCGCGGCTATTTTACCGTGGATTTGAAATTCTTCTTCCGCATTACACTGGATGTATTCTGCGGCGTCAGCCGGCCGACACAGGTGGAAGGCCTTGCCACCTTTGACAAAAAAGTCGTGCTGTTTGGCTCAGAAGGGAATGCAAAAATCTTCCGCTCCAAATATAAATTCGACGAGGGCGATACGCAGCTGTGGCAGAAAAACAACCTGCCCGTGGCACAAGTTGAAACTGATGGGAGCATCCTGCAAGATGTAATTAGAATGTAACGGGATTTTGCTTGACATTTGGCGTTAAAGACGGTATAATCATGTTGTATTGGTAGATGCATTTCAAAAAACAAACGGTATTTGGTACATATTTGAGGTGATCGCTTGAAAAAAGCGCTGAAAGTTGTGCTCGTTATTTTGCTTGTGCTGGTCATTGCAGCGGGCATTGTCCTGTATTTGCATTGGGATAACATCATGGCCTTAAGGCTGGGGCTGGCAAGCTCAGACACGGATATTCAACAGATGATAGAAGACAACCAGAAAGCCATTTCTGAAGCGTTAAAAGCGTATCCGCAAACCAACGTGCGGGATCTGAATGAAGAGGAAAAAAACGCGCTTGCCGCCGGTGAAATTACCGAAGAGGATGCGGTGGAGCTGGTTTTGGGAAACAAGGAACTCAAGCGGGAAAATGGCAAAGCGGTGGTTGTTGACAAGCCGGCGGATGCCGCCCAGGCTGAGGCAAACGGCGAGGGTGCGCAAGGAGGAGAAAACGCACAGCAAACCACGCCGGACGGCACAGCGGCAGAAAACCCCGGTGCCTCGTCCCAAAAAACAGTGGATACGCAAATTTCCGAGCTTGTGGCAAAAATGTATGTGTTAAAATCCGGCTTTTCTTCCCAGCTGCAATCGCTGGAATCGTCGGTGAAAAGTGAATATTTGGCGCTCCCGGCAGGTGAGCGCAACAATGTAAGCAAACTGCGCATTGCAAGCAGTGCATATGACCGCGCGCTCTCGCTGGAGGCAGAGTGTGACCAAAAGGTGGAAGAAGTGGTATCCCAGCTTCGGACACTGCTCAAAGACAACCAGCGCGACACATCGCTTGCCGATGAAATCATGCGCGCGTATGCCAATGAAAAGCAGATTACAAAGGCGTATTATGTAAATTTATATCAAAGTGAACTATAATTTTCATTCTTATTACGAAAGGGCTGATGACAGTGAGGAAAATTTTAAGAGGGACGCTGTCTCTTGTGCTGGCAGTTACCATGCTCATTTCGGCAGTTGCCGTGGGCGCAGCCGCCCCGGGGGATTTTCCCGACTTCCCCAATGACTGGTCTACACCCGCATTGGAGGCCGCATTGGAACACGGCTTGCTGCGCGGAAATGACGCGGGCTTGCTGCTGCCGGATGCATATTTGACCAGGGCGGAAATGGCGGCCATTATCAACCGTGCATTTGGCGCGTCTCAAAAGGCGGATATCAACTTTGTAGACGTCAGTACGGAGGATTGGTTTTACGACGATATCGCAAAAGCGGTGAACATGCAAACCTTTAACGGTTCTGGCGACGGCTATATGCGGCCCAACGACCCCATTACGCGCCAGGAGGCGTTTGCAGTGATTGCGCGGGCGTATGTCATCAGCGGGTCTGATGAAAGCTCGCTTGCACGGTTTAGTGATAAAGACGACGTTGCGGCGTGGGCCGTCAGCGACGTTGCCTCTTTGGTGGACAGCGGCTACATCAACGGTGATATCAACGGTTCGCTCTATCCGCTCAATAACATCACCAGGGCGGAATTTGCCCAGGTAATGTATAATATCACCCAGCAGTACATGGCGTATGAAGGCACTTTCATCACAGTGGGTGCCGGCAATGTCATGGTCAAAGCGCCCAATGTCAGCCTGCAAAACCTGACAGTAAACGGCGATTTGGTGATTGGCGACGGCGCAGGCGCTGGGACCATCAATTTGCTCAATGTAAATATTACCGGCCGCCTGGTCATCCGCGGCGGTGAAACCGTCACCCTGACCAACGTCACCACAGGCGGCGGTGTGATTGTCAAGAATGTCAACGCAGCGGTCCGGTTTAACAACTATGAGACCGAAGCGGTGTTTGCCGGCGCAACCTACTACACGGAAGTGCGGTTTAAAGATACGTCTTCCATCACCATTATCAACGGCGGCAACAGCGGCAGCGGTTCCAGCGGAAGCAGAAGGTCCGTTTATACAATTGAATATTATCAGCAAAATCTGGATCAAACAGAATATGAGCTTTATGAGAGCGAAGATTTTACAGGCTATGTCGGCGACACGGTACGTGTCTCGCCCAAGTCTTATCGCGGCTTTACCTTCAACCAGGACGAGAGTGATATTTCCGGTACTGTGAGAGCGGGCGGCGGGCTCACGCTGCGTCTCTACTATGACCGCAACGAATACACCATCACCTTTGACGCGCAGGGCGGCACGGTTGACCCCGCAAGCACAAAAGCGCTTTACGGCGGCACCATTACCCTGCCGGCAGATCCGACAAGGGCTGGATATATATTTGAAGGCTGGTATACCGGGCTCAATGGCACGGGCACCAAAATTGATGCGGACTACACGGTAACCGGTGCTGTCACCCTGTATGCGCACTGGACGGCAGAGTCTGCCACCAGTTACACCGTCACGTTTAAAGACGGCGCAAATGAAACCACGGTAACGGTTCCCGCAGGCGGCACGGTTTTAGAGAGCGACATTCCCAATGTGTATTGGGACGGCTATTGGGAAGGCCCCACGGGTGCGTGGGACGGCACTTCCTATCTGCATCAGGTGCATCAGCACGGCTGGTACGATGCAGACGGCAATGAATTTAGCGCAACCACACCGGTCAATGCCAATCTCACTGTGACACCGAAGTGGAAACAGCTTTCCGTATTGGCAGAAATCAATGCATTCGGCGTTTCCGAGTCGGTGCGGCCGTATGTGATGTACAACAGCGATACCCGCCTGTTGGATTCGATCAAGGATATGATTTTCACCAACAAAAACCTGGTGCTCAACGGAATTGGGGAAATTGAGCCCAAGCTGCTTGAAAAGGCAATTGAAAAGGGGCTCCTTGATGCAGACCGCAACATTTTAAAACAGGCGCAGGCCTTAAAAATTGCCGATGTGATGGGCGAGGACAATTTAAGAGAAATCCTCTATAACGCTGTGCCCGGCCAAAACGATGAGGTGGACGACGTTGTCAACCAGCTGGTAAATGAAAGCTCGCTGACAGTCACCGAACAAAACCACGACGTGGTAGTGGCGCTCCGGGGCGAACTGGTGAATTTGACCTTTGAAGAAGTTCTGCCATACATTCCGCAGCTTTATAAAGATGTCATGACGGAAGAAGAAATGCGCACACTGTTTGAAACCTCCAAGGCGGACTATTTGGAAATGATTGACGAGGCGCTTGCGATTGTAGACCCAACGACGCGCGCAACTGCACAGGTGGACTGCTCCATCACCCTGTACATCAACCCGGTTTCAGACATCCTCATCCCCAAATATGAAGAAATGCTCCAAAAACTGGAGGGCAAGTCGGATCTCTATGCGGACAACGACGCATTTATAGCGCTCATTGCACTTCTCACACCCCAAAACCTGCTTTCCGGTTCGGAAACGCCGGCAACAGAGCCCACGCTTTCGGGCTATACGCTTTTGAGCAACGAGGCGTACTATGAGCTGCTAAAAGAGAGCGCAGTGCTTGCAGACCAGGCGATACAGACGTTTGCGGATGATTTGGAATCCGGCAAGCTGACCCAGCAGCAGATCGATGAATTGGTAGACGCCTTTGGCGATACGCTGCTTGGCTATCTGGATACCATCAATGAATTTATCCACAAATTGACTGGCGGCGAATTTGGCAGGGACATTACGCCGGATGATATTTTGAAGGTGGAAAATACGCTCAAAAAGCTTTTGAACAACGCAGACCTCACCACAGATGAATTCATGGATCGTTATGCAAACGGCGGCGATTCGTTTACCAAGCAGTATAACGACAATACGGTCACAGTGAGCAGAGAGCTCAGATAAAACACCTGGAAATGAGGCAGAATATTTTGTTCTGCCTCTTTTTATCCAAATTGTTAAGAGGTGAAAGTGTGAAACGGATTCTTTCCATTGTATTAATTTTATGCCTGGCCATTCCCGGCGCAGCCGTGTTTGCGGCAGATGCAGCGGATGGCGGGCAGATTCAGTTTTCAGACGTGGATGCATCCACGCCTGCCGGTGCGGCCATTTATAAGCTGGTGCGGGCCGGGGTCTTGGTAGGGCACGGCGACGGCACGTTTAAGCCCGACGATTTTTTAACCAGGGCAGAGCTGTGCAAAATGATGAACCTGATTTTTCACTATACCGAGGCAGATACGGTTGGATTCCCGGATGTGACGACGGATGACTGGTTTTACAGCTATGTCATGGTTGCGAAAAAGGCCGGCTATATTTATGGCTTTGAGGACGGCACCTTTCGGGGGGACAACCCATTAACGCGCGAGGAAACCTGTGCGATCATCAACCGGGTTGTGAAGCTCTATGACCTCCCGCTTTTGGCAACCATCACGGATGAGGTGTCCGATTGGGCAGTGGACGATGTGAAAAAAGTGGTTGCCAACTTTGTGATGCCGCTGGAAGCAGGCAATACGTTTCGGGCAACGCAAAATATCACCCGTGCCGAGCTTGCTATGGCACTGCAAAACTATGTAGTGGAAGAAACGCCGGAGGTGAACCCGCCGAACGGTTCTGGCTCGGGCTCCGGGTCGGGCAGCGGTTCCGGGTCGGGCAGCGGCTCCGGGTCGGGCAGCGGTTCTGGATCAGGCAGCGGCTCCGGATCGGGCAGCGGTTCCGGGTCGGGCAGCGGTTCTGGATCAGGCAGCGGTTCCGGGTCGGGGTCTGGAAGTGAGCCGGATGACCCGACACCGCCAGATGACGGCCTTACAGAAGAAGAGCTGCAAAAGAATGAAGAATATATCGCAATGCTTGAGGATGTGGCGTCTGCACTTGACCAGGTGCGGTTTTTAGGCCCGCTGGGCACACAGGTTGTGGAGGCTGCCAAGCCGGTGGTTGCACAGCTTATTGCGGATGGGGAAAGCGGGATCTTACTTTCTGCATCCTATGCCAAAACCACCTACAGCGAAGAGTATGACCAATTTATTGAATATTACGGCGCGCTGCTGGACGACGAGGACGCCGGCGGCGACGAACTGGTGCGGTTAAAGACAGAACTGCTCAACCATGTGAGCCAGACAACCATTGATACATTAAAAGAATTCATGTATGGTATGGATATACCGGCGATATAACCTAAAAACGGCAAGCGAATTCCGCTTGCCGTTTTCTTATCATCCCTCCATTTATGGAGAACTGCCGCTGCTTTTTGCACACAGGCAACGGCTTATTGGAAATACAGCTTCACCACGCCGGTTTTCGATACCACAACCTTTTCTAACAGGGCCTGTAAATCCGCATGGGTCCACTGGCATTGAAAAATCAGATTCTTTAAAAAATCCTTGGTGGAAATCAGATTTTCCGTCCGCATCTGAAAGGCCGTAAGCGCTGTCCTGCGGTGCTCCAGCGTTTCCAGCATGGCGTCTGCGGCCGCAATTTCTTTTTTGAGCGTCAAAAGGTCAATCACCCCGTTTGCAAACATCAAAATATATTTTTCCTTTTTTTGCTGCAGCCGTAAAATGGCCTGTTCCACGTTTTCCCAGATGCGGTCCCGCTCAGGAGAGAGGCGCGCATAGGCCTGCATGAGCTGGCCCCCCGGCTGTGGATGGCCTGATATCAGGGAATACAAACATTCGCGGATGTTTGTAAGAAGGTCCGCTTCGTCCACGGCGAGGCTGTTTTCACATCCTTTTTTCCCGAGACGGTTGTATTTGGAACAAACCCAGCGCACATAGGTGTTTTTATAGGTGTACTGCTTGCGGGTAAATGTGCTGCCGCACGCGTCACACACAATGAGCGAACTAAACAGGCCTGCGCTGGAATGGCGGGTGCAATGCGCTTGATACTGTGCGCGCCGCGCTTCCAAAATTTCCTTTGCTTTTAAAAATTGTTTTTTATCCACAATCTGAAACTGCGGGCGCGGATGCACAAACCATGCGTCGCGCGGGAGCGTGCGCCGCGAGCCGTCCAGAAAATTTTGCGTTTCCGTCTTGTGGTTGACAAGCTCACCTGCATAAATCGGATTTTCTAAAATGCGCCGTACGCTTTTTGCCGTCCAAAGCGCGTTTTTTTTGGTGGTATCGCCGCATGTGTTTAAGATTTGCGCAATTTTGCGAAGCCCATACCCGTTTTCGGTGTAATGGTCAAAAATTTTCCGGACAACGCGTGCCTCCGACGGGTTGATTGCCAAATCAAAGGTGCCGGTTTTGTCGTAGCCATAGATGACATTGGGCGTGCGGCCCTTTTTGGCGTTTGCCTGTTTTCCAAATATCACGCGCTTGGATAAAAACTCCGATTCCTGCTGGGCCAGCGCGGCAAACATGGTGAGCACAAATTCCGATTCGCCCAAAACCGTCTGGTTGTTCGACAAAAACACCACATCAATGCCAAGGCATTTTAAGGTGCGGATGCCATATAAGAAGTCCGCCGTATTGCGGGCAAACCGGGAAATATCCTTGGTGACCACCCGGTCAAATTTGTGCTGTTTGGCGTCCTCTAAAAGCTTCAAAAATTGGGGACGCCGCTTCATCTGTTTGCCGCTGATGCCTTCGTCCGCGTAAATGTTTACCAGGACCAGGCCGTTTTTTTTGGCGTAGTCCTCAAAAAATTCCCGTTGGTTTTGCAAGGAAGAGCGCTGTTCTTCCTTGTCAGTTGACACCCTGCAATACGCCGCAATCCTGTTCATCGCCGCCTCCCTGTGTTTGCTTTGGCAGCTTTTTTGCCAAAATTTCAAATAGCCGTGCCGCGGTTTGCTCCTCGCCGCTTTTGAAAATCCATTGATATTCCAAAAAAGCACCCCCTTTGCTGCATATCTATTCAAAAGACATGCCTCAATATGTCAAAAACCCCCGCTGTTATGACGGAGGTTTGTACAAAGCCAAGCGCTGGGGACAAGATAAAACGATTTAAAGGAACGTGGGAGAAGCTGTTGAAAACCGATGTCAAAATTTTGGCGAATCTATGAAGATTTTATATAATGGTCGTGCATGGTGTTTATACCAACCATGCCGGAACAATCAAATTTTCCCTGCTAAGAGCCGACAACGCACTTTTCATACATACCACCGCACCTGTGCCGCGTGGGACGGTTGCCTTATCCAGCACAGAAAACGCTTTTATCATGCCGTTGTTGGGAGAAGCTGATTTTTTAATCTCAATTGGGTGGAGCTGCCCGTCACTTTCCAGAATGACATCAATTTCCCGTGCGTCCTTGTCCCGGTAGTAATATAAATATGGTTCTTTCGCTGCATTGTAATAGGATTTTGCAATCTCGCTTACAACGTAATTTTCAAAGATAGCGCCATTCATCGCACCGCTTTCCAATGTTTCGGGACTGCTCCATTTTGTAAGATACACCGCAAGCCCGCAATCGGTAAAATACAGCTTGGGTGTTTTGATGGTACGCTTCAGCGCATTGTTGGAATAGGGGCGTAAATAGAAAATTAAGCCCAGCGTTTCTAGAATCCCCAGCCATTTTTTCGCAGTTATCTGGTCAATAGAGGCGTCGCGGGCGATCTCCGCGATATTTAAAAGCTGGGAAGTCCTTGCGGCAACGGCGGTGATGAATTGCAGGAAATTCAAGCTGTCAATGGTAGGGAGCAATTCCATGACATCTCGGCCAATGTAAGTTGAAATATAACTGCTGTAAAAAATATCCCGGTTGGAGTATGCCCCGCTCACGATTGCAGGCATGGAACCACGCCAGATACGCTCGAACATCTGCATGAGGCCGGCGCTGCCCACCTTGCTTTGTTTTTGCTTCAACTGCTCCAAATCCAGCTTGAATGGCGCATTTGTGCAATGATTATATATCTCATTTTGCGAAAGGGAAGATAAATTCAACACGGCAACCCTGCCCGCTAAACTTTCCTGAATGCCCTGCATGAGCTTGAACGCCTGTGAGCCTGTCAGCCAGAATTCCCCCGGCGTATGGTTTTTATCTACCATGATTTTAATATAAGTAAATAATTCCGGTGCATATTGTACTTCATCAATTAAAATTGGAGTGCCATAGGTCTGGAAAAATAATTCCGGATCAGCTTTTGCAAGCTGTCTTGCAGTTAAATCATCTAAAGTAACATAAGTGCGCTCTGTTCCCTCCATCAGCTTTTGGAGCATGGTCGTTTTGCCCACCTGCCTTGGGCCAGTCATTAAAATTGCAGGATATTCGGAGGACAACGCTGTTACCAGCTGTTCCATATCTCTTTTAATATACATAAAAGCACCTCGTTTTCGGCCAATCTATATTTTATTTATATTATAGCCGAAATTTGTGAAAAAATCAATAGGAATGATGGAAAAAGGA
This sequence comes from Oscillospiraceae bacterium, assembly GCA_021629085.1. Classification (GTDB taxonomy): domain Bacteria; phylum Bacillota; class Clostridia; order UMGS1810; family UMGS1810; genus JAJXRJ01. The sequence continues at coordinate 22,449 of JAJXRJ010000025.1, read as the reverse complement.
AACGGTCAATTTTCATGGTTGTTTCTAAATTGTATCTTGTATGGACTGAACCAGTTTCTGTTTTTGCTTAGGCGGGCAGCTCAATTTGGGAATACGCTGAACCTGTGACGGAAAATCTCTATATTGTATTCCCTGCCGGTTTCAATATCATCGCTTGGGGACTGACCATTGTCAAAACCTTGCACAATGCTTGCAGCAGCGGAGGTCGTTGACCCCATCTGCCTGGCAGTAAAAGTGGTTGAACCGCAGGATAGCGGTTGCTGCTGCTGCTGTGAGATGGATGTTGCGGCAGTTCCGCAGCACATTTGCGGCGTGTTTGACGACGCGCTGGTAGATGGCCCGGACGACAAGAAGGTTCTGGTCTCGTTAGGCCTGTTCACCATCGTCCGGCTGGAGCGCGAAGTGCAGCTGCTCATCCCTGTTATCGATTATTGCATCCCCGAGTGCGAGTGCATCACTTCCACCGAAAACAACCCCTGCGACTTGTTCGACAAGCTCCAGTTCCCGGTTGACGAGTTTTTCCCGCCCGAGAGAGGCGAGTTTGACTCCATTGACTTAAGAAAAGGCTGCTGCGGCGACTGATGTTACTACGGCACAGCAAAAAAGGGCGCGGAATCTTCCGTGCCCTTTTTTTGGATTCCGTGACGGTGCCCCGCCATAAATCCGAAAGCCTGTTTTGGAGCTTTTTAGCCCTCCAGCGCCTCTTTGTCGCAGATGAGCACCACATCGGGATGCATTTTTAACATGGTGGCGGGAATGGAGGTGGTGATGCGGTCGTTTAACAGCTCAGCCACCACGGCGTGTTTTGCCTTGCCGCTTGCCAGCAGTATAATTTTTTTCGATTTCATAATGGTTGCAATGCCCATGGTGAGCGCCTGGGTGGGGACATCCTCAATCTTTTCAAAAAAGCGCGCGTTTGCCTCAATGGTATTTTGCGTGAGCGCCGTCATATGCGTGCCGGCCACCAGCGCGTCGTCCGGCTCGTTAAAGCCGATGTGCCCGTTTTGGCCAATGCCCAGGATTTGCAAATCCACGCCGCCGTAAACATTGATTTTCTCATCATAGCGTTTGCATTCGCTGTCCGGGTCCAGCGTTTCGCCGTCCGGGATAAACGAGCAGCCCGGCCGGATGTTGACCTTGGAAAACAGGTGCTCATTCATAAAATACTTGTAGCTCTGGTCGTTGTCGCCTTTGATGGGATAGTATTCGTCCAGGTTGAAGGTGACCACGTTTGAAAAGTCAATCTCGCCGCGTTTGTTCATTTCAACCAGGTTGTCGTAAAGGCCGATGGGCGTGGAACCGGTTGCAAGCCCCAAAATGCAGTCGGGCTTTAAAATCATTTGGCTTGCCACAATTTTTGCGGCCTCTTTGGACATTTCTTCGTAGGTTTCACAGGCAATCAATCGCATGTTCATTTCTCCTTTTATAAAATTATTTGAAATACTTCGCAACAATTTGGGCCATTTCCCCGGCCTTTTTTTCCATGTCCGCCACAAGCGCCAGCTGGGTGCGCGCCCGGTCTAAATTTTGGCCCGGGTAGTGGATTTTAAAATAGGTGTCGCCGTTTAAATAGTCGGTTAAAAACCGCATGCCGCACTCAAGCGTCATGAGCTTGGCCGAAAAGGGCAAAAGCTCTATTTCGCGCGGCGTGAGCACGCCTCTAAGCTCTTCTAAATACCCGCGCGTGAAGTGCTCAAACAGATTTAGGTCGCAATACACCTTGGAGAGGTCTTTTTCATCCTCGGCGGCCGGCGTTGCGCCAAACCGCAAAGAATCGCCGTAGTCATACAGCAGCGAGCCGCACATCACCGTGTCCAGATCGATCACGCACACGCCCTCGCCGGTTGTCTCGTCAATCATCACATTGTTGAATTTGGTGTCGTTGTGCGTCACCCTCACAGGCACGGACCCGTCCGAAATGGCGTCCACAATGACGCCGGTGTCCGCTTTTCTGGCATCGATAAATCTAAGTTCCCTTAAAACGTCCTTTTTGCGGCCCATCCGGTCGGCGTTTGCCGCAAGCTCCAGCTGGGAAAACCGGTCGCGGGTGTCGTGGAATTTGGGGATGGTCTCATAGAGCAAGTGGGCTGGGAAATCGGCCAGCAGCTTCTGAAACCGCCCAAACGCCTTTGCACCGTGGTAGAAATGCATGGGGTTTTCAATGGTCTGATAGGTTTTGGCGCCCTCAATAAACAAATACATGCGGAAACAATCGCCCGAAGCGGTGCGGTAAAAATTTTGCCCGTCCACGGTTTTTATGAGTGTGAGCGTTTCGCGCGCAGGGTCGCCGCCGGAAGCGATAATTTTTTCCCGGAGGTGCGCGGTGACGCGCGCAATGTTTTCCATCACCTGCTCCGGGTGCGCAAACACATGGGTATTGATGCGCTGAAGCACATAGCGCTTTTCGGTATTGGTCACGTATGTATCATTGATATGCCCGTCGCCATAGGGCAAAACGGGATCGGTAATATTGAACTTGGACAAAATTTCGCCCAGGGTGTACCCGTTCAAGCTTCCACCTTCATTCTCCAGTCTGCCAAAACCAACTGCAAACATATTTACTTTTTTAGAAACATATGTTAAAATTATAATACAAGATGACAAAGATTTCAATATGCGTTTTGATATTTTTTTTAAGTTTTTAGGCACAGGGTGCATGCTTTGGAGTGTTTTTATGGAATACAGCAAGTATATTGTGGAAAATGAAATTTCCATCAACTGGCTGGTGTCGGTGTTTGAAGAAAAATATTCGCCCAAGCATTCGTTTGCCGGGGAGAGCCACAACTATTGGGAAGGCGTGTATGTCAAGTCGGGCAAGGTGGGCATTACCGCCGACGACCGGGTGCTGTATTTAACCGAGGGGCAGATTATTTTTCACAAGCCCATGGAGTTTCACAGGCTATGGTCGGCCGGCGGCACGTCGCCGGACGTCATCATCTTTTCCTTTTCCGCAACTGGGAAATCCATGCGCATATTTCAAGGGCTGGTCACCGAGCTGACCAAAGAACGCAGGGCGCTCTTGCAGTGGGCGGTGGCAGAGTCGCAAAAGGTATTTCGCGGGTTTTTGTCGGATGAAACCGGGTTTTGGTATGTGGAAAGGGAACATCCGCCGTTTGGCGCGGCGCAGATTATGAAAAATTATTTGGAAGTGCTTTTGCTCGAAATTGCCCGCGACGAAGGCCGGGAAGCCGACGTGCTGTACAGCAGTTCCAACAGCGCCCGGCTTTACAGGGAAGCGGTGCGGTTTTTGGAGGAAAACATAGAGGGCAGCCTGTGCGTGGAGGACATCTGCACGCATTTAAACTGCAGCCGGAGCAACTTAAAAAAGGTGTTCAACCGGTTTGTGGGCACAGGCGTGATGAAGCATTATTTAAAGCTCAAAATCAACCGTTCGGTGGAGCTGATGGGGCAGGGCTACAACATTGGTGAAATTTCAGACATGCTGTCCTTTTCGTCGCCGTATTATTTCAGCACGGCATTCCGGCGGGAAATGGGCGTGCCGCCCAGCAAATACAAGTAAAGCGAAGGTGCGGGTTTGGAAAATTTTTTGTTATCGTTAAATGTCATCATCCCCATCGTGATCGAACTGGCGCTGGGGTATTTGATGAAGCGTGTAAACATTTTGGACGGCAACACGGTGGACAAACTCAACAACGCGGTGTTTAAAGTGTTTTTGCCGCTCATGTTGTTTTACAATGTCTACACCACAGAAATAAGCGAGGCAATCAACGCAAAGCTCTTGACCTATGCGTTGTCGGCCGTGGTGGTGTTTTTTTTGCTGCTCATGCTTGTCATCCCACGGTTTGTCAAGGACAACAGAAAACGCAGCGTGCTCATCCAGGGGATTTTCCGAAGCAATTTTGTGCTGTTTGGCATGCCGGTGGTGACGGCGCTGGCAAAGGACGGCAACCTTGGCGTCACAGCCATTCTCATTGCGTTTGTGGTGCCGCTGTTTAACGGGCTTGCGGTGGTGTGTATGGAGTATTTCCGCGGCGGCAAAACCGATTTGAAAAAGATTTTTACAGGCATCCTCAAAAACCCGCTCATCATTGCATCCACGCTGGGCGTGGTGTTTGCGCTGCTTGGCATCAGGCTCCCGCCGGTGCTCAGCCAAACCGTGGCCGATGTGGCAAAGGTTGCCACGCCGCTCTCGCTCATTGTGCTGGGCGCGTCGTTTACCTTCCGTTCCGTGCGGGGCTATGCGGGCTACATCACAGCGGGCGTTTTGGGCCGGCTGGTGGTGATGCCCGGGGTGCTTCTCCCCATTGCGGTTTTATTGGGGTTCCGCAATTTGGAGCTGGTGTCGCTGCTCGCCATGTTCGCCTCGCCGCCCGCGGTGTCAAGCTATGTGATGGCACAGCAGATGGAGGGGGACGCCACGCTTGCCGGGCAGCTGGTGGTGATTGGCTCTGTCGCGTCGGTGTTCACCGTATTTTTGTGGATTTGGGGGCTAAAAAGCCTGGGGCTTATTTAAAAAAAGATTGACAAAGCAAGAAAAATATAGTATACTACTAAAGTTAATTTGTGAAAATTGACACATCCTTGCTCCGAACCATGCGTTTCGGGGCCAAAGTCCAAAGGGAGGTGAACGAAAATGGATCAAATCAAAAACAAGTACGAGACCATCTTTATTGTTGACACATCGATTGGCGAAGAGGCGGTTGCGGCATTGGTGGAAAAGTTCAAAACCATGATTGCCGAAGCCTGCGCTGTGGAATCCGTTGACGAATGGGGAAAGAGAAGGCTTGCTTACCCCATCGAAGACAAAACCGAGGGCTATTACACGCTGATCAACTTTGAGGCTGCACCCGACTTTATCAAAGAGCTCGACAGGGTTTACAACATCACCGACGGTATTTTGAGAACCATTACCGTAAGAAAATAAGATTGCGAGGTTGATGCTTGTATGAATAAGGTAATTTTACTCGGAAGGCTCACAAGAGACCCAGAGCTTCGCACCACGCCGTCCGGCGTGAGCGTATGCAGCTTTTCGGTGGCGGTGAACCGCAGGTTTGCAAAGGAAGGCCAGCAGACGGCCGACTTTATCAACTGTGTGGCATGGCGGCAAAACGCGGAGTTTTTGTCCAAATATTTTACAAAGGGCCGCATGATTGCCGTGGTGGGCAACCTCCAGACGCGCAAGTATGACAAGGAGGGCCAAACCCACTATGTGACCGAGGTTGTGGTCGACGAGCTGTATTTTGCAGACAGCAAATCTTCTTCGTCTGAAGGCGGCGCACAGCACCGCGAACCGGCGTCCGACGTGGCGTTTAACGTGGACGATGGGTTTATGCCCATCCCGGCCGACGACGATCTGCCGTTTTAGTGAAACGGCGCTTTTATGAAACAATAAGGAGGTATTTTTAAAGATGGCAGAAGAAAGAACCTACCGCAAAAAACCCAGAAAAAAAGTCTGTGCGTTTTGCGTGGACAAGGTGCAGGAAATTGATTATAAAGACGTTGCAAGGCTTCGTAAATACATTTCCGAGCGCGCCAAAATCCTCCCCCGGAGGATCAACGGCAACTGCGCAAAGCATCAGCGGCAGCTCACTGTTGCGGTGAAGCGCGCGCGGCACATTGCACTTTTGCCCTACACTTCTGAATAAGACGAGACCCCCGTTTCCGTTGGAGCGGGGGTTTTATTTTCTTTTGGAAAAAGAGATTGCGGTTTTTTATTGACGGATGAAAAAAAACACGGTATAATAAAACAGATTGTAGCAATGCATTATTCGCTGCGAATTTTACATAAGGAGAAAGAACTATGGCTGAACTTCGTTGGAACCCGCTTACAAAAGACTGGGTAATGATTGCCTCACACCGCCAAAACCGGCCCCAGATGCCCAAGGACTGGTGCCCGTTTTGCCCCGGCTCCGGCAAGGTGCCCGACACCTACGAGGTGTATGAATATGACAACGACTTCCCCGCGCTGTCGCAAACCCCGCCTGTGCCGGACGACGTGGCGACCGCGCTCTATAAAACCCGCCCTGCCTACGGCAAGTGCGAGGTGATTTTGTATTCGCCCAACCACACCATCACCCTGCCCGAGCTTCCGGTGGGGCACATCCGCAAGCTGGTGGATTTGTGGACCGAGCGGTTTTTGGAAATGTCCAAGGACGAAAACATCAAATACGTGTTCATCTTTGAAAACCGCGGCGAGGTGGTGGGCGTCACCATGCCGCATCCCCACGGCCAAATTTACGGCTACTCCTACATCCCCAAAAAGCTGGAGCTGGAGCTTGCCTCCTCGAAAGAGCATTTTGATGAGACGGGGCGCTGCCTCTTTTGCGATATGCTAAAAGACGAAATCGCCCAAAAAGAACGGATTATCTTTGAAAATGAAGATTTCATCGTATTTTTGCCGTTTTATTCCGAATACCCTTACGGCATCTACATTGCGTCCAAGGCGCACAAGCAAAACCTTGCGCAGTTTACCGAGCGCGAAAAGGACAACCTTGCAAAAACAGTGAAGGCCGCGGCGGGCACGCTGGACAATTTGTTTGACTATCCGTTCCCCTATATGATGTGTATGCACCAGGACCCTGTCAACAGCGGGGATTTCAGCGATATTTACCACTTCCACATCGAGTTTTTCCCGCCCATGCGGTCCAAAGAAAAGCAGAAGTTTAATGCGTCCAGTGAAACGGGCGCGTGGGCGCACTGCAATCCCACCGCGCCGGAGGAAAAGGCGCAGGAGCTAAGAGAGGCGTATGCGCGGTATCTTGCGAAAAACCAATAGGAGGGCGTTTGGATGGAACAAAACCAGGTAATTGACCAATTTTTAGAAATTTACGGCGGCAGCCGGGACGGTTTGCGGGTGTTTGTTTCGCCGGGGCGGGTGAACTTAATCGGCGAGCACACCGACTACAACGGCGGCTATGTGTTTCCCGCGGCGCTGGGCATGAAAACCACCATTGTGGCGCGCAAGCGGAGCGACAAAAAGATTTGCCTCCGCGCAACCGATTTGCCCGACGTGGTGGAGGCAGACATTGAAAACCTTGAAAACTACAAGCATTTAACGTGGGGCAACTACCAAATTGGCGTGGCCTGTGAAATGCAGAAGCTGGGCTATGAAATTGTGGGGGCGGACCTGCTCTATGACGACACTGTGCCGCACGGCGGCGGGCTTTCGTCCTCTGCTGCCATCGAAGTGGCAACGGCGGTGCTGTTTGCCACGTTTTCCAACGAAGCCAAGGGCATCCATGCGCCCATCGACAAGATTGAAATGGCCAAAATCGGCCAGGCGGCAGAGCACAATTACATTGGCGTCAACTGCGGCATCATGGACCAGTTTGCATCCGCCATGGGCAAGAAAGACTGTGCCATTTTCCTGGACTGCAAAGACCTTTCCTACCAGTATGCCAAGCTGGATTTGCACGGTAAAAAATTGGTTTTGGCCAATACCAATAAAAAGCGGTCGCTTGCCGACTCCAAGTATAACGAGCGGCGCGCAGAGTGCGAGCAGGGGCTTGCCGCGCTCAAGGCCGCAATGCCTGATAAAACCTGCCTGGGCGAAATTTCGCGTGCAGAGTTTTTGGCGCATAAGCACCTCATCAAAGACCCCGTGGTGCAAAAGCGGGTGGAGCACGTCATTTGCGAAGACGACCGTGTGCTGCAATCGGTGGAAGCGCTCAAAAACGGCGATATGGCGCGGTTTGGCGCGCTGATGAACGCGTCGCACGACTCCTTGCGCGACCTGTATGAAGTGACCGGCCTTGAGCTGGACACGCTGGTGGCCGAAGCGCGTAAAATTGACGGCGTTCTGGGATCCCGCATGACGGGCGCGGGCTTTGGCGGCTGCACGGTGAGCATTGTGGAAGAGGACGCCGTGCAGCGCATGATTGCAGAGGTGGGCAAGCGCTACACCGAAAAAACCGGCCTTGCCGCGTCGTTTTATGTGACTGAAATCGGGGACGGCGGGCATGAGGTGAAACCAATATGAAGCTCATCATTGCCACCGGCAACCAAAACAAAGTGCGCGAAATGCGTGAAATCCTAACCGGGCACGAGGTGCTTTCGCAAGCAGAAGCCGGCATTTTGTGCGATGTGGAGGAGACCGGCACCACCTTTGAGGAAAACGCTGTTTTAAAGGCGTCACAAATCTGCCGCCTCTGTAACCTTCCCACCATTGCGGACGATTCCGGCATTGTGGTGGATGCGTTAGGCGGGGCGCCGGGCATTTATTCCGCGCGCTATGCAGGGGAGCACGCAACGGATGAAGACCGCAATAAGAAGCTTTTGGACGCGCTTAAAAACGTGCCGGATGCGCAGCGCACCGGGCGGTTTGTGTGCGCGATTGCCATTGTGTTCCCGGACGGCGAAACCCACACCTTCCGCGGCGAGTGCGAGGGGCTTATTGCCCGCGCGCCCAAGGGGGGGCACGGGTTTGGATATGACCCGTTATTTTATTACCCCCCGTTTGGCTGCACGCTGGGGGAGGCCGACCCGGCCCAAAAAAACAAGGTGAGCCACCGCTATCGGGCGCTCCAGAAGCTGGATGCGTTTTTGCGCGGCAGATAGGAGGGATTCTAAAATGAGCATGGCGGATACCATATTTATCAAAAACTGCAAAGACATTTTAGAAAACGGCGTTTGGGACACCGAGTTTGACGTCCGCCCCGTGTGGGAGGACGGGGAAAAAGCGCACACGGTAAAACGGTTCGGCATTGTAAACCGCTACGATTTAGAACAGGAGTTTCCCATCCTCACCCTGCGCCGCACTGCGTTAAAATCGGCGGTGGACGAGCTTTTGTGGATTTGGCAGAAAAAATCCAGCAATATACATGACCTAAACAGCCACATCTGGGACGCGTGGGCGGACGAGACGGGCAGCATCGGCAAGGCGTACGGCTATCAGCTGGGGGTGAAGCACCCATATAAAGAGGGCTGGTTTGACCAGGTGGACCGGGTGCTGTATGATTTAAAGCACAACCCGCTCTCCCGCCGCATTATGACCAACCTCTACAACCACCACGACCTTTCGGAAATGGCACTGTACCCCTGTGCCTACAGCGTCACCTTCAATGTGGCAGACGGCAGGCTCAACGCCATTTTAAACCAGCGCTCACAGGACATGCTGGTGGCCAACAGCTGGAATGTGTGCCAATATGCGGTTTTGGTGCACATGTTTGCCCAGGTGAGCGGGCTTCGGGCCGGGGAGCTTGTGCACGTCATTGCGGATGCGCACATTTACGACCGGCACATCCCCATTGTGGAGGAACTCATTTCCCGCACGCCGTATGATGCGCCGGAATTCCATCTGGAGGCGGATGTGGATGATTTTTACCAGTTTAGCGCAGGCAGCGTATCGCTGAAAAATTACCAGTACCACCCGTTTGAAACAAAAATCCCCGTTGCGGTTTAAAGGAGGAACTGTATGAACCTGATTGCCGCCGTCGACCGGAACTGGGGCATTGGAAAAGACGGCAAGCTGCTGTTTTCCCTGCCCGGCGACATGCGATATTTTGTAAAAATGACCACCGGGAAGGTGGTTGTGATGGGGCGCAAAACGTTTGCGTCCTTTCCGGGGCAAAGGCCGCTCAAAAACCGCATCAATGTGGTGCTTTCAAACAATCCGGACTTCCATCCGGACGGCGTGACAGTGGTCAATGGCTACGACGCGCTGTTTGCCGCGCTCAAGCACTATGATACGCGCGACGTGTTTGTCATTGGCGGCGCATCGGTGTACAATGCGCTTTTGCCGTATTGCGACACTGCATATATCACCCATGTGGAGGCAGAGGCGCAGGCAGACAGCTATCTTTGCAATTTACAAACGCTTGGGAACTGGAAATGCACAGAGGCCTCGGCGCCGCATTCGGACAACGGGATTTTTTATACCTTCCACTGCTATAGACGGCAGGCATAACGCCTGCTGTTTTCTTGTGTTTGGGCTTTTTTCACAAAATCTTGGCTCTTATTTTGTACAGGTTAGATAAGAAGAACGAGAAAAAGACTTGTAATCCACTGTAAATTATGGTAAAATGAAGTGTCCTTCCTAAAACGTTGATTTGAAATTTTGAGGGATGAGACATTGGCCGATGTCCTTTATAAGGCCGCATAAAATAAAATGTAAAATGCGTGGTTTTAACGCGTATTTTATGAAAAATCCATAGAGAGAAAGGATGACGGATTTTGAATATCACACAAAAGATTATTAAAAACCACCTGGTTTCGGGCGAAATGGCGGCGGGGCAGGAAATTTCCATCCGCATTGACCAGACGCTGACGCAGGATTCCACCGGCACTATGGCGTATTTGCAGTTTGAGGCAATGGGCATCCCGCGTGTGAAAACCAAAAAATCAGTGGCGTACATTGACCACAACATGCTGCAGTCGGGGTTTGAAAACGCCGACGACCACAAATACATCCAAACCGTCACCAAAAAACACGGCATCTACTTTTCACGCCCCGGGAACGGCATTTGCCACCAGGTGCATTTAGAGCGGTTTGGCATCCCGGGCCAGACGCTTCTGGGCTCGGACAGCCACACCCCCACCGGCGGCGGCATCGGCATGCTGGCCATTGGCGCGGGCGGGCTGGATGTTGCGGTTGCCATGGGCGGCGGCGCATACTACATCACCATGCCCAAGGTGGTAAAAGTCAACTTGTTGGGCAAGCTCCCAAAATGGGTGTCCGCAAAGGACATCATCTTAGAAGTGCTGCGCATCCTTTCGGTCAAAGGCGGCGTGGGCAAAGTGATGGAATACTGCGGCGAGGGCGTAAAATCGCTGTCGGTGCCCGAGCGCGCCACCATCACCAACATGGGCGCAGAGCTGGGCGCCACCACCTCGGTGTTCCCCAGCGATGAAATTACCCGCGCATTTTTAAAGGCGCAGGGGCGCGAGGAAGATTTTACCGAAATCCTGCCCGATGCAGACGCGGCGTATGATGAAGAAATCACCATTGATTTGGCCAAACTGGTCCCGCTTGCGGCCAAGCCGCACATGCCGGACAATGTGGAACCGGTAAAAGAGATTGGCAAAATCAAGGTGGACCAGGTTGCCATTGGCAGCTGCACCAACTCGTCCTATCTCGATATGATGAAGGTTGCCAAAATTTTAAAGGGCCAAACTGTGCACGAGGACGTGAGCCTTGTCATTGCGCCGGGCTCCAAGCAGGTGCTCAATATGCTCAGCCAAAACGGCGCGCTGGCCGATATGATTGCCGCGGGCGCGCGGATTTTGGAATCGGCATGCGGCCCCTGCATTGGCATGGGGCAGTCGCCCAAAACCGACGCGGTATCGCTGCGCACCTTTAACCGCAACTTTGAAGGCCGCAGCGGGACGGCTTCTGCAAAGGTGTATCTGGTAAGCCCGGAAACCGCGGCGGTCAGCGCGATTGCAGGCTATCTCACCGACCCGCGCGAGGCGGATATGGACATCAGCGTAGAGATGCCAAAGACGTTCCTTATAAACGACAACCTCGTAGTGGCGCCCGCGCCCGAAGGAAACGACGTACAAGTGGTGCGCGGCCCCAATATCAAAGAATTCCCCTTAAACGTAAAACTGCCGGACACGGTGCGCGGCGAGACACTTATCAAGGTGGGGGACAACATCACCACCGACCACATCATGCCGTCTAATGCAAAACTTTTGCCCTACCGGTCCAACATCCCGTATCTTTCGGAATACTGCCTCACGCCCTGTGACCCCGAATTCCCGGCCCGGGCCAAAAAAGCGGGCGGCGGGTTTATCATTGCCGGCGAAAACTACGGCCAGGGCTCTTCGCGCGAGCACGCCGCGCTGGCGCCGCTCTATCTGGGCATAAAAGGCGTCATTGCCAAGTCGTTTGCGCGCATCCATATGGCAAACCTCATCAATAACGGCATCCTGCCCATGACATTTGCCAACCCTGCGGACTATGGCGATATCTCGGTGGGGGATGAACTGGCCATCGGGCATGCACAGGAGATTGTGAAAACGGCGGATACATTTACGGTGAAAAATGTCACCAAAAACAAAGAATACAAAGTGCACATTGCACTTTCCAGCCGCCAGCGCGATATGATGGCCGCAGGCGGGCTCATCAATTACACACGCGAACAAAACCAATAGGAGGCAAAAAAGGATGGATAAAAACGCAATCAAAGCGGCTTCGGCAAAGTTTGAAGCGCTTTTGGAAAAACAGCTTGCGCGTGTTGCGCGCATCAATGCACAAAAGGAATTTGTGGACTACAAAAGCCTTGATAAAATTATCATCGGCATTGTGGGCGGCGACGGCATTGGCCCCGCCATCACGCACGAGGCGCACCGCATTTTGGAATTTTTGTTAAAAGACAAGGTTTTAGAGGGCAAGGTGGAATTCCGCGTTATTGACGGGCTCACCATTGAAAACCGCGCCAAAGTGGGCAAGGCCATCCCCGACGATGTGCTGGAGGAAATCAAGCAGTGCCATGTTGTGTTAAAGGGCCCCACCACCACGCCCCGCGCAGGGGATGAGTGGCCCAACATTGAAAGCGCAAACGTCGCCATGCGCAAAGAGCTGGACCTGTTTGCAAACGTGCGTCCGGTCAAAGTGCCGGAGCAGGGCATCGACTGGACATTCTTCCGCGAGAACACCGAGGGCTCCTATGCGCTGGGCAGCGACGGCATGCATGTCACCGACGACTTGGCCATGGACTTTTGCGTGGCCACCACCGAAGGATGCGAGCGCATTGCGCGCGCAGCGTTTGACTATGCCAAAAAAACCGGCAAAACCAAGGTGACCGCGGTGACCAAAGCCAACGTGGTCAAAACCACTGACGGCAAGTTTTTAAAAATCTGCCAGGAGGTTGCAAAGGACTATCCCGGCATTGAATTGGACGACTGGTATATTGATATTATGACCGCCAAGCTGGTGGATGAAAAACGCCGCACGCAGTTCCAGGTGCTGGTGCTGCCAAACCTCTACGGCGATATTTTAACCGACGAGGCCGCGGAATTCCAGGGCGGCGTGGGCACGGCGGGCAGTGCAAATCTGGGCAAACGCTACGCCATGTTTGAAGCCATCCACGGCAGTGCGCCGCGCATGGTAAAAGAAGGGCGGGACAAATTTGCCGACCCGTGCAGCATCATCCGCGCAGCCGTGATGCTGTTAGACCACATTGGCGAAAACGAAACCGCAAAGAAACTGGAAGCCGCGCTTGACATTTGTATGTATACCGAGCGCAAGCTGGTGATGACCGGGCGGGACGACGGCGCAACCAGCGCGCAGTTTGCCGACTATGTGATGGAAACCGTACAAAAGCTTTCGAAGTAATATGCGCAGGCGAAAGCGGATCACTGGGAGGTAAGATGTTTGAAGGATAAGAAGGTGCCGGAAGTCGTGGTTCGGCGGCTTCCCAGATATTACCGGTATTTGGACGATTTGCTCAAAAAGCAGGTATTGCGCATCTCGTCCGGCGAGCTCAGCCGGCGCATGGGGGTCACAGCATCGCAAATCCGGCAGGACTTTAACTTTTTCGGCGGGTTTGGGCAGCAGGGCTATGGCTACAATGTGGAAATGCTGCACAAGGAAATCAGCGCCATTTTGGGCATGGACGCCGGGTGCAAAACCATCATTCTTGGTGCGGGGAACTTAGGCCGTGCGCTCGCCAACCACACCAATTTTGAAAAGCGCGGGTTTCGGCTGATTGGCATTTTTGACGTGGATACCGCCAAAGTGGGCAAAGAGATCAACGGCATAACCGTTTTAGGCATTGACCGCCTGGCGGCGTTTGTGGAGGCGCAAAAGCCCGATATTGCCATTTTGGCTGTGCCAAAGGCCGTGGTGCACGAGGTGGCAGAAACGCTGGTGCGGCTTGGCGTAAAAGCGCTGTGGAATTTTAGCTACGTGGAGCTGGACGCCAACGAAGCTGTGGCGGTGGAAAATGTCCACCTCTCTGACAGCCTGATGATGCTGTCTTATAAGCTCAAAAATTTAGAGCCCGATGCAGGGGAATAAACGCGGCCTGGGCTTGAAAGGGCGGCAGGGGCAGCTTGTTTTGGCAAACGGAGAGAAACAAACAATGAAAAAACGGCAAGATGGGTTGCGCTGCCATCTTGCCGTTTTTTATGATAACAGCGAAAGATAAAAATGCGCTGCACATGCAAAAAAGGGCACAATGGATGTGCTCTTTTTTGCGTGATAAAATAATTGGTTTTTTGGCTATAAAATTTTTGACGGCGGTGTGCCAAAATATTTTTTAAACGCGCGGGAAAACGCAAACTGGTCACTGTAGCCCAGCTGGTCGGCCAGCTCTTTAATGGTGTGTGTCCCGCTTAAGAGTGCGTTTGCAGCATATTCCATCCGCCGCTGGCGGATATAGGCATAGGGGGAGATGCCAATGCGCTTATGGAAATATTTAATCACATATTTCTCGCTCATATGCACCAGCGCGGCAAGGTCTTTGATGGTAATTTTTTCAAACAGATGGGCTTCAATAAACTCTGTCAGCCGGATGTAGCGCGCCTGCTGCACAATGTCGGCCGGCTGCGTGTCATCCAAAATCTTTCCCGCCGCTGCATAGTGGCGCACAATCGCCGTTAAAAGCAGCATCACCGCCCCTTTGGCGCCCATGTAGCAAAACGGCAGGTCGCTGGCCCGCGCGTCCGCCTGCTCCATAAAAAGCTGCACCTCGCGTGCACAGTCCGCCTGCTGCATTCGGCCGTCAATGGCAAGGTCGGATAACAATGCGGTATTGCCGCCGGTTTCGGTGTGCACCAAAAAATGCGTATAATAAAAATGCACGCCGTCCGACGCGGCCTTTGCCACAAACCGCTCCCCGGGGAAAAAGAAAAACAGGTCGCCGCCGTTTAGCCGGTAGCGCTTGTTTTTATAGGTCAAATCAATTTCGCCGCCGATGACCGCCCAAATCACATACTGTGTGTAGCGCTTGTCCTCGGTCCAATCGGCCGGTTTCCTCGTTTGGCTGCTGGTGGACAGCAAAATGTCCAAACGATGAAATACGGCATTTTGAAAGGAACGGTTGTCGCCGGCGTCCGTTTTCCACTGATACAGCACATCTCCCGCCTCCCTTTTCATTTAGTATAGCGCAGCGGATTAAAAATGTCAATTAGTAATACACGCAAGTGCACAAATTGACATAAAAATGGATTTGCCGCCATTTTCATTTGCTTGCAGCTATGCTATAATTTTATTAACTGGAAATTTACATATTTAGGAGGTTGGCTATGAAAAAAGTTGTATCCCTGTTGTTGTGCTTCACGCTTGCACTTGCATTCCCTGTTGTGCCTGCATTTGCACAGGACGGCATCAGCGTTGTCATCAACGGTGTTACGCAAAGTTACGACCAGATGCCTGTGATGGTAAACGACCGGGTGCTGGTTCCCATGCGCGGCATCTTTGAAGCCCTGGGCGCAGATGTCACCTGGGACGACGCCACGCAAACGGTAACCGGCGTCAAAGACGGGAAAACCATTACCCTCACCATTGGCGACACCAATGCCACGGTGGACGGCGCGGCCACGGTGCTGGACGTGCCTGCCCAGCTGGTAAACGACCGCACCATGGTGCCGGTCCGCTTTATTTCAGAATCACTGGGTACGGAAGTCCGGTGGAATGACACGCTGCAAAAGGTCATCATCAATGTGCCGTATATAGCGCAGCTCCCCAAGGTCATTGAAGAGGGGATTACACCGGCAAACACACCGCCGTTGAGCGAAATCCCAAACATCCCGGGCGCGAGCCGGCGGCGGCCTATCCCGACGGAATTTGAAAAAAGCGCGGCGTTAGACGACCTGATTTTCTACGACATGCCGGGTGACCCGGACGAAGCGTTTGAAAAGCTTTCAGGCGGCACAGTAATGGTGACGCAGGAGGACTTTTATACGGTAGAGGGGATGTCGGGCAACACCAAAAATGCGGCAACCGTGGAAAAAGTGAGCGTGGAAGGCATGCCGTTTAGCGATGCGCTGCGCTTTACGGTAACCGATGTGCCGGACCATGATTACGCCTGTGCGCTGGAGCTGAAAAACGACCAGCAGTTTGCAGATGGCGATATTGTGCTGATGGTGGTGTACACCCGGCTGATTTCGGGCGGCAGCAATGACACCGGCGACGGCAGAGTGTGCTTTGCTGTGCAGGAAACCGAAAGCAATTCCTACACCGCCGCGGTGAAAAACACGGTGGAAGTAAAAAATGAGTGGCAAAAAACCTACATCCCATTTGTAGCAAATGCCAAGGTTTCCCAAAAACCGTTGCGCTATCACATCCGCCCGGCGCTGGAAAAACAGGTGGTGGAAGTGGGCGGCTATCAGCTCATTAACTATGGCAGCAAATACACCCAGGAGGACATGCCCGATTCGGCCTATTATGAAGGCATGGAAGAGGATGCACAGTGGCGCAAAGACGCGCTGGCACGCATTGAACAGCACAGGAAAGGCGATTTTAACATCATTGTACAAGATGCGGCCGGCAACGTTGTGCCGGATGCGCAAATCAAAGCGGACATGTATGAGAGCGAATTTGAGTGGGGCACTGCCATTGGGCCCAGACTGGTGCAGGAAGGGGAAGATTCGCAAAAGTACCGCGAAAACTATGTGAAATATTTCAACTCCGGCGTCGCGGAAACCATTCACAAATGGAACTATTATGACGCCGACCCGGAAACGGCAAATAAAATTGTAGATTGGTCTATGGCAAACGGCATCCGCTATTTCCGCGGGCACTGCCTGTTCTGGGATACGGCATACGAGCCCAACAACTCGCGCATCCCGGCCGATATCCCGCAGTACATTGCCAACGGTGAGGACGACAAAATCAAAGCGCGGGTGCTGGACCATATCAAAGAGGAAGCGGGCAATTTCGCCGGCCGTATGACCGAATGGGACGTGACCAACGAAATCACCCGGTTAGATTCCATCATCCTGCCGCATTTTGGGAATTATGATTTCCTGCACGACCTGTTTAACACCACCCGGCAGGTGGCGCCGGATGCCAAGCTCTACATGACCGAATGCGGCCTGTCCGGCATTGATTCGTTTAACTACCGGGAATTTATCCCAATCTTAGACTGGGCAAAGGAAACCAATTTGGACTATGACGGCATAGGCGTACAGGGGCATCAGGGCAACCCCAAAAACCCCATGATTTTCTACGAAATGCTGGATGCGCTTGCACAGTATGGCAAGGAAATCAAAATTACAGAATTTGACGTGAAGCTGCAGGGCAGCCGTATGAACCGCAATTTGCAGGCCAACTTCACCCGCGATATTTTAATTGCCATTTACAGCCATCCTTCGGTGGTGGGCCTTACCATGTGGGGGTTCTGGGATTCCAACACCGGCGATGCGCCGTTGTTTAACAAAGACTGGACTATGAAGGAATCGGGCAAGGAATTTGAAGATTTGGTTTACAACAAGTGGTGGACGCGGGAAAGCGGCGCCACCGGTGCAGACGGCAGCTATGCGTTCCGCGGCTTCTTCGGTGATTATGATATCACCGTCACTGCCAACGGCCAAACCAAAACGGCAGAAGCGAAATTTTATAAAGACAGCGACCACACCCTTGTGATTACGCTGGACTAAAAGCCTTCCCGCACAATTTGCCAATTGCGGAAGCGCAAACCATCTCCTATGGGAAAAACCATAGGAGGTGGTTTTTTATATATATGAAAATCCCGGGTTTGGCCTTTTTAGAAAGGACGCAGCCCGGGATTGCTTTTGCCTGCAGTTTGGCGCGGGGGTGGATTAATCCAGCTCCAGCGCGCCCGTGTATAGCTGATAATATGTGCCTTTGAGCTTGAGGAGGTCCTCATGCGTGCCGCGCTCGATGATACGGCCGTGATCCAATACCATAATGGCATTGGCGTTCTGGACGGTGGAGAGGCGGTGCGCAATGACAAACACCGTGCGCCCGGTCATCAGCGCGTCCATCCCTTGCTGCACAATGGCCTCGGTACGCGTGTCAATCGAACTGGTCGCCTCGTCCAGGATCATAACGGGCGGGTCGGCCACAGCAGCGCGCGCAATGGCAAGCAGCTGGCGCTGGCCCTGGCTGAGGTTTGCGCCGTTGCCCGTCAGCATGGTGTTGTAGCCCTCGGGCAGGCGGCGGATAAAGTCGTCGGCGCCGGCGAGCTGTGCCGCCGCAATACACTCCTCGTCACACGCATCCAGATTGCCATAGCGGATGTTTTCCATCACCGTGCCGGTGAAGAGGTTGGTGTCCTGCAATACAATGCCTAAGCTGCGGCGCAAATCCGCTTTTTTGATCTTGTTGATATTGATGCCGTCATAACGGATCTTGCCGTCGCTGATGTCGTAAAAGCGGTTGATGAGGTTTGTAATGGTGGTTTTGCCCGCGCCGGTAGAGCCGACAAAGGCCACTTTTTGCCCGGGCTTGGCGTACAGGGAGATGTCGTGCAGCACGGTTTTTTGCGGTGTGTAGCCGAAGTTGACATTATAGAAACGCACATCGCCCTGCAGGCGGGTGTAGGTGATGGTGCCGTCGTGGTGCGGATGCTTCCAGGCCCAGACATTGGTGCGCTCCTCGCACTCGCTTATGCTGCCGTCGGAATTCTCCCTGGCATTTACCAAAGTGACATACCCGTCGTCGGCCTCGGGCTGCTCATCTAACAGGGCAAAGATGCGGTGTGCGCCCGCAAGGCCCATAATTACCATGTTGATCTGGTTGGATACCTGCCCGATCGCACCGGCGAACTGCTTTGTCATATTGAGGAACGGCACCACAATGCTGATGCTGAACGCCATTCCGGAAATACTGATATTTGGCACGTCTGAAAGCAGCAGCGCACCGCCCACCAGGGCCACTATAACATACATCACATTGCCGATGTTGCCCAAAAGCGGCATCAGGATGTTGGCAAAGCGGTTGCCGTTGCGGGCATTAAAGAAAATCTCGCCGTTCACTTTGTCAAAGTCGGCCTTGGCGCCCTTTTCATGGCAGAACACCTTGATCACCTTCTGGCCGGTCATCATCTCTTCCATGAAGGCCTCGGCCTTGGCCAGCGTGACCTGCTGGCGCAGGAAGAATTTGGACGAACGGTTGGTAATCGCGCGGGCTGCAGACACCATGCAAATAACCCCCACAACCACCAGCAGTGCAAGGATCACACTGTAGTATATCATAATGCAGAATACGATGAAAAGCGTAATGCCCGAGATGGTCATCTGCGGAAGGCTCTGGCTGATGAGCTGGCGCAGGGTATCCACGTCGTTGGTGTAATAGCTCATGATGTCGCCATGGCCATTGGTATCAAAGTATTTGATGGGCAGGTCCTGCATGTGGCTGAACATTTTCTCACGTAGCTTTTTTAAAGAACCCTGTGTAATGATGGCCATCATCTGGGTATAGAACGCGCCGGCAATGAGGCTGATGATGTACATCACAACTAAAATGGCCACGTAAGTTAAGATACGCCCGGACACGGACGCCCAGTCGCCGCTCTTGTAGCTTGCATCCACAACGGCAATGACATTTTGCATAAACACAGCCGGGATAGCGCTGACGACGGCGTTGATAAGGATACACACCATGGTGACGGGGAGCAGAACCGGATAGAACTCAAACAGCGTGCGCAGCAGACGGCGCAGAACGCCCTTGGGCGCGCGCTGGCCCCGCGCCGTCGTGGTGGGGGTGGGATTGGTTTTATTTTTCGTCATCTTGATCGCCTGCCTTGTTCTGGGAAGTATATACCTCGCGATAGATTTCGCTTTTCTTCATCAATTCGTCGTGGTTGCCAATGGCGCTGATGCGCCCGCCGTCCATCACGAGGATGCGGTCAGCGTCCTGCACAGAAGCCACACGCTGCGCAATAATAATCTTTGTGGTTTCGGGGATAAATTCGCGCAAGCCCTGACGGATTAGCGCATCTGTCCGCGTGTCCACAGCGCTGGTGGAATCGTCGAGGATCAGCACCTTGGGCTTTTTTAACAAAGCCCGCGCAATACACAAGCGCTGCTTCTGGCCGCCGGAGACGTTGGCGCCGCCCTGCTCAATCCACGTGTCATATTTGTCTGGGAACTGCTGGATAAACTCGTCGGCCTGTGCCAATTTGCAGGCATCCAGCATCTCTTCGTCGGTTGCATCCGGGTTCCCCCAGCGCAGGTTGTCTTTGATGGTGCCGGAAAACAGCACATTTTTTTGCAGCACGACCGCTACATTGTTGCGCAGCGCGTCCAGATCGTACTTGCGCACATCTACGCCCCCCACCTTGACGCAGCCTTCGGTAACGTCGTACAGGCGGGCAATCAGCTGCACCAGCGTGGATTTGGACGATCCCGTTCCGCCAAGGATGCCAATGAGTTCGCCGGACTTAATGTGCAGATTGACATCCGCCAGCGCCATGCGTTCGGCCTTTTGGGAATACTTAAAGCTGACATTGTCAAAATCAACAGAGCCGTCTTTCACCTCAGTGACAGCATTTTCAGGGCTGGTCAGATTGCTCTTCTCTGTCAGGACTTCCACAATCCGTTCGGCTGATTCCATTGACATGGTGATCATCACGAACACCATGGACAGCATCATCAGGCTCATGAGGATCTGGAAGCTGTAAGTAAGGATGGCGGACATCTGGCCTACGGCGATTTCCATGCCCTGGCTGGTGATGACCGCATAAGAACCAAAGGACAGCACAAACGCCATACCCGCGTACACGCAGAACTGCATCATGGGGTTATTGAGCGCCATAATGCGCTCGGCGCGGGTGAAATCCTTACAGACATCTTCGGCTGCAGCGGTAAATTTCTTTTTCTCGTACTTCTCGCGCACATAGCTCTTTACTACGCGCATGGCCTGTACGTTCTCCTGCACCGAGTCGTTCAGGGCATCATATTTGCGGAATACCCGGCGGAAAATGGGAGTGGCCGCACGGATCACCAGGATGAGCCCGATGCTCAGCAGCGGGATGGTAACCAGGAAAATCATAGCCAGGCGTCCGCCCATAGCAAAGCCCATGATAAACGAAAAAATCAGCATCAGCGGCCCGCGGATGGCCACACGGATGATCATCATAAAGGACATCTGTACATTCACGACGTCGGTGGTCATACGGGTCACCAGGCTGGACACCGAGAATTTATCGATATTCTCAAAGGAGTAATCCTGGATGCGGTAAAACATATCTTTGCGCAAATTTTTCGCAAAGCCTGTGGATGCAGTGGCACAGGTGTTGCCGGCCGCAACGCCGAAAACCAAAGATAAAACAGCCATAATCACCAGCTGGACGCCATAGCGGAGAATGACATCCATACCGCAGCCGGCCTGCATCTCATTGACCAGATTGGCAATAATGAATGGGATGATACATTCCAAAACCACTTCGACAACAACTAAAAGCGGCGTCAGAATCGCTGTTTTTTTGTACTCACGAATGCTGTGAGCAAGCGTCTTTATCATATCTGACATTCCTCCAAACCTGACACACCCGGCGCGCATACGTGCGGTGCATCATGAAAATCGTTACAAAAAATAGACAGGCCTGCGCCGGCTATCTGTCCAGATTGGCAGACATGTGCGCTGCGGTTTCTAGGAACAGTGCAAGCTGCGCGCTCGACAGGCCTTGGGTGAGCCGCTGTTCGGTCTGACGGAGAGACTCCCCGATCTGTGCATCAAGCTGCACTGTCTTCTTTGTGGGGATCAGGCTTTTTAGGCGCGCATCGCTGGCCACGCTTTTGCGCAGGATCAGGCCGTTTTTTTCCATGAGCTGCAATATGCCGGTAGCAGTGGAACGACTCATACCAAAGGATTTTTCCACATCGCGCTGGAATACTGGCCCATCGGCGTATTTTACAAGGATGTAGTGCATGATACGGCTCTGCATCCCCGTGAGCCCCAGACTTTGCATGTCGGCATTCATGCGTTTTTTAAGTTTGTAGGATAGGATGTGAATCCACATCCCACAGTCTTTTTCCATTTGAATCCTTCCTCCTCTCTGTCGGCAATTCGAAATTTAATTGTTCGGAAACAAACAAAATTTTAACATAACCAGAAATGATTGTCAATATCAAATTGAATCATTTTTCACGATTTTTTTTGAAAAAATTTGTACGGATATCACAGATTCCAGCGCATTTTTTGAGGACATCCAGCAATATAAAAACAGGGCTTCTGCCCGATTTTTCAGGCCGGGAGCCCGCATGTGTTCGGCAAAATTGTTTAGAAAGAAAAGCGGCAAGCCATAAGGCCTGCCGCGGTGTGGAACGGGTGACTGATTTTTGCCAAAAAATAAGCCGGAGCAAAGCTTTCCTTTGCTCCGGCGTGGTGGGGAGGGGTGGATTCGAACCACCGAAGCGAGACGCAACAGATTTACAGTCTGCCCCCTTTGGCCACTCGGGAACCTCCCCCTGTGAAATTAAAAATGGAGCTGGTGATGGGACTTGAACCCGCAACCTGCTGATTACAAATCAGCTGCTCTGCCAATTGAGCTACACCAGCAAATCAGCAAATTGGTGGGCGATATAGGGCTCGAACCTATGACCCTCTGCTTGTAAGGCAGATGCTCTCCCAGCTGA
>JAJXRJ010000062.1 GCA_021629085.1 Oscillospiraceae bacterium | reverse complement strand
CAAGAGAGAAAATAGGCTCCAATTTCCACACCTCAGTTCATTTAATTACACATATCATACCAAGAATCGGTCTTTTGTTCAAGGTTTTGTGGCCAAATTTATAAGAAATTTTATCTGTGTTTTTGTATGATGATAGTAGATTTTTAGAGAGGAAGCGTTTTTATGTATGATTTGATTGTGGCGGGCGGCGGATTTACTGGAGTTGCGGCGGCAATTTCGGCTGCACGCGAGGGGTTAAAAGTTTTAATTTTGGAGAAAAGCGGATTTTTGGGCGGTGCGGCGTGTAATTGTTACGTCAATCCGTTTATGAAATATCGGATTGGGCGCAATGGCGAAAGATATGCCATTAACCGCGGCCTGTTTTTGAAATTTGTTGATGAATTAGACCGCATGGGCGGGCTGCACGACGACAGGATGATGTTTAACGAGGAATATTTGAAGCTGATTTTTGACCGTATGACCAAAGCATACGGTGTGGATGTGCGGTTCCATTCCCATATTATTGAAGTGAAAAGGGAAGGCAGCCGTATTGTGAGCGTGACGGCGGCGGGGAAAGCGGACAGACGCGAATATGCCGCGGCCTATTTTATTGACGCCACGGGGGACGCGGACGTGGCCGCGCTTGCAGGCTGCCCGTATAAAATCGGCCGGGAGGGCGATAACCAATGCCAGCCCATGACACTGTGCTTCCGCATGGCCAATGTGGATGTGGAAAAGGTACTTAAAAACAAACAGGGCATCAACGAGCTCTACCAAAAGGCGCAGCGGGAAGGGAAAATTAAAAACCCGCGCGAGGATATTTTGAAATTCCGGCACTCCTCCAAAGATGTGCTGCATTTAAATTCTACCCGCATCATCAACCGCTGCCCAGTGGATGTTGACGATTTGAGCGCGGCGGAAATGGAAGCGCGCGAACAGGTATATGAGCTGTATCAATTTTTAAAGGAAAATGTGGACGGCTGCCGGGAAAGCTGCCTGCTCGCATCGGCACCTGAAATCGGCGTGCGGGAGAGCCGGATGATTGTGGGGGACTACACCATCACAGGGGAAGATTTGCTTTCCTGCACAAAGTTTGAAGATTCCATTGCTTGCGGTGCATATCAAATTGATATTCACAATCCGGACGGCACTGGAACAACCCTGATTCGTATTCCGGACGACAATTTCTACACCATTCCATACCGCGCGCTTTTGCCGCAGGGTGTGGACAATCTGCTTGCGGCGGGGCGTTGCATTTCTTCCACCCATGAAGCGCAGTCGGCCTATCGGATTATGCCCATTTGCTGTTCTATTGGCGAAGGCGCGGGCATTGCAGCGGCAGTGGCGTTTCAAAATGGCACAGACACCCGCGGCGTAGACATTGCAAAGGTCCATGAAATTATGGATCGGTACGACGCCATGTATCAATAATATGGAAACAATGGGCGGCCCTAAATGGGCCGCTTTTTGTCACCCTTGTACCATTCTCTGAATAAAATAGACTAGTGATTCCATTCGTTTTTTAAGATTTCAATTTTATTCTAAGAGAAGGAGACTTGACATGACAAATGATCCATATAAGCTTCCGCTAGAACGGTTATTTCCAACAGAATGCGGATGTTTAAGCTTTGAAAATTCATTTTCGTTTTTAAAAATAGACGAAGCCACAAATGCGCCGCTCTCCGGCGCTGTGTTTACGCTTTCTAAAAGTGGAAAGATTATTTTAGCTGCGGCTTCTAACAGCTATGGGATTGTGCAGTTTTCCCCGCTTATGCCAGGCCAGTATACGTTGACTGAAACAATGCCGCCGGCAGGATATGAGACAAATGAACAAATCTATCAGGTTATGGTAGACAGCAGTGGCAGTGTGCTGATCGACGGTGTGCCAAGCCGACGGTTCCGCGTGCTTGGCCGTGCAAAAACCAGAGCTTGCGCCGCATTTACGATTTTAAAACAGGATGCCGTAAGCAGTGCGCCGCTTTCCGGCGCTGCATTTGAAATCCGTACAGTCCCTGCTGTGGTTGGCAGTGCGGTTTCCGCATTAGACGGCAGCGTTTCATTTGACAGCCTGCTGCCTGGCAGCTATGAGCTGGTGGAAACACAGGCTCCGGTTGGGTATCGGAAAATGCAGGAAACCTATCGCCTCGAAGTATCTGCAGACGGCACTGTCACCATTGACGGCGCACCCGCCGATGGCGCACGGATTTGTAATATCCATCTTTCAAGCTTTGGCGTTTTGGCACGCGGCTGTAACAATCTTCCGCTGCCCGGCATACAGTTTACCCTGTCGCAAAATGGAGCGGTCGTTTACACGGCAACCTCCGGTGTGGATGGCTATGCGGGCTTTGGCGTACTGGCTCCGGGCACTTACAGCCTTGCCCAGTCCGCTGCGCCAGATGGTTACCAGCCATACACGCGGACGCACACGGTTTCGGCGGACCTAGGCGGGAGCATCACGGTAGACGGTGCCGCCACGCAAACCTATATTGTCACAAACCAGCTTATATAACTTGCGTCATCCAACCTCTGACAGTGTGAATCAAAAATACCCAAAAGACAAACGCGGTGCAGGAATTTTTTTCATGCGCCGCTATTTTTTTCGTTGCTTTTAAATGCCATTTGTGATATAGTAATATATGGAGGTGATGGGATGACGCTTGGCATTTTACTATGCGGCGTGATTTTAGCTGCAGGTATTTTGGCAAACAAACTCTCTGCAAAAATCGGCGTACCATCGCTGTTGTTTTTTATTGCGTTTGGTATAGTGATGGGGGAGGACGGGATTTTTAAAATCCCATTTGACAATTATGTTTTAACCGGCGACATCTGTTCTATTGCACTGATTTTTATCATGTTTTACGGCGGATTTGGCACCAATTGGAACGCCGCCAAGCCTGTAGCGCTACAGGCCATCTTACTTTCCTTTGTAGGTACGATTCTCACCGCATTTTTCACCGGATTGTTTTGCTATTATGCGTTGAAAATGGATTTTTATGAAGCACTTTTAACCGGTGCGGTAATTAGTTCTACTGACGCCGCTTCTGTCTTTGCCATTTTGCGTTCCAAAAAACTCAATTTAAAACATGGATTGGCATCTATGCTGGAAATTGAAAGCGGCAGTAATGACCCTGCTGCCTATATGCTCACCATGATTATTTTGTCGCTGATGACGGCACAGCAGAGTACATCACCGGCCTATCTGGTATTTGCACAAATTGTATATGGCTTGCTTTGTGGCTTTGCCATTGCGTTTGGGGCGATTTTTGTATTAAAAAGAGCAAAGTTTGGATCGGACGGCTTATACGCTATTTTTATGGTAGCCATCGCGCTGGTTTCCTATGCGCTGCCAACACTTGCGGGAGGCAATGGATATTTGAGCGTGTATATCACGGGGATTTTTTTGGGCAATGCCAAACTGCGGCGCAAAATTGAGCTGGTGCATTTTTTTGACGGTATTACTTGGATTATGCAGATTATACTCTTTTTTGTCATTGGCCTGCTTTCCTTTCCCTCTAAAATTCCGGATATTTTGCTGCCGGCCGTAGCGATTGCGCTGTTTTTAACCTTTGTTTCACGGCCGGTTGCTGTAACGGCGATCCTGTCCTGCTTTAAAACACCTATCCGTCAGCAGGTTTTAGTGGCATGGTCCGGCCTTCGGGGGGCAGCTTCCATTGTATTTGCTATTATGGCAGTGGCGGGGGGCGCATATACGAACAGCGATATTTTCCACATTGTCTTTTTGGTTGCACTGCTTTCCGTCGGGTTCCAGGGTACGTTCCTTCCTGTGATAGCAAAAAAGCTCGATTTGGTAGATACCACGGACACAGTATTTAAGACGTTTAACGACTATGCGGACTTTTCCAATGTACAGGTGCAGGATATCCGGATTACCGAGAGCCATCCGTGGTCCGGCAAAACACTGGGCGAAATTTCGCCGCCGTCCGACATGTTGATATTAATGGTAGTGCGGGATGAAAAAAGCATTTTGCCCAAGGGCTCTACCATGCTGCTGCCTGGCGATATGCTCCTGTTAAGCTCGGTGGATGCATATGAAAATAGTGGTTGACATTAGAGGAAGCGTATGTTAAACTGGGAATACATTTTTAAGAAAGGGAAAGACGTATGTACGATCGATAACTGTAATCACATAAGCATTACTTTTTTGCGTGTAAAATCTGCAAAATAGAGGCTTTGCTTGCTGTGAGCAGAAACGATGGTCAACGGGGAGAACCATTTTTCCTGCGCCTTTCTTTGCTTACCAATCAAGCGCCGTCTGCAAATTTTGCAAAACGGCGCTTTTTTGCGCACAAAATTCACATCATAAGGAGAGAGAACATGAAGCTTAACAAGACCTGGAAGCGGCAGTTTTTTACCATCTGGACCGGACAGGCCATTTCGCTGTTTACAAGCTCCATTGTGCAGTATGCCTTAATTTGGCATCTCACGGCTAAGACAGAATCCGCCATGGTGCTTTCCATTGCCACACTGGTCGGTTTTTTGCCCACTGCGCTTTTTTCACCGTTTATTGGAAGTATTGCCGACCGCTACGACCGCAAGAAAATTATGATATTTTCCGATGTTGGCGTTGCTTTGGCGGCGTTGCTTTTGATGGTGCTGGGGTTGATGGGCGATATGTCCATCGGCGCTATCTATTTTGCGCTGTTTGTACGGGCGCTGGGGAGCGCATTTCAACAGCCGTGTGTACTTGCCATCACACCCATGATTGTTCCGGATACCCAGCTTGACAAATGCGGCGGCTACACGCAAACATTCCAATCCATTTCTCTCATTTTAAGCCCAGCGGTGGCCTCTGTTCTGTTTGCCGCGCTGCCGCTGCCCATTCTCATGCTGCTCGATGTGGTTGGCGCGGTTGCCGGTGTGTCCACCTTGCTTTTGGTAAAAATTCCAAAGCTTACTGCCGCAGCGGCCAAATCCAATCTTGTCAAAGAGGCGGCAGAGGGGTTGAGAGCGCTCCGAAAAAAGAAAGGGCTTTACTATTTAACGCTTATCAGCGCACTATTTTCCATGGCGTATATTCCCGTTGGCTCGCTCTATCCGCTCATGACGTTGCAGCACTTTGGCGGTACGCCCTACCACATGGGGCTGGTGGAAACCCTGTTTTCTGTCGGCATGCTGGCCGGCGGGCTGGTCCTGGGCATTTTTGGCGGAACCAAAGATAAAATGGTGTCCATTATTTTATCCGTCTTTTCGTTCGGCGTTATGATGGTGATAATGGGGCTGCTTCCGCCCACAGCGTTTGTGCTGTTTGCAGTGCTCACACTGCTCACAGGCGTCACCGCACCGTTTTTTTCCACACTGTTTATGGCGCTTTTGCAGCAGCAGATTGAAGGCGAATTTTTGGGACGTGTCATTGGTGTGACGTCCTCTGTGATGTCGCTCGCTGCACCGGTTGGGCTTGCGCTGTCCGGCATTTTTGCAGAAAAGATGGGGATTATGAACTGGTTTATGCTTAGTGGTGTGTTTACTGTGTTTTGTGCTGTGCTTTGCGTGGTGATAAAACCAGTGCGGACGGCGGACAGGCAAAAAACGTAAAAAACCCTGCTTCCGTTTTTTTAAAAAGTGTGCTATACTGTAAAAAACAGGCGAAAGGTGGGACTTTTTTATGCAGGGAAACATGGTGCAAACTACTGCGCAGGAAGAAAGCATTGACGTTCCATTTTACGGCAGTATACAGACACAGTTGGGGAAGGGCTTTTTGTGCGCTGCCCACTACCATTCTTATATTGAAGTGCTATATGGCCTTGCAGGCCGGTTTGTCGCTTATCTAGACGGCGAGGAGTTTACCTTTGGCCCTGGCGACATGGTACTTATTTGCGCCGGACAGGTACACTATACCTATGGATTGGATGTAGAAAACAGCTATATTGTGCTTAAATTTGATCCAGTGATGTTATACAGCACACCGCGCACTTTTTTGGAGGCAAAATATGTCCTGCCGTTTATTGTCAAGCAGTCGCCGCCACAGACGGTGTTTACGGCGCAAGCGCTCGCAGACAGCGGGGTGCGCGAAATTTTTTTTGAGATTGAGCGCGAGTGCCGCGCGGCGGCCTATGGTTATGATCTGGTGGTGCATTCCGCCATTTGCAGGTTATTTGCATGGATTTTGCGGTATTATGAAAAAACCGGTGCGGATTTAAAAGCAAACTGCGTCCTGCGGGAAAGCGACTATCGAAAGCTGCAAAAGGTATTCGGATTTGTAGCGGAAAACTATCAAAACACGATATCAGTGGAGGATGCGGCGCGGGTGTGCAACATGAGCTACAGCTATTTTTCCAGGATGTTTAAAGCCACCACCCGCCAGAATTTTTCAGAATACCTCGCCAGTGTGCGCATCACGCATGCGGAGATGCTGCTCACTACGTCGGATTTAAACATCACAGAAATCGCACAGGAAACAGGGTTTTCCACCTCCAGTTATTTTATCAAACAGTTTAAACATTATAAAAACATGACGCCAAAGGAATTCCGAACCCGGTATTTAACCTATCTTTCCAACAAATAAGTGTGAGCCCTTGCATTTTAAAAGCACAGCCAGCCCTAAACATTAGGGCTGGCTGTGCTTTATAAATTGGCGAGAAAAGGCATCATCCAATCCCCAC
>JAJXRJ010000024.1 GCA_021629085.1 Oscillospiraceae bacterium | reverse complement strand
ATTGTATATAATGAATATATACAATATGAAGGAGGCGGGACATGGATTTATGGATTAGTCATGAGAGCGGGCAGCCCATTTATGAGCAGATTGTCTCGCAGATAAAAGGTATGATTTTATCAGGTGAACTTCAGGATGGCGATGCGCTCCCTTCCATGCGGCTGCTGGCAAAGGAGTTAAAAATCAGCGTGATTACCACCAAGCGGGCCTATGAGGAGCTGCTGCGCGCGGGGTTGATTGTTTCAGTCACGGGTAAGGGGAGCTTTGTGTCCACAAAAAACGCAAATTCCATCCGGGAAGAACAGCAAAAAGCACTGGAAGCCGCACTGTTAGATGCCGCCCGGCAGGCAAAATCCGCCGGGGTTTCCCTTTCTGAGGTGTTGGAACTTATCACATTGCTATATAAAGGAGAATGAACCATGGTAAATGCATTGGAACTAAAACATGTGAGCAAACGCTATCCCGGGTTTTTGCTCAAAGATGTGAGCTTTGCCCTGCCCGCCGGTTACATTATGGGCTTTATTGGAGAAAACGGTGCGGGCAAAAGCACCACCATCAAGCTCATTTTGGATGTGGTCAAACGGGATGCGGGTCAAATTACCGTGCTTGGGAAGGACAATTTAACAGGGCTTTTGGATGTGAAAGCGGATATCGGCGTGGTGATGGACGAGTGCTGCTTTCCCGAAACCCTGACGTTAAAAAATATTGACAGCGTGATGTGGCGGATGTATCCAAACTGGAACCAGGGCACGTTTTGGTCGTTGGCAAAAAAATATGCATTGCCTGATAAAAAGCAGGTCAAAGACTTCTCGCGCGGTATGAAAATGAAGCTCTCCATTGCCGTGGCGCTGTCGCACAATGCAAAGCTGCTCATCTTAGACGAGGCGACCAGCGGGTTGGACCCCATTGTACGCGACGAGATTTTAGATGAATTTTTGGAGTTTATTCAAGATGAATCCCACGCGATTTTGCTGTCGTCGCACATCACAAGCGACTTGGAAAAGGTTTGCGACTATATCACCTATATTCACCAGGGGGAAATTGTGTTTTCGCAGCCCGCCGACCAGTTGCAGGAGCAGTTTTCTTTGCTCAAGTGCTCCAAAGAGGCGTTTTTAAAGCTGGACAAAAATTGTGTGAAAGGCTATAAGGCGAACCGGTTTGGAGTGGAGGCGCTTGTGGAACGGAAAAAATTCACCGGTGGCTATTCAGTAGAAAAACCGACGTTAGAAGATATTATGCGACTGTTCCGTTAAGGAGGCTGTGCAATGAAGGCGCTGATTTTAAAGGACTTGTATGTGTTAAAAACCCAGTTTAAACTGCTGGGCGCGTTTGTGTTGATCTATGGGATTTTTGCTGCATATATGAAAAATGCCGGTATGCTGGGCGGTGTGGTTTGTGTTTTGGCAGCCATGTCCCCGCTTTCCGCACTTGCCTATGACGAACGGGCCAAATGGGATAAATATGCGCTGACCATGCCGGTGACCCGTGCAAAGATGGTGCTGAGCAAATATGTGCTGGGCCTGATGCTTTGCGGTTTGGCATTTTTGATCTATGTGCTTTTTTGTGTGCTGGTGCTAAAAGAGCAGGCATCCGCCTCTCTTGCTGCCGGCGCTGTGCTGCTGTTTGCCGCACTGTTCTATATGGCGATCACCTTTCCGCTTCTGTTTAAACTGGGGGTGGAGCGGGGGAGAATTGCCATGTTTTTGGCGGTGCTCATCCCGGCAGGGCTGATTGGCATCCTACCGTTTGCCACAATACATTCCGGCCAAAATCCGGAGCTTTTAAAAGCGCAGCTCATGCCGTTTCTAACCTTTGCACCTGTGGTGCTGGCGGTTTTGTTTGTGCTTTCCATGCTGCTTTCGGTGCATATCTATAAAAAACGGGATTTATAAAAAAGGCCCGCCAAAATCCATTTGGCGGGTTGTTTTTTTGCCGAAACGCTTGCAAATGGAAGGGTTTTCCGATATAATATATAGTTAATTCAGTAAAATTTTACCTTGTGGGAGGATTTCTTTATATGGAACGGAAAATTCTTGAGCTTTTAGAGGACAACTGTAATCTTTCAAGTGAACAAATTGCGCTCATGCTGGGCACAGATGTCAAAACAGTGGAAGATATGGTGTGCGATTTAAAAAAACGTGGTGTGCTCCTAAAAAATAAAAGCGTCATCAACTGGGAAAAGACCGACAAGGAGTTTGTCACCGCGATGATTGAGTTAAAAGTGACGCCACAGCGCGGCGAGGGGTTTGATAAAATTGCAGAGCGCATCTATCAGTATCCAGAGGTACAGTCGCTCTACCTTATGGCGGGCACGTTTGATCTGATGGTCATTATTGAGGGCCGCACCATGAAGGAGGTGGCGCTGTTTGTATCCAATAAGCTCGCGCCTATGGAGTCAGTTTTAAGCACTGCAACGCATTTTGTGCTCAAAAAATACAAGGACGAAAACGTGGTGTTTGAAAACCACATTGAAGATGATCGGCAGGTGATTACGCTGTGAGCCAATTTGATCCAAAAAAATATATCAACCAGGATGTATTGGATATGCCGCCTTCCGGCATCCGCAAGTTTTTTGACATTGTGGGTACGATGGAAGGGGCCATTTCGCTGGGCGTGGGCGAGCCCGATTTTGTCACGCCGTGGCACATCCGTGACGCCGCGATTTACACGCTGGAGCGCGGCAAAACCCACTACACCTCTAACGCGGGGCTCATGGAGCTGCGCGAGCGCATATGCGAATACATGGACCGCAGATTTCACCTTTCCTACCAGCCGGAAGAGACGGTGGTTACGGTGGGGGGCAGCGAGGCAGTGGACCTGGCCATCCGTACTTTGATCGGGCCGGGCGACGAAGTGCTCATCCCGGAGCCTTCCTTTGTGTGCTACAAGCCGTGCACTACAATGGCGGGCGGTGTGCCTGTCACCATTGAAACCAAGGCGGAAAATGCATTTAAGCTCACAAAAGACGAGCTCATTTCCCACATTACCGATAAAACCAAATTGCTGGTGCTTTCGTATCCGAACAATCCCACCGGCGCCATTATGACCAAGGAAGATTTGGAGCCCATTGCAAAGGTGGTGCGCGAAAAGGATTTATTGGTGCTGTCCGATGAGATTTATGCGGAGCTCACATATGGCAAAACCCATGTGTCCATTGCGTCGCTGCCCGGCATGAAGGACCGCACCATTGTCATCAACGGCTTTTCAAAGGCGTTTGCCATGACCGGCTGGCGCTTGGGGTTTGCCGCGGCCAACCGCGAAATTATTGCGGCCATGACAAAAGTCCATCAATATGCCATTATGTGTGCGCCCACGCTTGCGCAGTATGCAGCGGTGGAGGCGCTTTTAAACGGCGATGCATCCATTGAGGCCATGCGGGAGGAATACGACCGCCGCCGGCGGCTGATTGTGGACGGCTTCAACCAGCTGGGGCTCACCTGCTTTGACCCGCAGGGCGCGTTTTACATCTTCCCGTCAATAAAAAGCACAGGGCTTTCGTCAAATGACTTTTGTGAGCGGCTGTTAGAAGCGCAAAAGCTCGCACTGGTACCGGGCACGGCGTTTGGCAGCTGCGGCGAAGGGTTTTTGCGGGTGTCCTATGCGTATTCGGTGGAACAAATCAACCAAGCGCTTTTGCGGCTGGAACAATTTATGCAAACACTTTAAAAGGAGAACACAATGCAAAATATTGTTTTGGTGGAGCCGGAAATCCCGCAGAACACAGGCAACATTGCGCGCACCTGCGCGTGCACAGGGGCTAGGCTTCACATTGTAAAGCCCATGGGGTTTACCATCACAGACGCAAAATTAAAACGCGCCGGGCTTGATTACTGGCATATGCTGGGCGTACAGTTTTATGAAAATTTAGACGATTTTTTTGATAAAACAAAGGGGGCGCGCTATTTTTATTCTACCACCAAGGCGGTGAACAATTATGCACAGGTGACCTATCAAGACGGCGACTTTATTTTGTTTGGCAAGGAGACCAGGGGGCTGCCCGAGGCGCTTTTGCACAAAAACCGCGAATGGTGCATCCGAATCCCGATGGTTTCGGGCGCAAGAAGCTTAAACCTTTCCAATTCGGTTGCGATTGTTTTGTATGAGGCACTGCGCCAAACCGGCTTTTCAGACCTCTCTGAACAGGGAAGGCTGACGCAGTTTTGCTGGGAGGAATAAGGAGGCAGATATGGAATTTATTTTAGAGCCGCAGTGTGAAATTCCTGTGCTGTGCGATGTGGATGTTTGTGTGATTGGCGGCGGTTGCACCGGTGTGTTTGCAGCGGTGCGCGCAGCAAGGCTGGGCGCAAAAGTGGCGCTCATTGAGCGGCAAAATGCGCTGGGCGGCGTGGCGACCGGCGGGCTGGTCAACGTTTGGCACTCGTTTTATGATTTGGACTGTAAAACCCAAATTATCGCCGGGCTGTCGCAGGAGGTGGTGGACCGGCTCAAACAAGCAGATGCGATTGACTGCCACGATAAGACGGGCAATCCCAGCAGCGCCTACCGGTTTAACCCGCACGAGCTAAAAATTGAGCTGGACGGCTTGATAAAAGAGAGCAGCATTCAACTGTATCTGCACAGCTTTTACATTTCGGCGATACAGGAAGGCCGGCGTGTACAAGCTGTGATTGTAGGCACCAAAGAGGGGAAACGCGCGGTAAAGGCCAAATTTTTCATTGACGCTTCCGGCGACGGCGACTTAGCGCGCGACCTTGGCATTCCGTCCTATACGCACGATACCATACAGCCGCCTACAGCCTGCTTTTTCATGCAGGGCGCTGTGAGCGGAAAGGAGCTGGGCGACATTGTGCGTTCGCATGGCGAAGCGTTTGGATTAGACGACGACTTTGGTTGGGGCGGCATTGTGCCGGGCGTTTCGGGCATTACGATGCGTGCTGACAGCCATGTGTTCGGCGGGATTTTAAACCGTGCGGCAGATTTGACCTGGGCAGAACTGGAAGGCAGGCGTAAAATGCGCGCGTTTACCGCAATGCTCAAACAATATGGAAGCGGCGGGCACACCTATGCGCTGGTGGATACCTGCGCGCAAATCGGCATCCGGGAAACAGTGCATTTTAAAACCCGGTTTATGGCAACCATGCAAGACCTCTTAACGGGCAGACGCTATGATACCGCGGTGCTAAACGGCACCTACCGGGTGGACATTCACCACAGTACGGATGGCGGCATCACCTTCCACTATTTGGACGGAAAAAGCGTTACCACCTATGGAAAGGGAAGCCGGGTGGAAGAGGGGAACTGGCGCAAAGACGCGGGGCTGGACGACAATTATGCGCGGTTTTACCAGGCGCCGTTTGAAATTTTGGTGTGTGAAGCGTATGACAATTTCATCCCCGTAGGCAGAATGCTTCATGCGGACGAAGGCGCATTTGGCGCACTGCGGGTGATGGTCAATTTAAACCAGCTCGGCGAGGCGGCGGGCGTGGCAGCCTATCTGTGCTTGCAGGAGGGCACCGGCATTGGCGCAGTGGACGGGCGCCGCGTGCAAACCTTGTTAAAATCAGGCGGTTCCGCCATACAATAGATAGCAAAATATGGAATAAAGGAGAAACGATATGGGAAAAATAAAAATTATCACAGACAGCACCTCGGATATTTCGCTGGAAGTGGCAGCACAGCACGATATTTTGGTATTGAGCCAGAGCATTATTTTTGGCGAGGATGTGTATAAGGAAACCGAGCTTGCGCCAAAGGATTTCTATGAAAAACTTGAAGCGTTCGGCGATATCCCGAAAACCGCACAAATCCGCGTGCAGGACGTGCTGGACGCCTACAAGCAGTATGTGGACTGCCAGATTATTTTCATCACCATTTCCGCCAAGGGAAGCGGCACCAACCAGACCGCGCACATTGCGCGTGAAACCATACTGGAGGAGTATCCAAACGCCGATATTACCATTATTGACGGAAAAAGCTTTACGCTGGGCTATGGCCAGTGGGTGCTGCTGGCGGCGCGCATGGCAAAGGAAGGGAAGTCCAAAGAGGAGATTATCGCGGCGGTGGAGGACGGCATTGCAAGAACTGAAATTTTGATTGCTGTGGACACGCTCGAATATCTGCAAAAGGGCGGGCGGCTCAGCCCTGCAGCCAAGGTTTTGGCAAATGTGCTGGATTTAAAGCCGATTTTAACCATTGAAGACGGATTGGTGATGAGCCGCGACAAGGTGCGCGGCAGCAAAAAGCTGTTTCCTAAAATTGCCGACATGGTGGTTTCTAACGCGGACGATTTGGAGCATCAAACCGTGATTTTGGTGCATGGCAATACGCCCGAGAAGGCGGAGCAGTTCCGCGACGAGCTGACGAAGCGGGCAAAGGTGGGCGGTTTTGACATTCGGATTGTGGGGCCTTCGGTGGGCACGCATATCGGGCCGGGCGTGCTTGGCGTCATTTATTTAAAAAAACTGCAATAATCGAAAAAAGGCTTGCAAAAATTTCCAATATAGGGTAAAATATGAGTGTTAAAAAAATGACAAGAATTTTTTATGAGGTGAATAGGAATGAACAAAAAGACGATTGAAGATATCAACGTTGCCGGCAAACGCGTGCTGGTGCGGTGCGATTTCAACGTTCCGCTGGATGAAAACAAAAATATAACCGATGAAAACAGAATTTTGGGCGCATTGCCCACCATCAAATACCTGTTGGACCATCAGGCAAAGGTCATTTTGTGTTCGCACCTGGGCCGGCCCAAGGGTGAATTCAATGAAAAATACAGCTTAAAACCGGTTGCAAAACGTTTGAGTGAGCTTTTAGGGCAGGAAGTAAAAATTGCCGACGATGTCATCGGCGACAGCGCAAAGGCGCTGGTGGCGTCGGTGGGCGAGGGCCAGGCAGTGATGCTTGAAAACGTGCGCTTCCACAAAGAGGAAGAAAAAAATGACCCCGCGTTTGCCAAAGCGCTGGCGGACATGGCAGATATTTATGTCAACGACGCATTCGGAACCGCACACCGCGCACATGCGTCCACTGCAGGTGTTGCGGCTTACATCCCCGCAGTTTGCGGCTATTTAATCCAAAAAGAAATTGAAGTGATGGGCAAAGCGCTTTCCGACCCGGCGCGCCCGTTTGTCGCCATTTTGGGCGGTGCAAAGGTATCCGATAAAATCGGCGTCATTGAAAACCTGTTAGACAAGGTGGACTATCTCATCATTGGCGGCGGCATGGCATATACCTTCTTAAAGGCAAAAGGGTATGAAATTGGAAAATCCATTTGTGAGGAAGAAAAGCTCGATCTTGCAACCAAGCTGATGGAAAAAGCACAGCAGAAAGGTGTGGAGCTGCTTCTCCCCGTTGAAAATGTGTGCGCCAAAGAGTTCAATGCGGATGCCGAAGCCATTATTTGTGATTCAGACAACTTGCCGGCTGACACCATGGGCATGGATATTGGCCCCAAAACGGTCGCGTTGTATGCAGAAGTGATTTCCAAAGCGAAGACTGTCATTTGGAACGGGCCCATGGGCGTATTTGAGTTCCCGAAATTTGCAGAGGGCACCAAAGGCGTTGCAAAAGCGCTGGCAGAGTCGGATGCGATCACCATCATCGGCGGCGGCGACAGTGCGGCTGCCGTGGAGCAGCTGGGCTTTGCCTCCAAAATGACCCACATTTCCACGGGCGGCGGCGCGTCTTTGGAATATCTGGAAGGAAAAGAGCTGCCGGGCATTGCGGCGTTAAACGACAAATAATCTGCACGGTTACGTGTATGTGCATCCCCCTTCAAACCTTGGAGGGGGATTTGCAAGGATTCATATTTTACAAAGACGGAGGAATCAGACCATGAGAAAAATCATTGTTGCAGGAAACTGGAAAATGAATAAAACGCCGGCGGAAACGGTAGAGCTCATCAATCAGCTAAAACCACAGGTTGCCGATGCGAAAAACGGCGTTATCGTGTGCGTGCCATTTACATCCATCGCAGTTGCGGCTGAAGCCTGCAAGGGCTCCAATATCAAAGTAGGCGCGCAAAATATGTATTTTGAAGAGAGCGGCGCATACACCGGCGAAATTTCGCCCAGCATGCTCACGGAAGCAGGGGCGGAATATGTGGTGATTGGCCACTCTGAGCGCCGGCAGTATTTTGCAGAAACCGACGAGACGGTAAATAAAAAAGTGATAAAGGCGTTTGAGCACAATTTAATTCCCATCATCTGCGTGGGCGAATCGCTCACCCAGCGCGAACAGGGGATCACCTTTGAACTGGTTTCCATGCAAACCAAAATCGCACTGCTCTCCTTAACACCTGAGCAGGTCAAAAAACTCATCATCGCCTATGAACCCATCTGGGCCATTGGCACCGGAAAAACCGCGACCAGCGACCAGGCGCAGGAAGTGTGCCAGAAGATTCGCGAAACCGTGGCTTCGGTATACGGCCAGGAAGTTGCAGATGCGGTGACCATCCAGTACGGCGGCAGCGTAAACACCAAAACCAGCGCAGAGCTGTTTGCAAAACCCGATATTGACGGCGGCCTGGTTGGCGGCGCGAGCCTAAAGGCAGATGACTTTGCCACGATTGTAAAAAGCTGACGACAGTTTAAAACGCCGTGTATCATTTGATACGCGGCTTACATTTATGGAGGTTTGATAGCATGCGGAAAAAACCTGTGGTGCTGGCCATTTTAGACGGTTACGGCATCAGTCAATTTACCGAGGGAAATGCCGTTGTTGCGGCAAACACCCCCAATATGGATGCAATTTTAAAAAATAATCCCAACACTGTGATTCACGCAAGCGGCATGGATGTGGGGCTTCCCGACGGGCAGATGGGCAACAGCGAAGTGGGGCACACCAACATCGGCGCAGGCCGGATTGTGTATCAGGAGCTGACGCGCATCACCAAGGCAATTGAGGAAGGCACTTTTTTTGAAAACGAGGCGTTTTTAAAGACGTGCGAAAACTGCAAACAGCACAAGTCGGCCCTGCACCTTTTGGGCCTTTTGTCAGACGGCGGCGTGCACAGCCACAACACGCATTTGTATGCGCTTTTAGAGCTTGCCAAGCGCCAGGGACTGCAAGACGTTTACGTGCATTGCTTTTTGGATGGACGCGACGTTTCACCCACCAGCGGGGTTGGATTTTTAAAGGATCTGGAACAAAAAATGCAAGAAATCGGCGTTGGGAAAATTGCCACTGTCATGGGACGGTATTATGCGATGGACCGCGACAACCGCTGGGAGCGGGTGGAGCAGGCGTATAATGCAATGGTAAAGGGCATTGGCGCGAAGAGCGGCTCCGCGCCGGACGCAGTTTTAAAGTCCTATGAACAGGACGTGACTGACGAATTTGTGGTGCCCACGGTGATTACGGGCGGCGCAAAAATTTCCGAGCATGATTCGGTAATTTTCTTCAACTTCCGGCCTGACCGCGCGCGGGAAATCACCCGTACGCTGGTGGATGAAAAGTTTGCCGGTTTTGCGCGCCATTATTTTAAAACGCAGTATGTCTGCATGACGCAGTATGACGCCGACATGCCAAATGTAGAAGTTGCATTTAAGCCGCAAACGCTTGTCAACACGTTTGGCGAATATATCAGCAAGCTTGGGTTAAAGCAGCTGCGCATTGCAGAAACGGAAAAATATGCGCATGTTACATTTTTCTTTAACGGCGGCGTGGAAGCAGTTTCCGAAGGGGAGGATCGCATTTTGGTGCCGTCTCCCAAGGTGGCCACCTACGACCTCCAGCCGGAAATGAGTGCATATGCGGTGTGCGATAAAGTGGTGGAGGCCATTGGCAGCAACCAATACGACGCCATCATATTAAATTTTGCCAATTGCGATATGGTGGGGCATACCGGTGTGTTTGAAGCTGCCGTAAAGGCGGTGGAAGCGGTGGATACCTGCATCGGACGGGTTGTGGAAAAGGTAAAGGAGATGGACGGAGTCATCCTCATCACTGCCGACCACGGCAACGCAGAGCAGATGCTCGACCCCAAAGACCACTCGGTATTTACGGCGCACACCACCAATGTGGTGCCGCTGGTCATTTTGGGAATCGGGGATGTAACGTTAAAAGAGGGCCGGCTCGCTGACCTCACGCCCACCATGCTTGACATTATGGGCATCGAAAAGCCGGCGGAAATGACCGGCTCCAGCCTGATTGAAAAATAAAATCATGAAAGCGGCGCAAAAAGCGCCGCTTTTTCATTGGACAATAAGGGCCAACGCGCCAGGGTTTATCCATTTGGGACATGGTATGCCGATGGGGATACGCCAAAGTGCTTTTTAAACATTTTGGAAAAATTGAACACATCGTCATAGCCAACCATGGCGGCCACCTGTGAGACGGAATATTGCGGCAGCAGGGCGGCCGCCTTTTTCATTTTCACATCCGTGATATATTGCTTGAGCGTAACGCCCCGCCGCGCTTTAAACAGCCTGCTCAAATACCGCCGGTCAAGCTTCACCATGTCGGCGATCTCGTCAATGAGCAGACGGTTCATGTAGTTGGCGTTGATGTAGCCCGCCACCTCTTCCACATAGTCGCCGCGCCTGGGTTCCCCTTCAAACAGTTGGGAAAACAGCAAAAACAGCTTGGATGCCAGAAATTCTGCACGGGTGTTTTCCAGAAGGCGTACTTCCAGCATTTCGCCAAACACATTGCCCAAAACCTTTGTCACCGGCGGGGAAACTGTATCCAGTTTTTTGGCGAGCGCGCCGTCAAACCCAATCCAAATATAGTGCCACGGGTCAGACATGTCTGCGATATAGGTGGTAATTTCTCCAGGGCGGATGAGAAAAATTTCACCCTTTCCCACCCGATATTCTCCGTGCTCGGTAATAAATATCCCTTTGCCGGTTACCACATAGTGAATGAGATAGTAGTCGCGGATATGCGGCCCGAATTTATGCCCCGGCTCACACCGTTGGCTGCCCAGCGTAAGCGGGTTTAAATCTTTAAAATTTCCATTTCCAAACAGCTCTTCCGGCATAACGGCGCCTCCTTATATAGTTACATTATAACATGGAATTGGTACATTATGCAATGGAAATCGATCTGTTTGCATGGTATGATATAGCAAACAACTGTTAAGAATGGGAGATGTAGAGCGTATGAAGATTACCATGATCGGCGCGGGAAGCACTGTGTTTGCCAAAAACGTTTTGGGCGACATTATGTTATCAGATGCCACGCACGACTGCACAATCGCACTTTATGACATTGACGGCGGGCGGTTGGAAGATTCCCATCTGCTGATTTCGGCCATGAACAAAAATATCAATCAGGGCCGCGCAAAGGTGGAACAATACCTCGGCGTGCAAAACCGCAAAGACGCGCTGCGCGGGGCGAATTTTGTCATCAACGCCATTCAGGTGGGAGGCTATCAGCCCAGCACGGTCATTGATTTTGAAATCCCCAAGAAATATGGCCTTAAGCAGACCATTGGTGATACGCTGGGCATTGGCGGCATTTTCCGGGCGCTGCGTACCATCCCTGTGATGCGGGAAATTGCAGAGGACATGGAAATGGTGTGCCCCAACGCGTGGCTGCTCAACTACACCAATCCCATGGCGATGATTTCTGGATATATGCAGCGGCACACCTCTGTGAAAACACTGGGACTGTGCCACAGTGTACAAACCTGCGCACCCCAGCTTTTAAAAAAGCTCAACATGGACGTGAAGGACTATACTTATCAAATTGCGGGCATCAACCATATGGCGTGGCTCTTGGAAATCAAAGACCTTGCGGGCAACGACCTGTATCCGGAAATCCGCCGGCGTGCCATTGAAAAAAACGATACGGAATCGCATGACGACATGGTGCGGTTTGAATACATCCGGCGTTTGGGCTATTA
The DNA here is from genome assembly GCA_021629085.1 of Oscillospiraceae bacterium. Classification (GTDB taxonomy): domain Bacteria; phylum Bacillota; class Clostridia; order UMGS1810; family UMGS1810; genus JAJXRJ01. The sequence continues at coordinate 21,649 of JAJXRJ010000024.1, read as the reverse complement.
CTGCACCGAAAGCAGTGAGCACAATGCGGAATACAACATGTTTTTCATCAAAGACAAATATCCGGAACTGATTGAAAAGTATAACATCCCCATCGACGAATACCTGCGCCGTTGTACTGGGCAGATTGAGAAGTGGCAGAAACGCAGAGAGGAACTGTTTGCCGGCGGGAAAATTGACCATACGCGAAGCGAGGAGTATGCGTCCTTTATCATTGAAGCAATGGCAACCAACCGTCCCTATAAGCTGGGCGGGAACGTCATCAACAATGGGCTCATTGGCAATCTGCCGGACGAGGCCTGCGTGGAGGTGCCGTGCTTTATTGACGGCATGGGCGTCAATCCGGTGCGGGTGGGCAACCTTCCTGAACAGCTTGCGGCCATGAACCGCACCAACATCAACGTGCAGCTTTTGACCATTGCGGCGGCGGCGGAAAAATCGCGGGAGCATGTGTATCATGCGGCCATGCTCGATCCTCACACGGCTTCGGAGCTGTCGCTGGACGACATTGTGCATATGTGCGACGATCTGATTGCAGCGCACAACCAGACAGAATTTAAAGTGCTCTACTAAAGAAACAGGCCGGCCATTTGCCGGCCTTCTGTTTTGGGCAAAAAAAGAATACTTTTTTTAAAAAACAGCAAAAAAACGATAGTTCTTTTTGGCTTGATGTGATACGATACAAGAAAACGAATGCGATGCGAGGAGTGTTTGGAATGCGGAATCAAAATCCATTGGAACGTGAGCTTTATTTGCTGCGCCAGAAAACGCCGTCTATGCGCTATGACGGCAGCGAGCCATTTGAAGCTTGGCAGAAAACGGCGCGAAAAAAGCTGGAAACGCTTTTGGGCCTTCCTAAGATGGAACCGGCAGAATTGGACGTTTCCATTGAATGGACAAAACAGTGTGATACCCACACAGAAATCCGGTTCACATTCCAAAGCGAGCCTGGATACTATGTGCCATGCGTCCTGCTCATTCCAAACGGCACAGCAGCACCTGCGCCTGTAATGATTTGCTTGCAGGGGCACTCCAAGGGCATGCACATTTCGCTGGGGCAGATAAGATATGAGGGAGACCAGGATACGCTTTCGGGCGGCGACCGCGATTTTGCCATCCGCACAGTGAAAGAGGGTTATTGTGCGCTTGCCATAGAACAGCGCGGATTTGGCGAATGCGGCGGCAATGCCGATGGCCCGCAGTGCCATATTCCTGCCATGGCCAGCCTTCTGACAGGCCGCACCGCCATTGGGGAGCGGGTGTGGGATGTGATGCGGGCGATCGACGTGTTAAAAGAACAGTTCCCGCAGGTGGATGCTGACAATGTATTTTGCATGGGCAATTCAGGCGGCGGCACAGCGACATTTTACGCGGCCTGCATGGACGAACGCATCAAAATTGCCATGCCATCGTGTTCTGTGTGCTCGTACGACGTGTCCATTGCGCCGATCCGGCACTGTGTTTGCAATTTTATTCCGAATATTCGAACCTATTTTGACATGGGGGATTTGGGCGGGCTCATTGCACCGCGGCCGTTGGTGATGGTAAACGGCGCCAAGGATAAAATTTTCCCGATAGACGGCGCGAAAGAGACGTTTGCGCGTATCCAGTCGCTGTACGCCGCATCCGGCGTCCCCGGCAACTGTTCGCTGGTTGTGGGAAAAGAAGGGCACCGGTTTTATGCGGATGACGCATGGCCGGTGATGCACCGGTATATCCACAGCGTATGCGGAAAATGACAGCTGCCTGAAGTTTCACAAATCCAAGGCGTTGTTGCCTGGAGTTTGATGAATGCCTCCCAAACCCTGTTTGGCGAGGCATTTTTTGTTGACTTGAAACGGTAAGATATGTTAAAATCACAACATTGGATTAAAAAGGGGGATTGACATGAGAGTTGTTAAAGACAGGTCATTTTATAAAAATATATTTGCCATTGGCATTCCGGTTGCAATGCAAAACTTTATCGCATATTCTACCAGCATGATGGATACCATCATGCTTGGACGTGCGGATGACACTGGAACACTGCTTTCGGCGTCGTCACTTGCAAATCAGCCGTTTTTTATTTTGAATTTGATGACCTTTGGCCTTGCAGGCGCGGCGACTGTGCTCATTTCGCAGTATTGGGGCAAGCGTGATATGCGCGCCATCCGTTCTGTGCTCTCCGTCATTATCAAAGTGGCCTTTGCGGTTTCTTTGGCCGTGGGGCTTGCGGTGCTGTTGTTTCCGGCACAGATTATGCGCATTTTTTCAAATAATCCGCAAATTGTTGCAAGCGGTGTGGAGTATTTGCGCATCATTGGATATGCATATTTTCTGTTTGGCATCACAAACACCGTCATTTGTTCCATCCGTGGGGTTGAGCTGGTTAAAATTTCGGTGCTTGTTAATGTGACATCGTTTGCAGTCAATGTGTTTTTAAACTGGGTGCTCATTTTTGGGAATCTCGGCGCGCCAGCGCTGGGGATCCGCGGTGCGGCGATTGCAACGCTTGTTGCGCGCACGCTGGAATTTGCCATTATCACCATCTATCTGTTTTTTGTGGATGACCGGCTGTGCATAAAACCGCACCACTTGCTAAAGTTTGACAAAGTGCTGGCGTTGGACCTGTTTCGGCACGGCTGGCCGGTTGCACTGGTGGAGCTTATTTGGGCGCTGGGCATGTCGCTACAGGCGGCGGTTTTGGGGCACGTTGACTATGCGGCAGGCGATCCGGTTGCGGCCAATTCCATCACCAGCATTGTACAGCAGCTTTCCACCATTGTCATCTTTGGTGTGGCAAGCGCTGCGGCGGTGCTGGTCGGCAAGTCCATTGGCGAGGGGGAACTGGAAGAGGCAAAGCTGCGCGCGCATACGTTTGAATATTTAAGCGTTGGCATCGGCCTTTTGGCAAGCGGCGTTGTCTTACTCTTGCGCAATGTGGCAGTGGACTTTTATACTGTGCCGGAAAGCACAAAAGTTTTGGCGCGGGAAATGATGCTGGTGATTGCACTCGTCTCGTTTTTTTCCTCTTTGGGCAGCATCCCCATGGTGGGAACGCTGCGTGGTGCAGGAGATACCAAGTTTACGCTGGGGGTGGACATTGGCAGCCTGTGGTTGGTTGCCATCCCGCTTGCGTTTGTTTCCGCATTTGTATTCAAGTGGCCGGTGCCGTTGGTTTTGTTTTGTATGAAAATTGACGAGCCGGTAAAAGCGCTGCTCTGTTTTTTGCGGCAGCGCGGAAACAAATGGCTGCGCTCGGTCACACGTGATTTTTCGCCGGAAGAAGCGGAAACAAAGGTGTAAAAGAATTCAAAAAATCCCCCGGTTGCAGAAATTGTACTGCAATCGAGGGATTTTTTATTCTCTATATAGACGAAGATTTTTATACCTCCCGTAAGAGGTTTATAAAACCTTGGGAAAACGGATTAAAGATTGATCGCGCGCAGTTTTTCTGCAATCAATTTCACATTATCAGCGACCGGCAAAGTGCCGTCAACCTTGATAATCGGGCAAGATACCGTATCCAGCCAATTTTTAACTGCATTCTCATCTCTTGACCTGACGAAATCAAAGAAGGCCTGTTCTTTTTCATATAAATCTCCGCCCTCGCACATCCTCTCTCCGAATTGGTTATATGACCGTTCATATACCCGCTTTATTCTTATTTCCTTCGAAACATCTATATAAATTGCACACTTAAAATGAGAAACGATGTCCTCTTTGAAATTTCCTTTGACAGAAGCCAAAACAAAGCTGTCATTTTCTAAGATAATATTCGAAAGAATGGACTCTACTTCCTCAAAAGAGCGGGGATTTGAATACATATATTCGGGGTTGCCTTTTGGGAAATACAGATCTTCAATATCAATAAAACGGTAATTGATTTCTTTGGCAAGAGCCTTTGCCAGTGTGCTTTTACCTGCACCATTCAAGCCGCAAATTATTATTACGTTTGACATCGCTGCTTCCTTTCATATTTCAATTTTCCAACTACTATCAAATAGTAAATTTTTTTATTAGGCTTATTTATTTTTGCAGCTGGTTTTCCAGTGCATTTGCATTTCGAAACTCCCGCGGCGTCATTCCCACCGATTTTTTAAACACATGCGTAAAATACGCTTGATTTAAAAACCCGGTCTGTTCCGCAATCTCCGCAATCCCCATCATGCCGGAGAGCAGACGCTTTTTCGCTTCTAAAAGCCGCCGTTGTAAAAGATAGGCGCTGGGCGTCTCTTGCATCACTGCTTTAAATACAGTGTGAAAATAACTTGGGGACAGCCTGGCAGCACGGGCAATATCGAAAAGCTTGATTGGCTTTGAAAACTGTAAATCCATATACCGGCAAGCGTCAAATACAGCGGGTGCATGCTGCTGATAGGGGCGTGCGCCGCACCCAAGTCGAGCGGATGTTCGAATCGTTGCAATCAGCTCTAAAAGCTTTGCGCAGCTTAACAGGTGTTCGCCGTCTGATTCGCTTAAAACGGCCTCAGTCACCGCTTCAAATAGGTGCGCAAGTCGGGCGGCATCGTAGGCTTGAAAGCAAATTGGGAGCGGGGCAAGATAGGCTTTGGCAAGATAGGCGTCTAAACAGGAAAAGTGGACAGCGTAGCATGCAAACTGCCCCAGCGACTGCCGCAATTGCCCGGGCCGCACAAAGAGCAGGTTTCCTGGCGCATGCGGCATTTCGGCACCGTCAATTCGGCTTGTGCCGCAGCCGGTCGTGTAGAGCTCCAGTTCATAATAGGTTGTCATCCGTTTGGGTGACCACTCTGCATAAATCGGAGAGCGGTAATATCCAAAGTACTTTGGCTGCACAAGATACTCCAATAAATCCCCTCCCTAAAAGTAAGATTTTTATAAAATACAATCAGTTTTTCTATTGTTGTATTCTTAGTTTCATGATACGATATTAACAGAAAGCATGCGATATGTCAAATGTGATACAAGGGGGAAATGCAGACATGAAAAAGTATCAAATCAAAAATCATGCGCACAGCCTTTTGCCGGAAGGCAAGCAATGGAAGCTGGTGTGGAGCGATGAATTTGACGGCACTGAGCTTGACCGCACCAAATGGAATTTCAGACTCTATTTTTGGGGAAAACGTTTTCCAGCATATACGGACGAAGGCGTTGTGCTGGATGGAAACAGCAACTTAAAAATTTATCTGGTGGAAAAGGACGGGCAGTATGCGTCGGCGCAGCTGCAAACAGGCTACAACTCGTTTGACATGCCAAAAATCACTGATTTTTCCGGCACAAACCCCTGTGGTGACAATAATTTTTGGCCGCTTGCAAAAATCCAAAAACCACAGTTTATGCATCGGTATGGTTATTATGAGGTGCGGTGCAAATTACAGGAACAGCCCGGCTGGTGGTCGGCATTTTGGCTGCAGTCGCCGTCCATCGGCACCTCTTACAACCCGGCATTTAGCGGAGTGGAGGTGGACATTATGGAAAATTTTAAACGCAATGGTGAGGTCACATCCGGCAATTTTGCAGGCAGCTACGACAGTGATATGAAAATTGACGCGCGGGTGAATTACCAAGTAGAAGATACGCCGGATGGATTTCACCGGTTTGGGGTGCACTGGAGTGAGGACGGCTATGTGTTTTACTGCGATGGAAGGGAAACCTGCCGCACCAATGCCATTGTCTCGCAGGTAGAGCAGTTTATTTTGCTCACCACTGAATGTAAGGGCTATCGGAAGGGAAGCGGCACAGAGCCTGACCCGGAATTAAAAAAAGCAGTCCTTCCGGACTGCTTTACCGTAGATTACGTGCGGGTATTTGACGAAATAAACAGCTAGCCTATACCCAGCGCGGGGAGGTTTCTAAAACGGCGCGCCCTTCTTTTAGGGATGCCGGAACCTGGATGATCCGCTGATTGGAAGAGCCTTTGAATTTTAATAAAAGGCTCTTTTTGTCCTGCAGAAACGGGCCGTCAATCAGCACGTCAATATACGCTAAAAGTGCATATTGCGGGCTACCCTTGTCCGATATCAGCTCCTCAAATGTGTAGCCGGAATAGGCTGCAATTTCGTATCCAGCCGCTTTTAACCGTTTGCACAATAAAAGCAGCGCTTCCGCCTGGCAAAACGGCTCGCCGCCGCTTAAGGTGATGCCGTGAACGAGCGGATTTTTTTGAATATCTGAAAACAGTTCGTCCAAATCGTGCTGCTGCCCGCCGGAAAAATCGTGCGTTTGGGGGTTATGGCACCCAGGGCAGTGATGGGGGCAGCCCTGGGTGAACAAGGTATAGCGGATGCCGGGGCCGTCGGTGATGGATTCTTTCACCACGCCCGCCAGACGGAGCTTAGAAACTGACATTGTGTTTCACCCGGTCGCGCTCTTCGGCACGTTTGGCATCGTTAAACCGGTCCAGCGTTCCCACCAAATAGCCGGTGATCCTGCGGATGCGTTCAAACCGCTCTGTGTGTGCCTCTTCGGTGCGGCCGCATTTGGGGCAAACGTCTGCAATAATGCCGTTATAGCCGCAAACCGGGTCACGGTCCACTGGATGGTTGATGGAGCCGTATCCCACACCGGCGTCGTGCATGGCGCGGACAATGGTTTCAAAGGCTTCCAGATTGTTGGCAGTGTCGCCGTCCAGTTCCACATAGGTGATATGGCCGGCATTTGTGAGCGCATGATAAGGCGCTTCAATGTTGATTTTATCAAATGCGGAAATGTCAAAGCTCACCGGGATATGGAAGGAGTTGGTATAATATTCCTTGTCGGTCACGCCTTCAATATTTCCAAATTTTTGCCGGTCAATGCGCACAAACCGGCCTGAAAGCCCCTCTGCGGGCGTGGCCAAAAGGGTGAAGTTGAGCCCGGTTTCCTGGCTTTTGCGATCCACATAGTCGCGCATAAACCCGACAATTTCCATGCCCAGATTGCGCGCCTCGGCAGTTTGGCCGTGATGGGACCCAATGAGCGCGGTGAGCGTTTCGGCAAGGCCGATAAACCCGATGGAGAGCGTGCCGTGTTTTAAAATTTCGCCAACCTCATCCTCGCGGTCCAGCTTGTCGGAGCCCTCCCAAATGCCTTGCCCCATGAGGAACGGATAATTTTTCACTTTCTTTTTGGCCTGGATTTTATAGCGGTCTAAAAGCTGCTGGGACACCAAATCCATTTTGCGCTCCAGTTCTTCAAAAAACCACTCAATGCTGTGATTGCTTTTGATTGCAATGCGCGGCAGGTTGATGGAGGTAAAGCTCAAATTCCCTCTGCCAAACGAGATTTCTTTGGATTTGTCATACACATTGCCCATCACGCGGGTGCGGCATCCCATATAGGAGATTTCGGTTTCCGGGTGCCCCTCTTTATAATATTGCAGGTTAAAGGGCGCATCAATAAACGAAAAGTTGGGGAACAGACGTTTTGCACTCACGCGGCAGGCCAGCTGAAACAAATCGTAGTTGGGCTCGCCGGGGTTGTAGTTGACGCCCTCTTTGACGCGGAAAATGTGGATGGGGAAAATGGCGGTTTCGCCAAAGCCCAGCCCTGCCTCGGTGGCAAGCAGCACATTTTTAATGACCATACGTCCCTCCGGCGTGGTGTCCATACCGTAGTTGATGGAGGAAAACGGCGTTTGTGCGCCGGCGCGGCTGTGCATGGTGTTCAAATTGTGAATGAGCGCCTCCATGGCCTGATAAGTACTGCGGTCAGTTTCTTTTGCCGCGTTCTGTTTTGCAAACGCCTGGATTTGCAAAAGCTTTTCCGGCGCAATGGTGCCTTCCAGCGCTTCCTGCTCCTTTTTTAAATACGCTTCGTCATTTTCTAATGTGGGTGCCAGCCCAAAATTTTCAGCAATTTTGGCCATTGTACCTTTCACACCGGAGAGCGTCAGCCCAGATTCCGGGCAGAGCAGCTCTGCGGCCTTTGCAAAGTTTGACGCATACAACCGTTTGTAAGTTTTAGCAACGCCGGGCGCAAGGCCATAGTCGAAGTTGGGGATGCTCTGCCCGCCGTGCTGGTCATTTTGATTGGACTGAATGGCAATGCAGGCCAGCGCGGCATAGCTTTGGATATCGTTTGGTTCCCGCAAAAACCCGTGCCCAGTGGAAAAGCCGTTGTGGAAAAGCTTTATCAAATCAATCTGGCAGCAGGTGGTCGTCAGCGTGTAAAAATCCATATCGTGAATATGAATGTCTCCCTCGCGGTGCGCCTTGCTCTGCTTGTCGTTGAGAATGTATTTTTCATAATAGTCCTTTGCGCCCTCGGTGCCATATTTGAGCATGGAACCCATAGCGGTGTCGCCATCCACATTGGCATTGTCCCGCTTCATATCGCTGCTTTTGGAGTCCACAAAGGTAATTTCATCGTAAATTTTCATGAGCCGGGAGTTCATTTCCCGTTTCTTGGTGCGTTCTGCGCGGTACAATATGTATTTTTTCGCCACAAACGCATAGCCGTTTTCCATTAACACTTCTTCCACGATATCCTGCACGTCTTCCACGCCAGGGCAGTCTTTGGCATAGTTGGCTTCCAGCCGTGCTTCCACCGACTGCGCCAGCCGCATCGATTCGTCCGGGCAATTCCTTCCGCACGCGCGCATTGCCTTGTCCACTGCATCCGCAATTTTTTCTATATGATATTCTGCCATGCGGCCGTCGCGCTTGACAACGCCTTTTAACATGATCATTTCCCCCTCTATCATAATGAATTTTATTTTTCCAAATACAAGATATGGAGTGATTATTATTATACACAACTATATATTGTGTGTCAAGGGCTTTTTTGGAAATCAAATGTTACAGTTTTATTACGATAAAATTCGACAACGCTTATGCATATTGTGCAAAACTTTTGCACACACTATTCGTGATACGGCATTTAAAACAAATTCATGTGAAAAAAATAACAAATTTTATTAAACTTACATAAAAATACAAAATTCTCACAGCGTATGCTTGATTTCACAAAGGGACGGTGCTATAATTAGGAAGGTTTTTTAGAGCGAAAGAAGAAGGGAAGTGGATTAATTATGAAAATGACCATGCGATGGTATGGCGACAGCGATCCGGTTACGCTGGAAAAAATCCGGCAGATCCCGGGTGTCACTGGCGTCGTTTCTGCAATTTATGATGTTCCCGTCGGCGAGGCGTGGAGCGAGGAATCCATTTTTGCACTAAAAGATAAGGTAGAAGCCGCGGGGCTTACGCTGAAGGTAATTGAGAGCGTTCCAGTGCATGAGGACATCAAGCTTGGACTGCCCACGCGTGATCAATACATTGAAAATTTCTGCACCACGTTAAGACGGCTCAAAAAAGCCGGCATTGAAGTGGTGTGCTACAACTTTATGCCAGTGTTTGACTGGACGCGCACCGAGCTTGCGCACGATTTGCCAGACGGCTCGAATGCGCTTATTTATCTGCAGCAGGAGGCGGATAAAATCAATCCCTTAGACGGCGACCTTTCGCTGCCGGGCTGGGATATTGGCTACACCAAAGAAGAGCTTGTGGAGCTCATTAAAAAATACAGTGTCATGACCGAGGAACAGCTTTGGGAGAACTTGCAGTATTTCCTGATCAAAGTTATTGGCGTGTGTGATGAAATTGGCATGAAAATGGCGATTCATCCGGATGATCCGCCCTGGCCGGTGTTTGGGCTGCCGCGCATTATCCGCAACCGTGCGGCGCTGGAAAAACTGGTTGGCCTGGTGCATAGCCGCAACAATGGTATTACGCTTTGCGCAGGCGCGCTGGGCGTGGCGCCGCAAAACGACATCCCTGCTATGATCCGCGAATTTGGCGACCGCATCCACTTTGGGCATGTGCGCAATGTCAAAATTACCGGAGAAAAATGCTTTGAAGAATCCGCACATTTGAGCGAAAGCGGTTCGCTTGATATGTATGAGATTATGCGCGCATACTTTGACATAGGATTTGAAGGCTATATCCGCCCCGACCACGGACGTATGATTTGGGGCGAAACCGGGAAACCGGGCTATGGCCTGTTTGACCGCGCGCTGGGCGCCGCCTATATCAATGGCTTGTGGGAAGCGGTGTGCAAAGAAAACCGCGATAAAAACTCCACAAAATACACCAGCATTTATTTTCCTAAAGCGGCGAAAGAGCAGTAAAGCATTCGGCATCGCGCCGCGTGCCGTACTTTGGGGGTCAAAAAAATAACATCCGTTTATTTTTAAAATAAGCGGATGTTTTTCTTTATCGGCACATTGTTATGATGTTTGCCATAATGCCGCGCTTCCCTGCGCTGCCGCGGTGGGAAAACAGCGTATCCTTATTGCAGCAGGTGCAGAGGTCGCTGACAAAGATAGACGATTTTGGCACGCCGTGCTCCATCAAAATCTGCCGGTTGATATCCGGCAAGTCCAGATAATAGCTGCCATGTTCCAGCAAAACCGCCTCGGTGTTTTGCAAAAATGGGAAGGTGTGGAGAAACTGTTCATATAACTCTTTGCTCACCTCATAACAGCAACGGTGGATGGACGCGCCAATGGCAATCTGTAAATCCTCCGGCCGGCATGCATAGCGCGCATGCAATGTTTCTACCATTTTGCCCGCCAAATTTTTTATGGTTCCGCCCCAGCCGCAGTGTGCGGCGCCAATTGCGCGTCTTAAAGTGTCGGCAAATAAAATAGGGACACAGTCGGCGGAAAATACGGTGAGCGCAGTATCCAGGCAATCGGTCACCAATCCGTCCACGTCCTGGTAATCCATGGGGTTTATGAGCCCTTTTCCCCGGTCGGATTGGGTGACATCGCGGATGTTTGCGTTGTGAAACTGGCTGGAAAACACCAAATCCTCTGCCGGGATTTCCACCGCTTTGCAAAAGCGGGCATAATTTTCCATCAGATTTTCTCTTGTATCGCCTGTGTTGACACCCAGGTTCATGGACGCCAGGTGGGGGGTGTCGGTCACGCCGCCCACACGAGTGGAAGCTGCGTGCCGGATGTGCGGCAGCATGCATAAATTGGGATACTGCAAAAACAAAATGCCATCGGCTTCTTTTATAAGTGTATTATTTGAATTCATAACACCGCCCCTTTCTCTTTTTATCATACCGTCCAAAAAGCAGTGTGTCAAGGTGTTTTTTATATCTCCAGCACCTGGCCGGGGTAAATGAGGTTTGAATTTTGAATGTTGTTGATTTTCACAATGCGCGAAATAGAGACGCCATAGCGTTTGGAGATGGCCCAAAGCGTATCGCCTGGGCGCACCACATAGCGCGTAAGATGGCTGTTATCGCCGGTGCAGGGGAGCTTGAGCTCCTCGTTTACATAAATGAGATTGGGATTGGAAATGCCATTTAGGCGCACAATTTCAGAAATCGTGGTGTGATACATTTTTGCAATCCCCCAAAGCGTGTCGCCCGGCTTTACCCTGTAATAAATACAGTGCGGCTGTACGGGAACCGTTGTATGGGTGTCAATAAAGATTTCATCGGTGAAATGGTCCAAATCCACATTCCCCGAAATACCGCTGATGCGTCCGGCGTCTGAATATTGAAATCCTGTCCAGCAGTTCCATTTTCCGTTTGGATGCGGCTGGCTGACGCCGTATTCGGCCACCCAAAGCGGATAGTTTGGCAGTGTGCCGCCAAACATGGTGCGCGCGTTGTAGGTATCGCTGTAAATTATGGCCGGTTTGCCGCTCAACGCCTCAACTTCCTGTAAAAACGCTTCGCCAATGGCAGTCACTTCACTTGCAGACAGCCCGTGGAAGATTTCAAAATCCATGGCCAGGCGGCAGTCCGGGCTAGTGCCGTTTATGGTGGACACAAAAAACCGCGCTTCCGACTGTGCCTGTGTAACCGTGGTGGCGGTAACTGCATGGTAAAACCCGACTTTTAGCCCGTTTGCTTTTGCATTTTGATAGTTTTTTAGAAAATAGGGGTCTACATAGTCAGAGCCTAAGCTGGAACGGATATATACCACTTCAATGCCGGCATTTTTGACTGCTGAAAAATTGATGTTTCCCTGGAACTGGCTGACGTCAATACCAGGAGAAAGCGGCTGACTGCACGGCCCGAATGCACATGCGGCAAACGGTGTGGCAATCAGCGCAAATATTACAAAAAACAATATATATTTTTTCATAAAAATACCTCCCGCCGTATTTTATGAAACAACCATGCGGGAGGTTCCAGGCCGATGCACTGTAAAAAACGCATCTTCCAATTTTTACATCTCCTGTTGCAAATAGGGGAGAACGTCGCCTGCGTCTGCCAGAACCCCATAGTCGGCAAAGTCAAACATGCGTGCATCCCGGTCGGGATTGACTGCAATGATACACCCTGCTTTTTGGATGGCACAGGTGTGCTGCACGGCGCCCGAAATGCCGATTGCCAGATACACCGTCGGGCTGACGGATTTCCCAGTCAGGCCAACTTGCGCAAGGTAAGGCGCCGCGCCGGCATCCACAACCGCGCGGGATGCAGCAAACAGATAGCCGCTGCGATCTGCAATTTGTTTTACTTGTGCAAGATAAGGGAGCGCGCCGCGGCCAACGGCTATCACCACCTCTGAGGTGTCTGTACCGGGCAGCCGCACCGTTGCCATTTGCGGGGTTTTTTGACAGACAATTTTAGCAGTCAGCGTTCCGCCATATGCAGGGCGGTATAAAAAGAGATTGCTGCCATCTGTTTCCAGCCGGATGCAGTCGGCACAAAGCCCGGTGTTGAGCAGCGCCGCTGCAATGGGCGCATGTTTTCGTCCCCAGAGGTCGGCAGGCCATAAAATAGCGCTGGGGTGTTCGCGGTTCGCCAGACCGGCAATCTCTTTTGGCGGCAGCCGGTCAAACACCCGCACCGTTTTGGCGATGGTTTTGGCTATTTGCGCAAGCTCGTTTCCCACCACCCACACGTGGTCTAATTTTACAGCACTGTCAATGAGCGTTTCTGCCTGCCTTCTTTTTTGCCGTTCTTGCGCAAGAATATCCGGGAGCTGTTTGGGCAAAATCCATTGGCAATTCCGCCGCCCGACATTGCTTTCAAACGTTTTGAGCACCCGGGTGGGGGAGCCGGCCAATCCGCATCTTGCCGGATCTGCACCAAGTGCTGCGGCAGAAATCATTTCCACTTCTTTTGCCCTTGCGCGGATGCTGGGAAAGCGGAGCTGATACCCGCGCTCCAAAGTGAGCAGGGCAGGCAGCTGTGCTGTTTCTTTCCCAAACCGGGTTTGGCAGGAGACGGCATTGTCCAAAACAGATTCTAATTGCAGTACATTGGTAATGAGTGAAAAGCCAAGCATGGCGGACAAACAGGGGCCAACCTGGGCGGTGTCGCCATCCATGCTCTGCCGCCCGCAAAAAACCAGGTCGGGCGAAAGGCGGTGAACGGCAAGCGAGAGCGCATAACTGGTGGCAAGCGTGTCCGCGCCGGCAAATACCGGGTCACAAATAAGCTGTGCCTGCACATTGCCCAGCCGCGTTAACCGCGTCAGCACAGGCAAGGCCGTTTCCCTGCCCATGCACAAAACCGTAATCTCTGCCTGCGGAATTTGAAGCGCGCACTCTAACGCGCTTTGGTCAAACGGGCTGATGTCGCCCTCTGTTTCTTTCACACATACAACAAGTTTCATAGGCTCACCCATTGTGATAGATTGGCGCCAGCGCGTCGTGAATGGCTGTGTAGCGGGTATACAGCGCTTGATAGCGCGCGGTATTGGCCGGATTTGGAGCGATTTCAGACAGTGGCCTTACACAAGACTTTGCGGCGTCTGCGGCACATGCAAAGAAACCTGCCGCCACCCCTGCCAGCATAGCGCCGCCAAAGGAGGAGTCGCTGTTGTTGGTCAGAACAAGCCGCAGCCCCAAAACATCGGCCACAATCTGCTGCCAGAGCGGGCTTTTTGCGCCGCCGCCAATGAGCACTGCGTGGTCTGCATGCTGGATGCCAAGCGATTCTAACGATTTTAGGCACGCGAGCAGGGAATAGGCCACGCCTTCAAGCACGGCGCGGGAAAAGTGCGCTTTTTTATGGGATGCGCGCACACCAGTAAAACTTGCGCACAGCATGGGGTCGGCATACGGCGTTAATTCACCGTTTAAATAGGGATGAAACATCAGCCCGCCGCACCCCGGCTCCACAGTTTGCGCATCTGCATCCAGCGCCGCATAATCGCCGCCAAAGGTGTCGCGATACCAGCGGTAGGAGGCTGCGCACGATTTTGTAGCGGTGCCCGGATACCACAGGCCATCTAAAATATGAGAATAATTCACCAGGTTCTGGTCAGGGTAAGGCTTTGGCGTGATGACGCAAATCCTGCCGGCAGTTGCAAGCTTGACTGTCATGTCGCCCTCGTAAACTGCGCCGGCAGCAAACACTTCCAATGCGGTATCGGTGGTGCCGCAAATAACGGGTGTGCCGGCAATGAGCCCAGTTTCTGCCGCTGCTTTTTGCGTAATGGTACCAGCTTTGTCCAGCGGGTTTAACAACGGCGGCAATTTGTTTGTGTCAAGGCCCAAAAGGCCGCACAGCCGCTCTGACCACACCTGTGTGCGGCAGTCATAGAGCATGCTGCCCTGTGCTTCAATCCGGTCGGTATACAGCTTTTCGGTCAGCAAAAAACGGACAAAATCCTTGGCAAACAAAATTTTTTTGGTCTTGCGCCAGATGTCCGGCTGATTGTTTTGAATCCACATCAGCTGCGGAAGCGTCCAGATGGTATCCACTTTGTGGAGCGCGGTTTCAAAGATTTCTGTGCCGCACTGTTTGCGCAGTGTTTCACATTCCGCCGTGCAGCGTGTGTCCGTCCAGTAGATGGCGGGCATGAGCACATTATTTTGCGCATCTAAAAGCACGGCTGTATGCGTTGCCGCATCCAAACAGACGCACAAAATGGAGGAGGGCAAAACCCCGCTTTTGTGCAGCAGCGCCGCAATATTCTTTTTCACCGCATCATACCAGTCCATGGGATTTTGCTCTGCATATCCCGGCTTGGGGTAGCTGGTTTTATATTCCACTGTATTTTGCGCGGCAATCGTACCATCTTGTGCAAGAAGTGTTGCTTTGGATGCGCCGCCGCCAAAGTCAATTCCTAAAACATAATGCATAAGGTTCACCTAAACGTTTCAATTTATTTTGGCAATCGAATTATTGGTTCAGCCATGCGTGGCCCTCTTCAGTTGTCATGAAAAACCCACGGTTTTCGCCCGCCATCACCCAAAGATAATAGGAGTCATACCCCGGCGCACAGGCAAACGGATGGTAGCCTTTGGGAATTTCTACAAAGTCGCCGGTTTTCACCGTGTAGGTCTCATCAATATCGCCGCCTTTGGAATACACTTTTTGAATACCAAAGCCTGCGTCCTTGTCAAATTCGTAGTAATACACTTCTTCCAAAATACCCTCTGCCGGCATGTTGTCCTCGTCGTGTTTGTGGGGCGGATAGCTGGCCCACATGCCCGACTGCACATATGCCTCGCCAATATAGAGCAGATTTGCATCCACGCGCTCGTCCAAAATAAAGTGCGCCTGCCGCTTCCAGCCGTCCCTGCCCAGGTCTTTGATAATGACGTCCTCAGGCGAAACAAGCTTTGCGGGGAAATCTTTTTTTGCGGGCGATTTGGACACCGCAATTTCCACATCGGTGTCCGCCGTGATGGTAAACGGGGTGTTGCGCGGAATATAGAGCGCGGCGGCCGGGCCGTCGAACACGTTTTTGCGCTTGCCGATGTTTGCAAAATCCAAATGTTCGCCTTTGACAGAGCAGGTGCCGCCCAAAATGATCAGTGCATATTCCTTGTCTTTTTCATCGTAGGAAACGCTTTGGCCGGATAAAAGTTTTACCATGTCCATTTCAATCATAGAAAGGCTGCTGTTTTCTTTTGTAATCACTTCTGTTTTGGTTCCCTGCTTGTTCCAAGTCTTTTTAAAATTCATACTACAATTCCCTCCTGATTTAAAAACTCGATGGTTTCCTGATAAGTTGGCACGCCGGTGCGCGCGCCGGTTTTGGTGCATTTGAGCGCCGATACCGCGCTGGCAAACTGTGCGCAGGAAAGAAGGCGCATGCCTTTTGTGTAGGCCGCGCAAAACGCGCCGTGAAATACGTCGCCCGCGCCGTTGGTGTCCACAGCATTTACCAAAAATGCCGGATAATGGCAAAATTCGCTGCCGTCATAAATAATTCCTCCCTTTGCGCCCTGGGTCGCAATCACAAATTCCGGGCGGAACCTGTCATAGAGTGACTTTACCGCGTCTTGCGTGTTGGATTTTCCGGTAAACGCCTGTGCAAATTCTTCAGATGGGATGAGAAAATCCACATCGGGCAGCAGCTGGTCAATGCCTGGATACACGCCGCCCGCGTCTAAACTTACCTTCACACCGGCTTTTTTGGCAATTTTGGCAGCATGCCGGGCAGCATCTAGCTGATGGCCGTCCAAATGCAGGATTTTTGCATGCCGGACTGCTAAAACGTCCACTTCCTCCGGCAAAAGTGCGGGAACACTGCCTTTGTTCCAAAGGCAGGTGCGGGTGGCGGACGCGGTGTTTAACAGCACAAAGGAGTGAAAGGAAACGCAGTTTGGCTTGATGTGCACCCCGGATGTATCCACGCCAAAGCGTTTAAAGTCTTCCAGCATAAACTGCCCGTACGCATCATCGCCCAAACAGCCCAAATAGGCCGTGCTTGCCCCAAGTGTGGATGCGGCGCACAGCGCGGTTGCGCAGGGCCCGCCGCCAAAGGCCAACGTCGCTTTTGTCTCCAGTTTGGTGTCCTCTTTGGGGAAGCGGTCGGTTTGCATGACAGTGTCGTACACGCTTGCCCCAATGCCAATGATATCGCTCATGCCTTGCCCTCCGCGCCCAGCAGCCGGATTTTCTCCAGCGCAAAGCGTGATACTGCGGCAATGGCGTCTTTCATAAAGAGGTCGACTGCGACAATTTCACGGGAGGTGTCAAACACCGTATCCAAAAAGGAATAGCAAACGTCAGTACCAAAGTTGATTTTGCGGATTCCCGCCGCGATTGCCGCGCGGATTTGGTCGTCGCCCACGCCCGAGCCGCCGTGCAGCACCAGCGGAAGGCTTGTCGCGTCTGCAATGGCCGCAATCCGTTCAATGTCCAGTTTGGGGGCCTGTTTGTAGCGTCCATGCGCAGTGCCCACTAAAATGGCAAGCGCGGCCACGCCAGTTTCTTTTGCAAACCGCGCCGCTTCCTCCACGTTGGTATATTCTGCCATTTCGCTGTCTTTGGTGCTGCCCACATGGCCCAGCTCGCCCTCCACGGGAATACCGGCATACCCGCAGGTTTTACAAACCCGCTTGGTGATTGCCGCATTGTTTGCATAATCCAGCGCGGAGCCGTCAATCATAATGCCGGTGCAGCCGTAGCGGAGTGCAAGGGTCACCTCTTTTTCACCCGCGCCGTGGTCTAAATGAAAGCAGATGGGCACTGTGGCGCGTTTGGCGGCTGCAAGTATGGATGGCGCCAGAAAATAGGCGTCGCCCGCGGCAAACAGCCGGCTGTAGCATTGGATGATGATGGGAGCACGCGCCTCCTCGGCTGCCTCAAACACGCCTTCGAGTGTTTCCAGGTTATACACGTTAAAGGCTGGGATGGCAAAGCCGCCCGCCTGTGCCAGGTTTAGAATTTCAGACAAATTGACAAGCACAAAAATCCCTCCTTTTTAGAGACAGGCCAGCACGGCTTGTTCCAGCGTGAGAAGCTTCATATCGTCAGGTTTTACTGCGTCAAGCGCCAAATATTCTGAAATGCTTGCGCAAACCAGCGCGTCCGCACCAGTGCTTTTTGCGTTTTCCCAGCGGTTTTTTGCAACTAAATCAATGGTGTTTGGCATATATTCTTTCATAAGAAGGTTTCCCGCCCACATCGTGTCTTTGCGGTTTAACAGCATTTCTTTCACATCCCCGCAGGCAGTAAGGATTTCACGCAGATCCTCCGTTTCCTCCAAATCCCGCGCAAGGTGCGCCGGGTCTTGGATGGTGAAGGTGGTGTTTCCTTTTTGGGGGGATAATTTCCCCGTTTTGATAAGCGTATTTAAAAATGCGGGGAATGGGATGATATTGGCCTTTAAGGGGATATCCCATTCCTTGTATTCGTGCAAAAACACCTTTGCATCGGCTGGGTCGTAAACAACGATGGTGTCATAGGTGAGCATTTGCGCCGCTTTTTGCATGGCCTGCTTGGTTTCATCCGCGCCGCCCACCAAAAAATCCATGGCGTAGCCGCTGTCCGGTTCGTCTTTTAACACGGTAAAGTCCACGCCCGCTTTTTTGAGCAGCAAGATGGCGTCCGCTGCACATTTGCGCCCTGCCGTCCGCGCGTCGCTGCCTAAGTAAAACAGCGTGCCGGAAGTTTTGGGCAGGGTGTCAATCACATCCTCCAGCTCGCCGATTCCCGTAATGCCGTAGACGTTTCCCGTGGTTTCTAAGTTTTGAAGCATGGTGTCCACAAATGCGGGTGCCTTGCCGTTGATGACCGCTTCCAGCCGTGTTTCCTTTGTGAATTTTACCGGATCCCAGCCCGTGGCGCACTCCTTGGTGCAAGCGCCGCACAGCGCACACTCATAGAGGTTTTGGGCAATGCTTTCACTCATTTCAAACCCGCGCTCCACCATGGAAAGGGAGAGCGCCCTTGCCCGCGCATTGTTGCGTTCTTGGCCAGTGGCATTCCCAATGGGGCAGATGTGCCGGCACATCCAGCAAAACCGGCAGCTGTCAATGATTTCTTTGCTTTTTTGTGATATCAGCATTGTTCGCTCCTCCTTATAATCCTAATTTATACGGGTTCATAATCCCATTGGGGTCCAGCTTGGATTTTAACCCGTAAAATACCTGCATGGCCGGGCCGTATTGCTCTTTCATGAGCCGCCCCAGTTTAATGCCAACGCCGTGATGGTCATTGACCACGCCGCCGTTTGCAATGGCCGTGCGCACGCCCAGGCTCCAAATGGCATTGTGCAGACGCAGCGCTTCGTGCGGGTCTTTGGGCGGGTTGTCAACAATAAAGCGGTCATAAATCATGCAGCCCCACTCATACCAATGGGAGAAATGGGCGATAAAGCGCGCCATGGGGAAGTTGGTTTCAATGGCCTCCTTCATGGCCCAGTAGATTTTTTCAATTTTGTCATACGGCGCAATGGAGTCCATGGTGCCGAACATCTGCGGCAAATCCATCATGTGGCCGGGATAGAAGAAGGTGATTTTTTCCTTCCACCATTTTTCGCCGTATTCGCTGCCCAAGTCCTCCGCACCGTATTTAGCAAATGTTTCTAAAAGAATCTTTTCTTCAATTTTGACGATTTCCGACATGCCCTCAATGGCCACGTTCATAAACGCACCGGGCTTTTGCACACCCACAATTTTTTTGATGAGCGTAGAGGTTTCCGCCTCGTCGTAAAGCCGCATGACGCTGGGCTTGATTTTTTGCAGAAGCTCACGCCCCGCGTGGAAGGCGTCCGTTATGTTGTGGAATAAAAATCCGCGGAACCGCCGTTCTTCCGGCTGTGCGTAAATGCGCATCTGCGCCTTGGTCATCACGCCCAGCGTGCCCTCGCTGCCAATGAAGATCTGGTTTAAATCCGGCCCTGCCGCGTGCTTGGGCGCGGGGGAGGTATAGATGATGTCGCCGTTTGGCAGCACCACTTCCATTTGCAGCACCATGTCGTCAATCTTACCGTATTTGGTGGATACCACGCCAATGCCCCGGTGCGCCAAAAATCCGCCCACAGTGGAGCAGGTGAGCGAGCTTGGATAGTGCATGGTGGCATAGCCGCGCTCATTTGCCGCCCATTCCACATGCTTGTAAATTGCGCCGGTGCCGCATTCTATGTACATGGACTCGGTGTTGACGTCGTAGATTTCATTCATGCGCTTGGTGTCCAGCAAAATGCCGCCCGCCACCGGGAGCGCGCCGCCCTGTGTGCCGCCGCCGCCGCCCCAAGTGGTGACGGGGATTTTGTAGTAGTTGGCAATCTGCAAAACCTTAGAGGTTTCCGCCGCGTTTTTGGGGGAAACCACAATGTCGGCCTCCGGCATCTTTTGGCCGCGGTCCGCCCACATCCGGGACAGCCAGAAATAGTCCACGCTGTGGGTCAGCTTGTCAATTTCTTTGGTGGAACAGTTTTCACGGCCCACCGCATCCTCCAGCTCGGATAAAATCATATCCAGCATAAAACTGTTTAACTGCATTTAAAACCCCTCCATTTTGATTATTCATTGATATCTTCAAACACCAAATTTGGAACAAACTTGGCAAATTCTTTTAACACGCCGGTAAAGTTGCCCAAAATTTCACTCATGTGGTGAATATAAGGGCCTTCAATGAGTTTGCGTTCCACCTTTGACAGGTCTGGGAACTCCGCCCACATATAAGTGCCAAACGTGTAAGGGCCTTCGGTTGTGTGGAAACCGCCGCCCAAAAGATAGTATTTCCCGCGTTCGCCCTGGAACCGGCAGATGGTGTATTCGCCGTCCGCCGTAGGAAAGCTGGGGCGTAAATTATATAATGATGCTTTTGCCCCCGGCCGTTTGGACGAAAACGCAAACGGGCCACAGTGCCACAATAGCTCAGCGTTTTTGTTTTGCGGGTTGCGGGTGGTGAACTCGCCGAACAAGGGCGGCACCTTGCCCCGCGCCGCGCAGGACAAAAGTGCAGAGGATATTGCGCCGTGGATGTCTGACTCGCAGATGACGGGATATCCCATGTCGGCAAGCAGGCTCATGGCAAGGCAGGGCATAGCGCCGAATGCAAGCTGCATGCTGGTCCAGCACTCGGTGGAAATCACGTCCGCACCGGTTTCCAAAAACAGCTCCTGATAGAATTTTACAAACGTCATCATTTTGAGCAGTGTTTCTTCGTCCGTGCTGCCAAGGTCAAATTTTTGGCGCGTCTCTTGTAAAAGGCGTTTCAGCGCGGTTTGTTCCTCTTTGAAAATCCGTTCCAGTTTTTCAGATGCCACCGCCATATTGACCGGCGTAATATCAATGCCAAACTGCTCCATCAGCTCCACTTCATTGGAGGCGACGCTTTTAAACGGCTGGAGGCGCACACCCACCTGCGCGATTTTCAGCTTTTTAAAGTTTTTGAGCATGCATGTAACAGAGAGAAACTGCCGCAGCCCATCCGCAAATACCGGGTCGGCAACGTCGCAGTTTTCAATGTAGGAAAAGGGCAGGTTTGCGCGCTTTAGCTGCTTGCTTATGGCAAATAAGCCGCATTGCGCGTCTGTATAACGGGTGCCGTCCGCGTCGAATACCGTGTCGATTGGGCCCCACAAAAGGGTGGGGAGCCGCATCATCTTCGCAATTTCACCTGCTGCCTCCTCGTTTCCGAAGTTACAGTTGAGAATGAAAATGGCGTCCACCTTATGTTTCAAAAAATAATCCCGCACCGCTTCGCACTGGTCCACATGATAGAGCAACCCCTCGTCGTTTAAAAAATCTAAATCAAAAAACACGGTGTTTTCGTCTGAGAAGTGCTCCTTTATGTATTTGACTGCACGGTTTTTATTTTCCACTGCGTAATCGGGATTAAAAATCCCCGTCCGCTTCGGCCCAGGAAGATATCGGCGTTCTGGGACAAGGCCAATCCGCACTGCGTAATCCAACATGGCATCTACCTCCATTTCTGAAAATAATTTTTATTTTAATTTGATTTTTTATGAAAATAGTATATCTCATATTAAAATAAATTTCAATGGCTTTTTTAAAAATTTACTGAAATATTGACAAATTT